>DASUFH010000366.1:0-9064 GCA_036274645.1 Terriglobia bacterium
GCGACGGTGAGCCGGGAACGAAATCGATCTGGCTTGGCCAACAACGCCTCGACGACATCAAGTTGGCCTATCAATTCTTCGTTCCCCAACTTCGTCCACCGCCTGTGCCCGGCGCCTACACTTATGGGTCAGGGTAAGACAAGCAAACGGGGGAGGCCTCGCCCCCCGGTTGTCCGATGTGTAATGGACCTGGCTGAACCGCCCAATGACTCAATGGCCAGCTGGCCAATGAGTCCATTACACAGCGGACAACAGCCAACGGACATCGGACAACCGGGGGAACGCTTCTAGAAATGCTGCCAGCCGCGAGGCGTGAAGGGACGGCCTTCCGGACCGCTCGTTTCGTCGACGAGCAGAAGCTCTGCCTCCGGACTGGAATCCACCACCTCTCCGATCCGCGTGAGCGGAACGCCTTCGACGGAAGATGGCAGGTCGTCCGCAGCAACGACGATCAGTTCGTATTCCTCGCCCCCGTGCAGCGCGTGCCTTTCGCCGGCGCCGGGAAACACGGGAATACGGTCCTTGTATATGCGGATGGACACCTGAGACTCGGTGGCGATATGCCCGAGATCGGTGGAGAGCCCGTCACTGATATCGATCATGGCGTGCGCCGGTCCGGCCAGCGATGCGCCCACGCGGTGGCGGGGCGCCGGATACAGGTGGCGCAGGACGGTGGAGAGCATGCAGTCCGGCGTCTGGCCCCGCTGGAGGGCCTCGAGTCCGGCAGCGGAACCGCCGAGCGAACCGGTAACGTAGACGGCGTCGCCGGGTCTGGCGCCGGATCGCCGGACAGCCTTTCCGGAAAGAACGCGCCCAATCATTGAAACGTCGACGAAGATGCGTTCGGATGAGGAAGAGTCGCCGCCGACCAGCGCCACATCGAACTCCCGGCAGGCCCGTTCGACACCGTCGTAAAAGGAATCGACCCAGGCGGCCTCCAGATCCGCGGGCAGCGCAATGGAGACCAGAAGAAACATCGGGATACCCCCCATAGCGCCGACGTCGCTGATATTGACGGCGACGGCCTTGTAGCCAACTGAGTCCGGCGGGTGCATTCCGCAGATGAAGTGCGTATTCTCAACGACAAGGTCGGAGCAATAGAGGATCTGGTGTCCGGCGGGAAACTCCAGAATGGCCGTATCGTCACCAATGCCGAGCCCGGCCCGGGGCCCCGGAAACCGGGAACGCAGGCGCCGGATCAGTCCATCTTCGCCAAGATTCTTCAAAGACATACTACGTAGCTCACTATAGATTCTTTCCCCGATTTCGGAAATCGGATAGACTTATCCGGGTCTATTGAGGGCGTGTTCCGCCTCGCTTTCATATTCCCAATTCGATACGTCGAACTTCTGGTATATGGCCACCGAACCCGAGGTTGAATCTACGACTGCGCCGCAGGCGTCCCGTGCGCCTGAACCCGGCTCTGCTCCCCAATCCGGAGCGTTAACGACGTCATTGATTCTGGCGGAAATCCGCGGCTGGGTCCGCGACATCGTCCTGGCGGTGGGAACGGCGATCCTGATCGTCGTGTTCCTCTACCAGCCGGTGAAGGTCGAAGGCACGAGCATGCTGCCGGAGCTCGTGGATCAGGAACGGATTTTCGTCAACAAGTTCGTGTATCACTTCGAAAGTATCTCGCGCAAAGACATCGTGGTTTTCTGGTATCCGAAGGATCCGTCCAAGCGATACATCAAGCGCGTCATCGGCATGCCGGGCGACACGGTCGAGGTCCGGCGTGGATCCATTTTCGTCAATGACGTCAAGCTGGATGAACCCTATCTGATTCCGGAATTTCGCGACCGTCGCAGCTACCCACCGGTGAAAGTTGAACCGGGCCACTACTACGTGCTGGGCGATCATCGCAACATGTCGAACGACAGCCGGATGTGGGGGCTCGTCCCAGAGAAATATATTTACGGCAAAGCAGTGTTCCGTTACTGGCCTGTCAGCAAGATCGGGGCTCTCGATTGACATTGATACATTCCACCCGCCGGGCGACGCTTCAACTGGAAGATGGCCGAGCATTTCATGGCGAAGGTCACGGTTTTCAAGGCGAAGCGGTTGGCGAAGTTGTCTTCAACACATCGATGACGGGGTATCAGGAGATCCTGACGGATCCCTCCTATGCCGGCCAGATCGTCACGATGACCTATCCTCTGATCGGAAACACCGGAGTCAACCGCGACGATGTCGAGTCGCGGAAACCGTTCCTTGAAGCGTTTGTCGTTCGCAGCCTGTCGAAGATTCCGAGCAACTGGCGATCGGATGAGTCTTTGGAGAGCTATCTCGAGCGGCATCGGATTCCCGTGATTTCCGGAATCGATACCCGCGCGCTCGTGCGCCACATCCGCCGGCAGGGATCAATGCGCGGCATCGTTTCCCTGATCGACAGCGATCCCGCCTCGCTCGCCGCCAAGGTGCGGGCCGCGCCGGCCATGGTGGGCTGGGATCTGGCCAGCCGGGTGAGTATCGAGCGGCAGTACGCGAGCGCCGAAAGCCAGCCGGATTTCATCGAATTTTCGAATCTGGGCAAGGTGGAGGCGGCGCCGACACTTCATGTCGTGGCTTACGACTTCGGCATTAAGTCCAACATTTTAAGAGATCTTCAACATTGCGGCGCGCGAGTGACGGTCGTGCCTTCCACGACCTCGGCGGAGGATGTGCTGGCGCTCAAGCCGGACGGAATTTTTCTTTCCAACGGACCAGGAGACCCGGAAGCGGTGGACTACGCGATCCGGAATGTCCAGAAGCTGCTGGGCCGGAAGCCGATTTTCGGAATCTGCCTGGGACATCAGATCATGGGACTGGCGTTCGGCGGCCGCACCTACAAGTTGAAGTTCGGGCATCATGGCGGAAACCATCCGGTGCTGAACGTGGACCGCAAGCAGGTGGAAATCACCGCGCAGAATCATGGCTTCGCCGTCGATCCGGAAAGCCTGAACCTCAACGATGTGCGGATTACGCACGTCAATCTCAACGACAACACGGTCGAAGGCATGGAACACTCCAAAGTACCCGCGTTCAGCGTGCAGTATCATCCGGAGGCTTCGCCCGGTCCTCACGACTCGTACTACCTTTTCGAAAAGTTTTTCAAACTGATGAAGGAACATGCCTAAGCGCACGGACCTCCGGAAAATTCTGATCATCGGATCCGGTCCTATTGTCATTGGCCAGGCCTGCGAGTTCGATTATTCGGGCACGCAGGCGTGCAAGTCGTTGCGGGAGGAGGGATACGAGATCGTCCTCGTCAACTCCAACCCGGCCACGATCATGACGGATCCGGAACTAGCCAACCGCACCTACATCGAGCCACTGACGAAGGAATTTGTCGAAGCCATCATCAAGAAGGAGCGGCCGGACGCGCTGCTGCCGACGGTGGGCGGGCAGACGGCGTTGAACATCGCGGTGGAACTGGCCGAAAGCGGCGTGCTCGAGACCTACAAGGTCGAGATGATCGGCGCGAACGAAAAGGCCGTGAAGATGGCCGAAGACCGCCTGCTCTTCAAACAGGCGATGGCGGCGATCGGTCTGGAGACGCCCCGGAGCCATGTCGTTGGAGACATGAAGCAGGCCCAGGAAGCCGTCGCCGACATCGGCTTCCCCAACGTGATCCGTCCATCGTTCACGCTGGGCGGCACGGGTGGCGGCATCGCGTTCAATCTTGAAGAGTACGAAGAAATCATCCAGCGCGGTCTCGATCTGAGTCCGGTGCACGAGGTCCTGGTTGAAGAGTCGGTGCTCGGATGGAAGGAATACGAACTCGAGGTGATGCGCGACCTGGCCGACAACGTGGTGATCATCTGCTCGATCGAAAACTTCGATCCGATGGGTGTCCACACGGGCGACTCGATTACGGTTGCGCCTGCCCAGACGCTGACCGATCGCGAATATCAGCGCATGAGAGACGCGGCGGTGCAGGTGATCCGCCAGATCGGTGTGGAGACGGGTGGCTCGAACATCCAGTTCGCGGTAAACCCGGAAAACGGCCGGCTCGTCGTGATCGAAATGAATCCACGCGTATCGCGATCGTCCGCGCTGGCTTCGAAGGCCACCGGCTTCCCGATCGCGAAGATCGCGGCGAAGCTGGCCGTTGGCTACACGCTGAACGAGATTCCCAACGACATCACGAAGAAGACGCCGGCGTCGTTCGAGCCGATGCTGGATTACGTCGTGGTGAAGATTCCGAAGTGGGCCTTTGAAAAGTTTCCCGAATCCGATTCGACGCTCGGCACGCAGATGAAATCGGTCGGCGAGGCGATGTCGATTGGACGCACGTTCAAGGAAGCGTTCTTCAAGGGCGTTCGCTCGCTGGAGACGGGTAAGGTGATCGGCTCGGGACAAATCGATCCGAACCTGATCCGGCAGAAGCTTATTACGCCCAACCCGGAACGCCTGTCGTATCTGCTGCAGGCGTTCCTGCATGGATACACGATCCAGGAGCTGATGGATCTGACGCGTATCGATCCGTGGTTCCTGCGCGAGCTCGAAGAACTCGCGCAGATGACGAAGGAACTCTCCACGCACACCCCCGAGGGACTGCCCGTGGAGTTGCTGAGGCGAGCCAAGCAGTACGGTTTCTCGGACGCCCGAATTGCGCGGGCCATGGGCGTCAAGCCGGCGGAGATCACCGCGCGCCGTCGCGACGCCCGGCTCGCGCCCGTCTACAAGCGCGTGGACACGTGCGCGGCGGAGTTTGAGTCCAACACGCCGTATCTCTATTCCACCTACGAAGAGGAAGACGAAGCGGATCCGACGGACCGGAAGAAGATCATGATTCTCGGCAGCGGTCCGAACCGGATCGGCCAGGGCATCGAGTTCGACTACTGCTGCTGTCACGCCGCGTTCGCCCTGAAGGAAGAGGGATACGAGACGATCATGGTGAACTGCAATCCGGAGACGGTATCGACGGATTACGACACTTCGGATCGGCTCTACTTCGAGCCGCTCACGCTTGAGGACGTTCTGAACATCGTGAACCGCGAGCGTCCGACCGGCGTGATTGTCCAGTTCGGCGGCCAGACGCCCCTTAACCTCGCGCTCGATCTGCAGCGCAGCGGCGTGCCGATCATCGGCACCTCGCCGGAGTCGATCGACCTGGCGGAAGACCGCAAGCGTTTCGGAGATCTGTTGCGCAAACTCGGCATCCCCCAGCCGCAGAATGGAACGGCGGTAACGATTGAAGAAGCGCGGGCGGTCGCCAGGGAGATCGGATACCCGGTACTGGTGCGTCCCTCGTATGTGCTGGGCGGCCGGGCCATGGTCATCGTCTATGACGAAGCCGCGCTCGACAACTACATGCGGGCGGCCGTCAGCGTGTCGCGCGAACGGCCGGTGCTGATCGACCGTTTTCTGGAAGACGCCTACGAAGTGGATGTCGACGCCCTGTCCGACGGCGAAGAAGTCGTCATCGGCGGCGTGATGGAGCACATCGAAGAGGCCGGCATCCACTCCGGCGACAGTTCCTGCGTGCTGCCCACGTACCAACTCAGTGAAGAACTGCGGCGGACGATCCGCGAGTACACCATTCAACTGGGACGGGCGCTCGACGTCGTCGGCCTCATGAACGTGCAGTACGCCGTGCATAACGGAAAGGTTTACGTGCTCGAAGTCAATCCGCGCGCTTCACGCACCGTTCCGTTTGTGAGTAAGGCCACCGGCGTGCCGCTGGCCAAAATTGCGGCGCGCCTGATGGTGGGCCGGAAGCTGCGCGATCTTGGCCTGCCGGCGGAAATCAAGGCGCCGCAGTATTGCGTCAAGTCACCGGTGTTTCCGTTCTCCCGCTTCCCGGGAGTCGACACGATTCTCGGACCGGAAATGAAATCCACCGGGGAGGTGATGGGCGCGGACGATTCGTTCGGCAAAGCTTACGTGAAGGCGCAGATCAGCGCGGGCACGGTGCTGCCGAAGTCCGGCGTCGCGTTCATCAGCGTCAACCAGCACGACAAACGATTCATCGCCAAAATCGCCAAGGACCTCGTTGAAATGGGATTCCAGATCATCGCCACCCGCGGCACCGCGCAGGTGTTGCACAACGCCGGCGTTGAGGTTGAAACGGTATACAAAGTGAATGAGGGCCGCCCGCACATCGTCGACTACATCAAGAGCGGGCGCGTCAATCTGGTGATCAACACCCCGCTCGGGCGGGAATCGTTCTTCGACGAGAAGTCGATCCGCCGGGTATCGATCCACTATCGCATTCCCTGCATCACGACGATTGCCGGGGCTTCCGCCGCCGTCGCGGGCATCCGCGCGCTCCAGCGCGAAAGCCTGAATGTGCGTTCCCTGCAGGAGTGTCACGGGACGGTCTGAGAACGGAGTTCTACCGGCGGGATCATACGCCACTGCCGGCCCTCGAAAGCACGAGCGCAGCGAGTAGCGCTGCAGCCGCAGCCCGGAGCCGTTGAGACCGATCCTCGGTGGCGGCGATCGTCCGAACAGGTGATTGTTGATCCAGATCGATCGACTGTTCGCCGATCGCATTGACATTCGCGCTCTCGATTCTCCGCTTGTTCTCCCGGCGGCTTTTGAAACGTTTTTTCACCCGACCGGCGCCGCCCTCAGGATGGCAAAGTATGTTAGTTTTGCCATATGGCTACGCTGAACATATCAATGCCCGATGAAATGCGGCGATGGATTGATGCGCAAATAGAAGCCGGAGAGTTTGCGAATGCCAGCGACTACGTACGTGATTTGATTCGCCACGATCAACGCGAGCGCGACAGACTACGATTTCTTCTTATCGAAGGCGAAAGAAGCGGCGTCAGCAGGCGCTCCGTAAGTGAGATTGCGCGGCAACGCAAGCAGCGGCTGAAGCGTGCCTAAATACAGGCTGTCCGAGGCTGCGGACAAAGACCTCTCGGACATCTATGAATATACCTACCGCGAATTCGGCGAGTTGCAGGCAGACACGTATTTCACTGCCCTCGAAGAATTACTCTCGAAACTCGGGAATAATCCCAAACTGGGCGTCGAAGTGAGCGCCCTGCGAGAAGGCTACAGGCGTTTTGTCCATAAGCGCCATGCAATCTACTACACGACGGACAGGAGGGGCATTTTCGTGGTTCGCATTCTTGGTCCTGGAATGACGGCAGAACGCCACATTGCTCCGGGCGAGTAACCGATGCAATAAGTCCGCGCCGATGGAGCCGCAGGAACAAACACGGTCTTTCTACTTCGCCAACCGGACGTCGGCGGCAGCGACGCCCTGCTCTCCGCACACGGTGTAAAACAGCGTGATCCTGCCGTCTTCCACATACACTGCCGGATCACGCAACTGTCGCGCGGCGCCGTAGATCTCTCCGACTTCCGACGGCCTCACCGGCCAGTCCGGACACTCATAGCGCGTCTCGGGAGTCAGGACATCGTCGAACGCGCCGACCTTCCACTCCTTCCAGTCCCCCGTGAGAGCGATGGTCGTGTGAACGATCTTTTCTGGCGCCGCCCCGATAACGGACAGAAACACATGGAGCGTGTCGCCGTCTCTGAACAGCGCAACGTGGCGCACCTGATTGTTGTACGGTGTGTCGCGGAACGGGCTGGGCCCCGCCTCGAATTTTTCCAGCGGATCGGAAGAATGAACGAGCCGCCCCAGACGCACAATCCCGTAAAACTCCCCCTTGTACTCGAAAACCCTCAGATAGGGATCCGCCGTGATGGCGGGTTGCGCCTTGAAGTGGAGTCCATCGGTCGACACCGTGACCTGTGTGTTTTGCGAGTAACCGTTCTGCCGCAGCCAGGCGTGCGCCTCCTGCGGGTCTTCGGGCCACTTCTTACCGTCCGAGAATTGACCGTGGACCCACATGATCAGCCGCTTGTTCGCCTCGTCCACATAGACCTCGGGGGACGCGACGTGGGTGTAAACGCCGTAGATTTCCGCGTCCGGATCAGGCTGCGGCCGGTAAAACGCGGTCTCCGAAACATTCAGCGCGCCCGGCTCATAAACCTTCCACGGACCGTGCAGCGAATCGGCGTACGCCAGACGGATATACATTCCGCGGTGATGCGCGAAGTACATGTAGTACTTGCCCAGCTTGTTCGGAACCCAGTCGGGAACCCGGATCACGCTGGGGCCGTTGATGTTGTCGCCGACCGTTGGCGAGGACTTCAACGTCAACAACGGATTTTCAGGAAAGCGGACCGCCGACACCGGGTCCGCGGCGGGAATGACCGCCAGGAAAAAGGCGACGGACAAAAGTTTCATCATCACCACACCTTATACAGGCCCTTTACTCTTTCGGACCGAAATAATCCTCCTCCGTATACGCAGATCTTCGACGACTCCCGCGAAAGTGGAACTTCAGGCGAAGATGGGCGAGAATATCCGGACTAGTTCCGCTCGACCTGACGAAAGGGACCCGTATGAGAAAGTACCTCCCGCTTCTGGTTTTTCTGTTCTCCATACCCGTTCTCGGGCAGCAAAGAGCCGTCATTACCGGACACGTCCAGACGCCGAATGGTGCGTCCGCGGCAGGTGTCAGCATATTAGCTGCGCAGTCCGCAAATCGATTAATGAATGCGATAGGCACGACGGACGAGAGCGGGAACTTCCGGATCGAAAACCTCAATCCGGGCCGGTACGTCATCCTTGCGGGCGCCACTGTTGCGTCGGTCAATGAAGCGGGCGAAACCATGCAGGTTGTCGTTGTTTCGCGCCCTATGCCTTTTTACTTGTTTTCCAATGTCGGGCGCGCCACAACGCAGGGCACCTTTTATCCCGGAACCGACAATCTCGAGGAAGCGTCCGAGATTACCGTTTCCGCCGGTGAAACGCTGGAGAACGTCAATATTACGCTGGCGCAGGGGCCCAATCCGCCGATGGAGGTCCCGATGCGGATCTTGACTGGAAGGTTCATTGCCGAGAGCGGAGACACTCCCACGATTGGCTCGAACGAACTGACGTTCATGATTTCGGATAGCCCCGCGAACTTGTATTCCGAGGTGACCTTCCGTGGCGGATTTCAGCCCGGAGCAAATCTAACCCGATTGCAAACGGCGGGAGGCCCCAAAGCTCTCAGCAGCGTACTGGGTATGCCCTCGTCGCCCGACGGGAAGTTTCGATTGCTCC
>DASUFH010000367.1:0-10201 GCA_036274645.1 Terriglobia bacterium
TCAGAATGACGTGGACCTTCCCGGCGCGCAGCATGTCGGGCATCTTGTCCCATTGTCCCTGGGTAAATTCCGGATCGACCTTCAGGAAGGCCGCAATGCGCTTGGCGAGGTCGACCTCAAAACCGGTTACTTCGGTGGGCCGGTCATCCCGGGGAAAGACGTAAGGACCGCCGCCTTCCTGATCGCCTCCCCACAGCAGTTTCCTGCCGCTGCGGATATCGTCGAACACGTCGGCGCGCGCCACGCCTGTCGACGCCAGCGACATCAGCGCCAAGCCGACGAGCATTCCCAGCGCAGTCCGTCGGTTCATTCAGTGGCTGTTTCCTTTCGATCCATGGCGTATCGGACAATGAAGGGCCAAACCTGGGTGGCGTCGGCGCGAATCTCGGCAAACCGTCCGTGCTCGATGTCCATCTTCCGCCACGATCCATTTTCTGAATAGGTGCAGCCCGACAGGTGACCGGTGTGCATCGCATCGGGCGCGATCCGGCAGCCATAGCTGAACATGCGCGGCGGAAGATCGCTGCCAAGCCGCTCGTTGGCGATCTCGATCAGAGGCGCAACGTTCTGCGTGTTGTTGCGGGGCACACCGCCGCCGACCGAAAAGATTCCCGCGCGCGGCGTCTCGGTCATCATGCGGATCAACAAGGCGGAATCCAGTTCCGGCCAGACGATCAAAGGTTGCAGCCCCTGCCTGCGGCGCCGTTCGTTGTGCACATAGAGATCATTGCCGATTTCAGAATCGACAAACGCGGGACACAGCACGGGAACCTTCCTGAGGTAGGCCGATTTCAGAATGCCCCGCTCCCCGGGAAAGCGCTCGGCCAGATATTTCCCGATCGCCGCATGAAACTGGCTGGGCGAGATGGGATTTGTCGAATCGAAGGTCCACAGCACTTCATCGACGATGTGTTCGATGTGCGTAAAGTTCTCCTCGGGCTCCAGCGTGTCGGTCACCCGGTTCAACTTGTGCTCGGCGAGAAACAGATCCGAATGCGCGGGGTTGTGTTTGTAATGGCGCAGACCGACGCCTTCGATCAGTCCGTGGGCCATCAACGCTCCGGTGGACGAGATGCCATGGACCATTCCGAGATCGATCATGTCGCAAATGACGAACGCCATCTTGGCGATCGTCATGGCGCCGGAAAGCGTCAGGAACGTGACGCACTCCGGATCGGAGGTCATGTCGACCAGACGCGCCGCGCCGGAAATCACCGACCGCCCGAAAGGCCACGCGCCGATCTCGTCAAAAAGGTTCTCGACCGAACTGCGCTTGTGATTCAGCCACTCGTCGAGCGCGCAGCGCAATACGGGCAGGACATACGTGGGGTCGGCAAAAACAGCGTCAGGGAAATAGCCATCGCGGATCTGACCTGGACGCGAAAGCTCTTCTTTGTTGATAAAGACGGCGTCGGCGAGCTGATGGATGGTCCTGTCCGCGGCCTCCGAGTAGCGACCCACCACAAGGTACTTCTCGCCCGGAGCGGCTGTCCTGCCGATATCTTCGGCTCTGCTGACATCGCGAATCCATCCCGCCGACTGCATCCGGACAAAGACATCGCGCAATTCGGATCCGTCATAGACCACTCGGATCGTCTGGCCTTCCTCGATCCAGCGCCGCAGTTTGAAGGCCACCTCGCCCAGCATGCGCGCGCCAAACGACGAACGGCTCATCGCGGCGACGATCTCGCCCACGCTGCGATTTTTCCGGAGGTCAAGCCGCTCCAGCGGCTCGAGAAGCGTTTCGTTGCTCATCGAAGCAATTTATACGCCACCCAGGTCGCGATAAAGACGATAAATATTCACGTCGGCGGGAAACATTCGCAGTCCGGTCTTGAGAACGCTGCGCGCATCGTCATTCCGGCCGGCAGCGCGGTAAAGCGACGCCAGTTTGAGGTAGATCTCGGGATCGCGGTCGAACGCGTACCGCGCCAGGAATTCGTATTCGCGGATGGCATCCGCCGGCATGTTGCGGTCTTCGAACAGCCGCGCCAGACGCAGATGCGCCCAATACGAATACGGGTCGAACTGCAACGACGTCTCGATCGCCTGGAGGCCCTGCTCCATCTTGAGCGAGTTGAGCCGATATTCTCCAAGGGCCGCCCAGTGCAGGCTGGGATTCTTCGGATTGGTCTCCAGATACTGTTCCATCCGGGTAGCCGCTTCATCCCAGCGCCGTTCGGCGGCAGCCGCTTCCGCCAGCTTTCTCAGCGGAGTGGGTCTGGTAGGATCGGCCGCCGCGGCCAACGCGTAGCGGCGGGCCGCTTCCGCGCCGTTCCCCTCCTTGTCGCTCCGGATGCCCCACAGCTCCTGGGTCTCCGCCGCGAGCGGACCGGCGGAGCCCGCGGCCTTCTCGGCCTTTTCGAGCGCCAGGCGCGCCTCCAGAAGCGCGTCGGTAGCCAGTGCGATCCGCGCGCGCGCCAGACTGAGCAGCGTGTCATCCGCGCGATCCTGCTGAGCGAGTTTGTCGACCGCCTGACGGGCCAGATCGACGCGGTCCATGTCGAGAAAGGGCTCGACCATTGCCGTGTATGTCCTCTCCCAGCTTGAAGACGTCGCGCCCGGCGGGACAAGGCCATCCCTGGCGGCATCGAGCACCGCGGCGTTCAAATCGCGCGTTTGCACGAACAACTGCCGCGGAGCGTGAAATTCCAGCGTCGGATGATCGTCACTATTGCGGCGATCGGTCACCGCCAGCTGCGCGAGCGGCCCGGTTGAGGTGACGTAATAGGCGAGCAGTCCTTCCGGCCGGGTCATCTTCAGGTAATCGCGCAAGTCGGCGGCCACACGGGGATCCTTGCCCAACGCGACCATACGGTCAATGTTCAACCGCTGGGGCTGGCGCGAAGCGATGATGATCAGATCGCCGCCGGTCACCCACGCCGACATCTCCGGAAACTTCGCGTGTACTTCGTAGAGAATCATGCGGAGATCTTCCGGATCGAGTTCGTACAACTGGACCCACTGGGCAAAGATGCCGTCGGGCTTCAGCACCTGCGCGGCCCGCTCATAGAAGTCCGACGTGAACAGGCTGGCGACTCCCGCCACCCAGGGATTCGACGGCTCGGAGATGATCACATCGTACTGGCGCGACGTCACATTCATCACGTGCCGCGCGTCGGCAAACGTCATCTTCACCTTGGGGTTCTTGTAACTGTCCTTGTTGATCGACGAGAAATTCGGCGCCGCGTCGAACACCGCCCGCTCGATCTCGATGCAGTCGATGGTTTCCAGTTCCTCGAGCGTGGCGGCGGCGCCGACAGTCACACCGGATCCATATCCAATGATCATCAGCGAGCGGGGTTGCGGGTGATACAGCACCGGCAGGTATCCCACCATCAACTGCGTCGCCATGTCGGCGCGATTCGACGCGTCGACCTTTCCATTGGTACGGAGCCCCAGATAATCTTCGCCGCGCCGCACGGAGATCGTCGCGTTGCTGCCTTCCTGGAAGTACGTGACTTCGGTGTCCTGATAGTGCTCCGCAATCGTCAGTTCCGGCCGTGAAGAAAACTGCTGCGAGTACACAAGAATGCCCTGGTCCAGCATCGAGGGTTTCCAGAAGGTCCCGCCCCTCATCGTGAGTGTCGCGACAACGAGCAGCGCGAGCGCGCCCCACCGGGCGAAAGCGCTGCGGGAAGACTCATGGCTCAGCAGAGCGAAGGCCAGCGCGGAATTGACGAACAATCCGGCCAGGATCGTGCGCTCGGCTCCGAGATAGGGCAGCAGAAGGAACCCGGCGGCAACGGACCCGATGATCGCGCCCACCGTATTGATGGAATACACGCCTCCGATCGTACTGCCCAGCGCCCGCATCCGGACCGAAACCATCTGGCTGGCCACGGGCAGCGTTGCGCCCATGCAAAGCGTGGCGAAGATCATGAGCCCGGCCGAACATAGAAACTGCGACGCGAGGACCGCTGGAAACGAATAGTCCATTGCCCGCAACATGCCCACCAGCACGTACGGCAGCACGATGTATCCGGCCAGGAAGATCAGCCCGCCGATGGCCACCCCGAACTGCAGGAACCCCAGCAGGCGTAGACCGGCCGTGGGACGCCAGCGCCCGATGATCGCGCTGCCCAGGGCGATCCCGACGAGAAAGGTGACCAGCATGATGGAAAACGCATACGTCGAACTGCCAATCATGGCGCTGAGCGCCCGGGTCCAGGCCACTTCATAGAACATGGACGCCAGTCCCGATCCCGCCAGCGTCGCCAACACCAGCGCATCCCGCGAACGATCCGCCTGGACGGCCGGCGCCGGAGACTCCGGAACCCGCGCCGGAGCGCGTTCCTGCATCCGGACTCGCGAATCGAGCCAGATGGCCAGGGCGCCGATGAGGATGTTGACCGCGCCAATCGCCAGAGTGGAAAGACGATTCCCGAATGTTGGAATCAGCGCCAGGGCAGCAATCAGCGTTCCGGCCGCGGCGCCGAACGTATTGAGCGCATACAGGACCGCGACCTTGCGCTCCACTTCGTCAATCGCGCGCGCAAAAAAACGCGCCAGAGCAGGCAGCGTGCCGCCCATCATGAACGTCGGAACCAGCAGGATCACAAAACTGGTCAGAAATCGCACACTGATATCCGCGGCGGGAACGCCCTCCACCGATGGCGCCAGCGCCATGTACAGCTTGTCGAGAAGGCGGAATATGAAAGGAACCAGCGCCGCGGAAATCCCGATACCGATTTCGAGCATCCCGTAGAAACGGAGCGGACGCGCCACCTGGTCGGTCTTGCGCCCGAGCGCCCAGCTGCCCAGGGCGAGCCCGGCCATGAATGCGGAAAGCACCACGGCGATGGCGTGCGACGTATTGCCGAAAACCAGACCAGTCAGGCGAACCCAGACAACCTCGTAGACGAGTCCCGTCGCCCCCGAGAGGAAAAAAATCAGGTAAAGCAGAAGCATGGAGCGCCGATTGTATCAATTTGCGCCAGGTTCATTACACAGCGGACAACAGCCAGCGCACAACGGACAACGGCGGGACTGGATGTACACTCTCCCGGTGAACACCCCACAACCCGAATTCGCCTTCGAAGTCCACGCCGAGATCGGCCAGCCCATTCGCGTCGGCGCCGTCCCTGGCGGGGAGCGCCGCATGATCCCCATCACCGGCGGAACGTTTTCCGGCCCGGGACTGAATGGCCGCATCCTGCCCGGCGGCGCGGACCACCAATTGATCCAGCCGGACGGATTCAGCCAGCTCGAAGCCCGTTACACACTCGAAACCGACGCAGGCGAGACGATCTACGTGACCAATCGCGGCATCCGCCACGGGCCACCTGAGGTCCTGGCGCGGCTGAACGCCGGTGAATCGGTTGACCCGGCGCTCATCTACTTCCGCACCGCCGCAACGCTCGAAACCGCTTCGCCGCGACTTCAGTGGATGACCCGAACCTTGTTCGTATGCGCCGGCGAGCGCTATCCCACCGGCGTGGTCGTTCGTTTTTACCGCCTGCTCTGATAGATTCTCCGGCATCTGTCCCAGGCCGGAGGAACTATGAAGCAAATTCTCAGATTTGCGGCGGTCGCGCTCGCGATCGTTCCATGGACCATGCCTTCACTCGCGCAGCGAGGGCAAAACATCAGGGAAATCCCGTACGCGTCTGTCTCCGACTTTCTGAAATTGCCTCCCAATGTGTACATGGGCGAAGGGATCGGGGTCGCCCGAGACTCCAGAGGGCACGTCTACACGTACACGCGCAGCGGCGTCACGCGGCTTTACGAGTTCGACGAAAAGGGCGTTTTCGTGCGTGAAATCAGTCCCGGCAACTATGCGTTCGAAATGGCGCACGCGGTCCGGGTGGACCCGCAGGACAACGTCTGGATCGTCGATGAAGGCACGAACATGGTGGTGAAGTTCAATCGCGATGGGCGCGCTGCGCTGATCATCGGGCGCCGGCCGGACCCCTTCGACGGGCTTCCGACGGCCGCCACGTTTGCCCAGAATCCCAACCCGCCTCTTCCGTACCGGTTCGACCGGCCCACGGATATCGCGTTCGACGCCGCGGGCAATTTTTTCGTGGCGGACGGATACGGCAACTCGCGCATCGCCAAATACGACAAGACCGGGCGCTTTCTGAAGACCACCGGATCGCGCGGCAACGGCCCAGGCCAGCTCAACACGCCGCATTCGATCCAGACCGACGCCGCCGGTAATGTGTACGTCGCCGATCGCGGCAATAATCGGATTCAGGTGTACGACAACGATCTGAATCTGATCCGCAGCATCACCGGAATCGGATCACCCTGGGCCGTGTGCATCACGCCCGCCCCGCATCAGTATCTCTACAGCTCGAACTCCAGTCCGGAGAACAACAACTCCGCGCAGGTAGCGACATCCGGCGAGATCTATAAAATGGAACTCGACGGGACGGTCCTCGGAAAATTCGGCAAGGGCGGAAAGATGTCGGGTGAGTTCAGCACCACCCATGCCATGGACTGCCGTGTCGAAAACGAACTGCTCATCGGCGAAATCACCAGCTGGCGGGTGCAGAAGGTGACGCTCAAACCGCAATCGGCGACCGGCGCCGGGAAATAGGAGGCTGCAATG
Organism: Terriglobia bacterium; assembly: GCA_036274645.1. Classification (GTDB taxonomy): domain Bacteria; phylum Acidobacteriota; class Terriglobia; order 20CM-2-55-15; family 20CM-2-55-15; genus DASUFH01. Next base: position 6,557 of record DASUFH010000367.1, read on the forward strand.
AGAAGTTCAACAACACTCTTCGCGCTGGCCGCCGCCGCGCTGGCAGTCTTTTCGGTTGCGCTCGGGGCGCAGGCCACCGTTCCAACCCTTCCATACGACGCGGTCGACTTCCTCAGGCCGCCGGCGAACATGCCGATTGGCGAAGTTGCGGGCGTGGCAACGAACTCGAAGGGCCACGTGTTCATCTACGAACGCTCCGGGACGTTCAACACCACTCTCGGCACCGCGCGCACCTTCCCGCACGGCGCGTCGCGGCTGCTGGAGTTCGACCGCGACGGCAAGTTCGTGCGCGAGATCGGACGCGATGTCTATGCCTTCGCCTATGCGCAATCGGTGAAGATCGACCCGCAGGACAACGTCTGGATCGTCGATCAGTATTCCAACATGGCCGTGAAATTCGACCCGGAAGGACGCGTCCTCATGACGTTCGGCCGGCGACCCGAGACGTCCCGCATTCCCAATCCTCCCACCGCAGCAGCGGCTGCTCCCGCAGGGGGCGCGCCAGGACGCGGCGGGGCCGGTCGGGGAGCGGGCGCCGCTGCGCCGGCCGCGCGTGGGGGAAGAGGGGCGGTCGCAGGCGACAGCTTCAATCGCCCGACCGATGTCGCCTGGGACGCCGCCGGCAATATCTTCATCGCCGATGGATTCGGTAACTCCCGGGTGCTCAAAATGGACAAGAACGGACGTTTTCTGAAAACGTTTGGAACGCCCGGCAGCGAGGCCGGCCAGTTCAACATGCTCGCTTCCCTGGCCACCGACGCGCAGGGCAACCTCTATGTCGCCGACAAGGGAAACAATCGCATCCAGGTTTTCGACAACGACGGGAACTTCAAAAAGCAGTTCACCAACGTCGGCGCTCCCGCCGCGATTTGCATCTCACCGGGCGCTCATCAGTACCTTTACAGTTCGAACTCCAACGATCCGGACGATCTCGAACATGGAGAGATCTACAAGATGGAACTCGACGGCGCGATTCTCGGCAAGTTCGGAACGGCCGGTCACATGGTCAGAGAATTCGGATCCGTCAACTCCATCGACTGCCGGACGGAAAACACGCTGTATGTCGGGGAACTCATCAACTGGCGCGTGCAGAAGGTGATGCTGAAAAACCAGTAGCTGGATGCGTCCGATTCCCCGCCCCCAATGTAGGGGCGGTTATAGACTGTCTATGACCGCCTCTACAAGCAGGCGGGGACCAACAATGCTTCCAACGTAAACGTGTTGAGTTCTCACGGCCCGAACTGCGCCTGAACATCGCGCTCGGCGGACCGGCCGTGATCGTCGATCACGCGGATCAAATGCGCGCCATCACGCGACGGCCTCCACCCGAACGACTCCTGAGTGACGGGCGTCCTGGTGATTAACGCATTGCCATCGAACCAGAACACGTACTGGACGTCGGCGGCGACGTGCGCCTGCAGCGGAATCACTTCATCGGGATGGGACCACCGTAGCGCGTAACCGACATTCCGCAGCGGGGATGCAATTCGTGGAGCGTCTCCGGAATCCTCGGTGGCGCAACCGGGAAGCTCCGGCGGCAACCGGCGCGGCGCGCCGGCGTCGCGGAAGAGCTTGAGCATGTCCGATGGCCAGAACTCGTAAACGTCGAATCGCGTGGTGTCTGAATATGGAGGACAGACCGGCCGGCCGGTACGCGAATCAACGGCCACGGCGCGATGCAGCTGGCTGACGCGAATGGGGGATTTGCCCGGAATGTACCAGGTATCCACGGTTGTGGGACAGGAGACGTTCGGCAGGTCTCCGCTGGCGGCGCAGACAGTGACCTTCTCCACACCCGGCGGAGGCGCTTCCCATGCGAAGGCATCGGCCGGCTGCGCCAGATTGAGCGCGTCAACGATCCGGAAGAACAGGGGCGCGGCCGCGTCGGCGCCGACAAAGCTGCGGTTGCCCTGTCCCTCGAAGTCTCCAATCCACACGGCGAGCGCATAAGGCCCGGCGATTCCGGCGGACCAGGCATCGCGGAATCCCCACGACGTGCCGGTCTTCCAGGCGACGGGCCATTGCCCGCGCAACGGCAGCGCGCCGGCGCCGTCGGGGCGCGGATTGTGCCGCAGCATGTCGAGTGTGATGAAACTCGCTTCGGGACTAAGCAGGCGTGTCCCGCCGGAGGCCGGGAGCGACAGAGTGGTCCGCAGCGGACGGAGTTCTCCGCCGCTGGCCAGCATGACGTAGAGCGCGGTCAGCTCCTCCATGGTCACTTCACCGCCGCCCAGCGTCAACGCCAGACCGTAATACGACTCGGACTTCATGCGGCTGACGCCGGCCGTGCGGAGGAATTCGTACAGGCTCGGCTGCCGGAGTTGTGAGGACACCCAGACGGCGGGAACGTTGCGACTGCGCACGAGGGCTTCCTCGGCCGATATCGGCCCAAAGAACTGGCCGTCGAAGTTCTCCGGACTGAATGGTCCGAAGGCGGTCGGCGCGTCGCGCAACACGGTTCGCGGATGCAGGATCCCCTGGTCGAGCGCCAGTCCGTAGACGAAGGGCTTGAGCGTCGACCCGGGCGAGCGCTTGGCCAGCACGCCGTTCACCTGGCCGTCGATATCCGCGTTCCAGTAGTCGGCTGAGCCGACCCATGCCTTGACCGACGCGTCCCGCCAGTCCACCAGGAGCGCGGTAGCGTTGCGAATGCCCTGGTCGCTGTGCTGGCTGATATAAAGCTGGATTTGCCGTTCGAGCAGCCGTTGCAGCGACGCGTCGAGCGTGGTGTCGATACGCCCGGATTGCGCGCGGCCCGGAGTGATCAACGCGTCCACGAAGTGGGGCGCCTGCGGAGGAAAGGCGAACGGCAGCTCCCGCCGCCGCGCGCCGACAGGAAGATCAATCTGGCGCCGATCCGCGTCGCTGGCGCCATACCGGGCGAGCCAGAGCCGTCCCAGGCGACTGCGAGCCTCGAACAGCGCGCGTTCCTGTTCCGCGCCCACGCGCGCCTGCGGACGTTGCGGGATAACAGCCAGCGTCAGCGCTTCCGCAATCGTCACGTTGCCCGGCGCCTTGTCCAGATAGATCCGGGTGGCGGCGCCGACGCCCTGAATGTTTCCGCCAAACGGCGCCACGTTGAGATACGCTTCGAGGATCTCCCGCTTCGAATAGCGCGCCTCCAGCCAGAGCGCCGCGATGATCTGACGGATTTTGCCGCTGACGCTCCGGGTGTTGAGCCGGTAGGTGAGACGCGCAAGCTGCATGGTCAGCGTGGATGCGCCCTGCCGGCCCCGGCCACGCGCCGTCTCTATGCCGGCGCGCGCCAGCGCAACCGGATTGACGCCCGGATGCCAGTAGAACCAGCGGTCCTCTTTCAGGAGAAACGCCTTGACCAGATCAGGCGAGATCTCGTCCAGGGGCGTCCACAACCGGTACTGGCCATCGGCCGCAAGTGTCACGCGCAACAGTTCTCCGTCGGCCGACCACACATTGGTGGAGAGCGGAAAGAGCCTGGAAAGCGAAGCGTGAGGCCAGAAACGCAGGAATGCCAGCGCGAGCAGCATGATGAGAAAGAGCCGGCGCGCGCGGGGGAAGGGGAAAGGGCGGAGGGGAAAAGGGGGACAGACCCCGAATAATTCGTGGGTAGATTCTCCAATTCCTGAGGTGTCCGTGCGTGAATTATTCGGGGTCTGTCCCCCTTTT
>DASUFH010000368.1:0-6363 GCA_036274645.1 Terriglobia bacterium
CGCCACCCCGTCCGAGAATCACGATGGCCTTCCCGGCGGGATCGAATCCGACCGTGCGGAGGGCGGCGCGCACCCCGTGCACATCGGTGTTGTCGCCGACCCACAGCCCGTCGCGCAGGGTTACCGTATTGACCGCGCCCACCTTCGACGCGGCCGGCTCCAGCCGGTCGAGAAAAGGCGTCACGGCGACCTTGTGCGGAATCGTCACCGAAAATCCGTGAATGCCGATCCCGCGCGCATTCTCCATGAAATCGCCGATTTCGGGCGCGGGAAACTTTACGTACGCAAAATCCACGCCGGCGACTTCGAACGCCCGATTGTGAATCAATGGCGATTGCGAATGACCGACCGGCATGCCAAGGATGCCCAGCAATTTCGTCGATGCTCCGATCCGGCGGAACCGGTACACGTGGAGCATCTCATCGACAGTCGGCTGGCCCGGGGCGGCGGCGCGAGCCACGGATGGCGCGGCAAACGTCAGGAAGCTTCCCCGGGCAGGACCCGCAATCCGCGTCACCTGCCCGATGTCGCCCATACCCAGCACGATCACCGGCTTCTTCCAGTCGCGCCGCAGCAGATCCAGCAGACGGCTGTTGTCGGTCCAGGACGTGACCTGGGTGGCGATCTTGGCCACGCCCGCCTCCGCTGAGGCCACGCGCTCCATGATCGTTCCGAGGCTTTCCGGCGTCCCGCTAAAGTCGTGATACGACGCGATCACTGTGGCGCCCGCGACAGGCCGGGCGATGCGATAGTCGAGATCGACGTACGCCGCGCCGTTCCTGGCGGCGTTGGCGAGAATCGCGATCTCTTCCTCGGCCGAGCCGTCGAATGAACCGCCCCGGTCCCGGCCCCGGCAAGTGGCAATAACGGGAACCGGCAGCGCGTCCCACCGAACGCTGGAGACATCGCGGGGATCCTTCAGGTAATCGAGCCGAGCCTCGACCGCATCCACACCCGACAGATCTGCGGCGAAGATTTCCTCAACGGAACTGGGAGTCAGTGTCAGGCACAAGGCGCCGGCGCGCATCCCCCTATCCTAAACGGTCCGTAGAGGGTTACGGAAGCATTTGAGTCCCCCGTCTGCCCTGGTAGGGGCGGTCTATGACCGTCCAACGTTTCAGGGTGAACTGCCAGGGATTTCCATTCCGACACGTCCGGCGGTCATAGACCGCCCCTGCAAGCAGACGAAGCCCTGCTATAATCCGCAACTCCATGCCAACCCGCGTTATCCCGAGAGTCATCGTCTTCGCGCTGGCAGTCGTGTGCGCGGCGGCGGCGGAATCACGCGACCCGCGCAAGACACTCGACGAAATGATTACCGCGCTCGGTGGGAAGGCGTTCCTCGAGGTTCGGGAAATCCACAACCAGGGACGGTACTATTCCTTCTACCGCGGTCAGCTTGACGGCGGCGACGTGTTCACCGACTACATCCGGTTTCCGGACTCGGAACGCACGGAGCTGGGACCTCCCAGGTACCGGAGCGTAACCATCAACAACGGCGGGTACGGCTGGGGCATTCAGGGCGACAGCAAGTGGGAACAGTCCGATACGGAGCTGGCCGATTTCTACGCTTCATTTGGGACAAGCTATGAATACGTGACCCGCTTCGTTTTGGCGGATCCGGATATTGCCTTCGTGGATCTCGGGCTCGAAACGGTCGACTTTAAACGCGCTAACGTGATCGAATTCCGCGACACCGACAAGAACCGGCTTCGCTATTACATCGAACGGGACACGCATTTGCCCTTGAAATTGCAGGTTCGTCTGGCCAATGACACGCTGGTGCGCGAAGAGGCTTACTCCAACTGGCACAACTTTGACGGCGTGTTCACCCCCATGTTCGTTGCGCGCTACCGCGACGGCGTGAAGGTGATGGAAATCCGCCTCGAATCCGTCCGCTATAATGCCGGATTGCCCGACAGTCTGTTTGCGCCCTAGAGTGAACCGGACTCGGATCAGGAGAACACGAGTGAAGCTTCAAACCCGATCGACAACGATTATCTGTGTGCGCCGCAACGGACAGGTGGCGCTGGCCGGCGACGGTCAGGTGACCCTGGGGGACACCGTCATCAAGCAGAGCGCCCGCAAGATCCGGAGGCTCTACAACGAGAAGATCCTCGCCGGCTTTGCGGGATCCTCTGCAGACAGCTTTGCCCTGTTTTCACGGTTCGAGGCCAAGCTCGAACAGTTTCACGGAAACCTGGGACGGGCGGCCGTGGAACTGGCCAAGGACTGGCGGACCGATCGCACGCTCCGCCATCTGGAAGCGGTCATGATCGTAGCCGACGGAAAGAACAGCTTTCTGATCGCGGGCAACGGAGACCTCATCGAACCGGACGACGGGTTGATGGCCATCGGCTCGGGCGGACCCTACGCGCTGGCGGCCGCGCGGGCTCTGCTCAAATATACGGACCTGAGCGCGCGGGAAATCGCCACGGAGTCGATGGAGATCGCGGGCCGCATCTGCATTTACACGAACCAGAACATCACCGTGGAAGAGCTCTGAGCGCGTCCCCCCGGTTATCCATTGTCCATTGCCTGTTTTCCATTTTCCGATGTCCCTTTTTGTTCGTTGTGTTGAAGACGATAACGAACAATGAAAGAAGCAGATCGGAAAATGGATAACAGGCAATGGACAATGGATAACCGGGGGATGCGAAATTCGAAGGCTGTCCCCAGCGTGCTACAATCGAGACGATTTCTATGCAGGCAAACCCGATAGTCGCTGAGCCGCCGCATCTCGATGAACTCACCCCACGCGAAATCGTTCGTGAACTCGACAAGTATGTAATCGGACAGGGGGCCGCCAAGCGCGCCGTGGCGATCGCGCTGCGCAATCGTGTGCGCCGGCAGAAGCTGCCGCCCGACATGGCTGACGAGGTGATGCCGAAGAACATCATCATGATCGGCCCGACCGGCGTGGGAAAGACGGAGATTGCGCGGCGTCTGGCCAAGCTGGCGAATTCGCCGTTTCTCAAGGTGGAAGCGTCCAAGTTCACCGAAGTCGGCTATGTCGGCCGCGACGTCGAGTCGATGATCCGCGATCTGGTGGAAATCGCCATCGACATGGTGCGGACGGAGAAGCTCGAAGAAGTGTCCGACAAGGCGGAAGCCAACGCCGAAGAACGCATTCTGGACATGCTGCTGCCGCCGCAGACCCAGCGCGACGCCGCCACGGGACCATCGGACGAAGGCGCCCGCGCGGCGATCGATCACTGGAACCGGACGCGCGAAAAGCTCCGCGACCAGTTGCGCGACGGCAAACTGGACGACCGCATCGTCGAAATCGAAGTGAAGGAACGCAGCTTCCCCGCCTTCGAGGTCATCTCCAACCAGGGCATCGAGGAGATGGACATCAATCTCAAGGACATCCTGCCCGGCTTTCTCGGCCAGCGCTCCAAGAAACGGAAGATGCGGGTGGCCGAGGCGATGGACTATCTGATCCAGGAAGAAGAGCAGAAGCTGGTGGATATGGATCAGGTCACGCGGCTGGCTGTCGAACGCGTCGAAGACAACGGCATCATCTTTCTCGATGAAATCGACAAGATTGCCGGACGCGAGTCGGGACACGGGCCGGATGTGAGCCGCGAAGGCGTGCAGCGCGACATCCTGCCGATCGTGGAAGGCACCACGGTCAACACGCGTTACGGCATGGTGCGCACAGACCACATTCTGTTTATCGCGGCCGGCGCGTTCCACGTCTCCAAACCGGCCGATCTGATTCCGGAATTGCAGGGACGTTTCCCGATCCGCGTGGAACTCGACTCCCTGACGATCGACGACTTTGTCCGAATTCTGACCGAACCGCAGAACGCGTTGACCCGCCAGTATATGGCGCTCCTCGACACGGAAGGCGTCAAGCTGACCTTCGGCGCGGACGCGGTTCAGGAGGTGGCGCGCTTTGCCACCGTTGTTAATGAAACCACTGAAAACATCGGCGCGCGGCGTCTCCACACGATTCTGGAGAAACTGCTCGACGAAATATCCTTTGAAGGACCGGACCTGAAGAAGAAGACGATCCATATCGATGCGGCGTACGTGCAGAAAATGCTCGCCGAGATCGTGAAGGATCAGGATCTCAGCCGTTACATCCTGTGAAACGATTTTGCCTTGCTATTGTCGTGGCGCTATTTGCGCTGAACGCCGCCTGCGCCAAGGTCGGCGATCCCCTGCCGCCGCTGGTCGGCTCCCCTGAAAAGATCCAGGGGATCAATGTCCGTCAGACCGGATATTCCGTGGAGCTGACGTGGACCAATCCCCGGGCCCATGTGGACGGCTCGCCGCTGAACGACCTGGCGGTGATTCATGTCTTCCAGAACGGCAGCGCACGGCGGCCGATTCCCGCCACAGGCCCCGGAAAGACCCAGTCGGTAACGATTCCGGTCAATGACGCGCTCGGCGTCAAGCAGACGTTTTTCCTCGTCGCCGAAACCACCCGCTCCCGGACATCGGAACAGTCGGCCAGCGTGGATATTGAGCCGATGGACGTGCCCGGACCGGTGGAAAACATCCGTCACTCGGTCGATCGCGGCCGGATTCTGCTTTCCTGGGATCCGCCGTCCGACCGGGCCCAGTTTGCCAGCGGCTACCAGGTGCGCCGGAGCGACGGCGGTGTGGACACCGTGGTCACGAGTCCATCGTTTGAAGACCGGGCATTCACCCCGGGGCAGTCCTACACCTATTCGGTAACACCGATCCGGTTGAACGCGGCGGCGATCCCGATTCCGGGACCTGCCGAACGCGTGGCGACATTCGTCGCGCTCGATATCGTCAAGCCCGCGCAACCGGCGACACTTCCGGTAGCCGTTCTTGATGAGGGCATGGGCGCGCTCATCACCTGGACGCCCAGCGCCGAAGAAGACCTGGATTTTTACCGCATCTACAGCGGTCCCGGCCGCGAAGGGCCGTTCACCGTGATCGCGGACAAGCTTCAGCGCGCAACCTATACCGACCCGATGTACCGGCCGGGGATCGTGTATCAGGTGACGGCGGTGGACAAGTCCGGCAACGAAAGCCTGCCAGCCATCCCCACGTTTGCTCAGTAGTCCGAACCATTTGAGCCCCGTCTGATTTTTTTGCAGAAGCGGTCTATGACGTCTATGACCGCCCCTGCAAAAAAAGCAGACGGAGGCTCAAGTTGTGCAACGCCCGGCTTTCGGCTGAATTTCTCCCTCCCCGATTTCAATTGTTTCCCGCCACCGGCAGTCTTAGACTGGCGCCGGGTTTCAGCTCAGAAAGGATGACACGATGAATCCAAGGTCCATCGGTATCGGTATCGTGGCCGTTCTTGTGATTACTGCGGGTTTGTGGGGAATCTGGGCTTTCGAATCGCGATCTGCCGCGGGGACGACGGGCGCCGGCGAGTTCTCTTATCCTTTGAGCGCGGACGCCACCGGCCCGAGCGGCGACATCATGCTGCTGTGCGCCGAAGATTTCATGGCGGAGCCCAGTCAGGCGTTCGGCAGGTGGCTCAAGCTCGAAGGTCCACCGCTGCAGATTCCCGGCGGGGTGATGATGCTCGCCAGGTTGAATGACGTGAGCGTGGACGAGAGTCTCAAACCGCTGCAGCGTTCGACCGTCGAGATACTCAAACGCTACAGTCCCCGGCGCGTGGTGCTGGTCGCCCATACCAACTGCATCTACTACGACACCATCGCGGCGTGGAACAACGATCAGGCCACGGTGAAGCAGCGTGAGATCGCCGACCTCCGCGCTGCGGTCCAGGTAATTCGAGACTGGTTTCCGCGCGCGGAAGTGAGCGGCTACCTGGCTGAAGAAAACGCGTCGCTGCGGCGCCTGGACTTCCATCCATTGGACAAACTGGACCAGTAGGAGGGGGATTGTTCAACTGGTTTTCTCAGATCTTTGCCTCGGCCACGACGTCGATCACGTTTTTCACCGTCTTTCTCGTTGGCGTCACATTCAGCGCTTTCTCGCTCATCATGGGCGGGCACAACGATTCCGACCATGACGTCGATCATGACGTCGATCACGACGCCGGCGGCGACAGTGATCACGACAGCGATTCTTCGGACCATGATGGCGGCGCCGGCGGAGTCTTTTCGGTCGGCATGTTTTCCGTGCGCGGCGTTGCGCTGCTGTGCACAGGGTTTGGCGGAGTCGGATTTCTGGTCCACGTTGCAACCGGAAGAGTGCTTTTTTCGACGGCGTCCGCGCTGGTCGGTGGATACATCTTCGCGTTCGCCGTTTTGTACACGCTGAAGATTTTCAAGGCCCAGCAGGCTAACTCGCTCATCAACATGGCCGGCGCAGTCGGGTCGCGCGGCGTGGTCACGGTATCGATTCCCGACGAAGGTATTGGCGAAGTCAGCCTGATGGTCTCCGGTGTGGAAATGTACAAGC
>DASUFH010000369.1:0-8976 GCA_036274645.1 Terriglobia bacterium
ACGCCAGCCAGTTGGCTCCGGCGCGGCGGCCTTACACGCGAAAAAGAAAATAGCGGAACGCGCTTTCTTGCCGGCATCTTCCCGGCGGCATCGCGCTCCTCAGGCCGGGATGAGAATCGCGACGTCGGAATGCAGAGCGACAAGACCGGAATCCAGGGTGGCGAGGCGCCCTTTTCGCTGCCGGGCCAATTCCGCAAGCCACGCGTCGGTGACTTGTGTTCCACCCTGGAGATGGCGATGAGGGACGTTCAGGAAACTCAGAACGTTATCCCACCACACGTGTTTCGGATGGGCTGAGACGCTCTCCAACGCCCGCCACGCGGCCGGCGCGCCAGTGTCCTGCGCGACCTTCATGTGTACACGGAGCAACGTTCCCTGCGTGATGACGCACGTCGCGAAATGGTCCGTACGAAGCGCGGCGAACCAGCGATGGACGCGATCATGATGAACATGCGTGTCGATCATCAGCGCGACCAGCGAGTTCCCGTCCAGCAGCCACGTCACAACCGGTCGTCCTCAGATTCAATCTTCTTCACGAGTTCCGCCGTCACCGGGCGATGTCCCCTGGAAACGGCGAGGCCGTTACGGGTTGTCTTTCGCGTCTTCGGCGCCGTTGTGATCGCCCGGCGGATTAACCGGTTGACCGCCACACTGATGCTGCAGTCTTCCGCTTGCGCCAGCGCCCTGGCGATGGAGTAAAGATCGGGTTCCAGGTTGACCGTTAATCGCATGTCTGGAGTATGGTGCAGTGGTGCGGTGGTGTCAAACAGGTTGCGCCCAGCTGCCCGATCTGAAATGTCGGCGCCGTCCCATGTGGGCGCGGCGTAAGCCTTCAGGCTGTCTGTGGCAGGGCGCCGAAATATGACATTGGACAGATGGGAAGCTTCAGCGGGTGAGTCCGTCTTCGCCGATCGGACGGGGAACGGGGATGCGGTCGGGAATGTAGAGACCTTGCGCCTGATACGCCTCGATGAGGACCTTTTCGACTTCGGGATAAACCTTTTCCGCGTTCGCCAGGAAGAATCCCTGCGACAGCAGCAGCGGCGTCCAGCCCGCATCGTTGACGGCGTCGAGCCGGGCGCCGCGTTCGATAAGGAATTTCACGATGGACGGCTGGCCGGAGACAACTGCGCCGTGCAGGGCGGTTGAGCCGTCCCAGCGCGGATCTCCCACGCCCAGGTCCAGGAGTTGCTCGATATTCAGCGGGTAGTAATAGGCGATGTATTTGGGATCGCCGCGCATGACGTAATCGCCGAAATCCGCGCGCGCATTCAGGTCATTGCCGGCCTCGAGCGCCAGTTTGACGGCTTCGAGCCGTTCGTCCTCCGGTGTGCCCGTGAACGGACCGGGTGTTTCTCCTTCGTAGTAGTTGAGGCCGGCGGCCACCATGAGCGGCGTGACGCCAAACTTGTTCGGGATCATCCCATCGGCGCCGTGGGCCAGCAGCAGCCGCATGTATTCGATGTCGCCGTTGTTGGCGGCAAGCCAGAAAGGTGTGGCGCCGTCATAGGTCAGAATGTGGCGGCCCAGTTCGATATTGGACGGATTCGTCGAGGCGCCGCCGGTCTTGCTGAATCGGCGTTCGCCGACGTAGACGCGCGTGTCGGGATTGGCGCCGCGGGCCAGCAGTTGTTCGGCGAGTTCGAGTGAAGTGACTGTGCTGGTGGAGACCGGCGGTCCGCGGAGTTCATTGCCGACGGCCGCGCTGCCCGACGCGCCGGGTTTACGGAGCCATGCGAGCGTGTGCAGCGCGGAGCCCCGTGGATCTTTGGCGTTCGGGTCCGCTCCGAAATCGAGGAGCAGCGACGCGACGTCGTAGTACGCGTTGACGGCCGCCATGTTCAGGGCGCTCGTGCCGTCCGGCGCCACGTCATTGGCGTTGGCGCCCATTTCCAGCAGGGCGCGTGTGGCGTCCATGCGTTCGTTCAGAACCGAGAACAGCAGCGCGGTATAGCCCCCGCGGGATTTTTCGCTCAGGTCCGCGCGGGCATCCACCAACAGTCGTATCGCGCCGGCGTTGCCCTCGCCGGCGGCCCACATGAGCGCGGTCTGTCCCTTCAACGGCTCCGTGTCGTCAACCCGGGCGCCGGCGGCCAGAAGCGCGCTGACCGCATCCGGACGGCCGTTACGGGCGGCCGTCATCAGGGGAGTCTGGCCTTCCAGAAAGGCGCGATTCGGATCCACGCCCGCGCGGAGCAGCAGTCGGATGATGTCCGCGTTGCCATCGGACGCGGCGAGATACAGCGGGGTAATGCCGTAGCGAGTTCCTGCCGCCGGATCGGCGCCGGAGTCGAGGAGCAGACGCGCCATCTCGACGTTGTTCTGCCGGACGGCCCAGTGCAGCGCTGTCGAGCCATCCAGTTCCGTGGCGTTGATCACCGCGCCGGCCCGCAGCTCGCGCCGGGCGGCGTCGATATCGTTGTGTTTCACCGCGTCAATCAGTGGTTCGCCGGCGGCGCCAGACATCACACCGCTCAAACCGAGCGCGACCCACAGCGTCCAACAGCATGCGCGACGCATCATCCGTTCCTTTACGCGACCGACAACGGATCCGGCGCGAGCCGTCCGCTGCTGTCCCCCAGCCTGTCCAGACGAACGCCAACCCGGTCCAGAATGGTGAGCAGCAGGTTCGCCATCGGAGTTTTCGCGGGATACATGATGTGATGGCCTGAGTTGAACCGGCCGCCGAGATTTCCGGCCAGCAGGCACGGGAGATTCGTATGGCCGTGCAGATTGCCATCGCCCATGCCGCCGCCGTACATCACGAGACTGTGTTCGAGGAGCGCGCCGCTTCCGTCTTTTAAGGACTGCAGTTTCTGGAGGAAATACGACAGCAGATCCACATGGTGCGCGTCGATCTTGGCGACCTTCGCGATCGCGTCCGCGTCGCCACGGTGATGCGAGATATTGTGATGCCCGTCGCGCACGCCAATATGCGGATAGCTGCGGCCGGTCAGTTCCCGTCCGATCACGAGGGTGAAGACGCGTGTGACATCGGCCTGGAACGCGAGCGCCGCGAGATCCATCATCAGATGGGCGTGATCGACAAACGAAGCGGGAATGTCGGTCGGGCGTTCCAGCGTCTCGACCGATTCAAAGCGGCCTGTTTCGGAGCGCTGGATGCGCCGCTCGACTTCGCGGACGGAGTCCAGATATTCGGTCAACTTCGTCCGGTCCCCCGGTCCGAGGGCCCCGGCGACGCGCGCCGTCTCCTGGAGCACGGAATCGAGGATGCTGCCGGCCCGCTGCGCCCGCACGCGCATTTGATCGGGTGAGCCGCCATCGCCGAACAGGCGTTCGAACACGAGGCGGGGATGGGCCTCGGTCATGTTCGGGGTCGTTTCGTTGAGCCAGGAAACCGTGTCGGAGTAGAAGCAGTCGCCGGAATCGCAACCGCCCTGAGTCGGCCGCTCCAGTGTCATTTCGAGCGAAGCCAGACGCGTATCTCGGCCAATGACGTCCGCGGCGAACTGGTCCGCGGTTTTCGCCAGCCGAACCTGAACGCCGGGCCGTGTCCGGTTATAGGCGTGGACGCCGGTGAGCCATGCTGCGGAGGCGCGCGGATGATCGCCGGTGCCGTCGCCCTTGCTTTCGGCCTCCCAGTGGTCCAGTCCGGTTAATACGTTGATGGAGTTCCTGACGGGCTCCAGCGCGGCGAGTGTCGGCGACAGGGCGAAGTTGCGGCCTGTCTCCGCGGGCGTCCAGAGTTTCTGGATTACGCCATTGGGAATATAGATGAATCCCAGACGCGGAGTCGGTTTGCCCGATTGCGCGGCGAGCGCAGGCGCCATGGCGTCGAGGAAGGGAAGCGCAAGCGCGGTTCCCGCGCCCCGCAGGAACGTCCGGCGCGACAACGCCTTTTTTGCGATGAACATGACTGGAGTCCTCCGCTTCCGCCTGACAGCCCGTGGCGCTGGAGCCTGGGCATTTCCCGTTAATGCTGCGGCTGCCGCATCTGAAACGGCGCGCTCCTGACAATGCCCGACACCAGCGCTGCGAACGTGTAGTCCTGTCTGGCCGCGTCGCTCACGATCTTTCGTATGGCCGGCATATCGTAGTACTGCACGTTGCGGCCGAGCGCATACATCGTGAGCTTTTCCGTCAGCGCGCCGGCAAACAGTTCCGGCCGGCCCAACAATACTCGCTTCAATCCGGCGACGCCATCGAAAGCGATGCCGCCGGGAAGAACGCCGGACGTATCGATCGCTTTGCCGGAGTCGCGGTCTCTCCAGCGTCCGACCGCGTCGAAGTTTTCCATGGCGAAGCCGATGGGATCCATGGCCGCATGGCAGCCGGCGCAGGAGGGATTCCTGCGGTGCTGGATCATGGCGTCCCGCAGGGTCAACGACTCGCCATGCTTTTCGCCGGCGGTGTTCAGCGCGGGAACGTTGGGTGGCGGCGGCGGTGGCGGCGCCGCCAGAAGGTTCTCCAGCACGTATTTGCCGCGCAACACCGGTGACGTCCGCGTTGGATAAGACGTTAACGTCAGGATGCTGCCCTGGCCGAGCAGTCCGGCCCGCGGGCTGCCCGCGGGAAGGGTCACGCGGCGGAAGTCGGAGCCCTTGACGTTCGGAATTCCGTAATGTTCCGCCAGACGCTCGTTGAGGAATGTGTAGTCCGCATCCACGAGGCGCAGCACGCTGCCGTTCGATCGCAGAACGCTGTCGAGAAACAGTTCGGTTTCGCGCGTCATGGCGCGGCGCAGCGATTCGTCAAAGTGACGGAACGACAGCGGGTCGGGTTGCTTTACGCCGAGGTCGCCAAGAAAGAGCCACTGGGCGGCAAAGTTCGTGATCAACGATTCGGCGCGGGGATCCGCGAGCATGCGCCGCGTCTGTCGTTCAAGGACCTCCGGGTTTTTGAGTTCGCCGCGGATTGCCGTCTCGAGGAGTTCATCGTCGGGAATGCTGCTCCAGATGAAGAACGACAGGCGGGACGCCAGTTCGATATCGCTGACGCGAAACGCCACGCCCGGCGCCGCGCCGGCCGGTTCCCGCTCGATGCGGAACAGGAATTGCGGACTCACCAGCAGGCGTTCGAGCGCAAGCTGAACGCCCGACTCAAAGGTTCCTTCGGCGCGGCCGGACGCGTAGAAGGGCAGCAGGTCGTCGAGATCCGAGTCCAGCGCCGGCCGCCGGTAGGCCCGGCGGGCCAGCTGGGAAAGGATGCGCCGCGCGCACGCTGTCTCTTCGGTTTGGCCTTTGGGCCGGCATGAAAAGATCCGGCGCCGGCTGGGCGTGTCGCCCGGCCCGGAGACGTCAAATGGCCCCCGGATCGTTACCGTGTTAATCGCGGGCTGCGTTCCCTGACTGCGCATGCGGGGCAGGAGCGTTGCCTCCGGCAACGCTTCATTTCGCAGCAGAAACGCAACACCCACCGTGTGCGGACCCGCCTGGATCGGAATGCGGATGGCGCCAGGCGTATTGGCCCGGGCCACGGCCACGCGAATATTGTCGACAGTGACTTCGAGTTGATCCGTCGAGCGGCCGCCAGGGTCGATATCGAATTCATAGTCGCCATCGGCGGGGAAGTAACTATGGATTGCGAGGCCGCCGCGTGTGCCCACCGGCAACTCCTCGGCGCGGGCATCCTGCGGATACTCCGGTCCCATATGGTAAATGTTGACCATGACCGGCGCCGCGGTATCGCCAACCGCCAGACGGCTGATTTTTCGCGCGGCTTCGAGATAACGCTCCATCGTTGCAGGTGAAACAAAGAGCAGATCCGCGATGTTATCGAAGCCGCCTGAGGCGCTGTCGGCGGGCAACAGCAGGGAATAGTCCATTTCCTGCGGCAGCGCGTCAATGTCGAGCAGATCGCGAATCGCATTGCGGTACTCGGTGCGGGTCAGGCGCCGGAACAATGGAAGCCGTCCGACATCCGGATGCGCGTCGGCCGCGCGGTCGAGTTCGGCTTCAAGGAAGGACGCCATCCGGTCGTAGGTCGCGGCGTCCGGGCGCGCCGCGCTCGGCGGGGGCATGGCGCCCGAGCGCAGTTTGCGAACGGCTTTCTCCCACAGCTCGGCGTTCTCCGCCACACGAGGCAGTTGTGCCGGATCGAGGACGATCCCGGCCATCTTTGTTTTCTCGTTGTGGCAGCCCGCGCAGTATTGGGTGAACGCGGCGGTGGGCGCCGCCGGGTCGGTCGGATTCTGGGGCTGTCCTGAAACGATCCAGGGCAGGATCATCACGGCCAACGCCGCCAAGTGTCCTTTTCGAACCATGGAAATGGTTGTTTCTCCCTGCCGGTTGCGCTGCCGCGTATTCTACCTCGGGGCTCCCATTAGATGTCGGTCGTTCGTTGGGGTTCCCCACTTATTCATTTACTGTTGGCTGTTCACCATTAACTGCTTCACTTGGGGCATTAATCAATTCCCAGCCGGCCAGCCGGCCAGCCGGCCAGCGCACAATGAAAGAAGTCCAATCCACAATCGACAACAGCCAGCGAACAACGGACAACCGGGGGCATGCCGGCGGTTGGTTCTGCGCACCGTCAACCGCAGAATCGCCAGTGAAGGGATCGCGTTCTTCGCCGCATCGGTTAACGCTGCCGCGCATTCTACCGCTGGGGGTTATCCTCGATGTCCGTTGTTCATTGGCTGTTGTCGATTGTGGATTGGACTTCTTACATTGTTCACTGGCCGGCTGTCCGGCTGGGAATTGATTAATGCCTCAAGTGAAGCAGTTAATGGTGAACAGCCAACAGTTAATGAATAAGTGGGCCCCCCCGTGGAGAATCCAGCCAGCCGGCCAGCGAACAATGGACAACCGGGGGCGCGCCGGCAGTTGGTTCAGCGCGCCCGTCAACCGCAAAATCGTCACTGAAGGGATCGCGTTGTTCGCTGCATCGGTTGCGCTGCCGCGCATTCTACCGCTGGGGTTCTCATAGATGTCCGTTGTTCGTTGGCTGTTGTCGATTGTGGATTGGACTTCTTTCATTGTTCGCTGGCCGGATGGCCGGCTGGAAATTGATTAATGCCTCAAGTGAAGCAGTTAATAGTGAGCAGCCAACAGTTAATGAATAAGTGGGAACCCCCTCCGTGGAGAACAACACACAACCACGGGACTGGCGCTTTTACGTCAGGACCCCGGTCAGCTTCAGAATCGCCAGTGAAGCGATTGCATTGTTCACCGCGTGCATGGTGATCGGCGCCAGGAGGCCGCCGCTGCGCCGGGCCAGCGCGCTGGCCACCAGCGCGAACGTGAACAGAAATGGGAAGGCCGACGTGTCCTCATGAAGACTGACAAAGATCGCGGCCTGCAGGAGCGCCGCCACCCAGAAAGGGATGTGACGCGCGACCGAGCGCAGAAAGACCCCGCGGAACGTGAACTCTTCGAGCACGGGAACCATCAGCGCCGAGCATGCGAGCAATCCGAGCGCTCCATAAATGGAATAAAGACCCTGCAGCGAGCGGACCGTTTCCGTTCCCAGGGTCAGACCGGCGTTGGATCCCATGCTGAACAGGAGTTTGAACAGGCCTGTCACGAAAAGAAGGACCAGCGACATGCCGAGTCCGGCGCCGATCGATCGCCTGATGGACCAGGAGCCGAACAGGACGGTCCGGAGATTCGTCCTGCGCAACAATGGCAGCAACAGGGGCAGCGAAACGATGGAGGCCCAGAAGATCGCGCGGCCGAGTTCGCGGTCGTCCGGCAGACTCTGAGAGAACCGGAAGACTCCGAAGAACTGTCCAAAACGGGACTCGAAGACGGGGTAGGAAAATACAAACGGAGTGAGGGTTCCGGCGAACAGGAAGATGGTGAAGGCGTACCATGCGTTGCGAAGCGACCAGGGAGATTCCGGGGCCAGTGGCGCTGGCACGAAACCGCGAAGCTGTTTGACGACGCTGCGGTGGTGGATGGGCAAAAGAACCAGCAGCGGCAACAGGCCGATGCAGGCGAAAACGGCCAGCGTGGCGAAAACCCCGGCGAGGTCCGCCCATTGCCATGGCGCGCTCCAGTGGGTCACGCTCAACGCCAGCCGGGACCGTCCGAACGCGTCCGCGTCATAGCCTTTGTCCCGCAAGGCTCGATAGGCCTTGATGGCGTCGGCCGCGCTGCCATGCGAGAGTTGAAAGGCAAAGATCTCCCGCTCCAGCTGCGTTCCATAGTGTTCGGGCAGACTGTCAGCGCCCGTAATGGTCCCTGCGAGGGCGCGTCCGGCCTCCTCCTCACCCGCGGAAATCAACGCATTGGCCATCTGGATTCGCGAGGCGGGATCGAGGTCAATATCCTTCCGCGCCTCCACCAGCCCTCGGGCCGCGCGGCCCTCGCCGATGTTGAGGAGCATGGTTACGGCGGATTCCAGGGTCCACGAGTTCCAGTCTTCGTCGCGGGTCATTTCAAGAGTGCGGACCGCGCGACTCTTTTGGCCAATCCGGATGTAGTGTTCGGCGGCCCGGAGCCGCAGCCGTGAGGTCGGATCGAAGTCGACTGCCTCCACCGCGTGTTCGCCCGAGCGCGTCACGTCCGTGGTCTGATAGCGGTCCGACAACGCCTCATGAATCGCCGCTCGCTGGCGAGGCGTCCAGCTCCCTTCCCGGAGGAACTTTTCGCCAATGGCGACCGCATCCTTTTCAAAAACACTGTCCAGCCACAGATACAGTCTTGCCGCGTTGGACTGCGCGTTGACGCCGCTGCGCAGGCCGTCCTTGCATCTTTCGCTGTCTTCACTGGCTGCGGCGATGGTTTCTTCTTCGGAATAGGCAAACTGGTCGATGAACCGGCAGCGTTCGACCGCGGCGGTATCGTCGTTCGGCTGCAGGGCAAGATGCTCGTCGAATTCGCCCAGGATCCGTCCATATTCGTCCGCTCCGGCGGCCCGGACCCGCTCAGCAAACGTTTTGGACGAGTCTTCCTCGAACGTGGAGCGCGTCGCGGCAGACACGTTGAAGGCCGCGCCGATGACTGCCGCGGCGGTTACTGCGGCGATGGTGAATTGAGCGAATCGGGTGTGGTTCCGGTTTTTGTTCATGAG
>DASUFH010000370.1:0-2023 GCA_036274645.1 Terriglobia bacterium
CTTCATGGCAAAGCTCGTGACGAGGCTCGATGCTTTGGGGTCGGCCATCATGCGGGTGACCTGCTTGTCCATTGCACCAGGCTTCGTCAGTCCGCCTCCGGCCGCCAGAGTCAGCAGTTCATCATCGGGACCTGTATTCCACAGGAAGAAGGAAAGGCGGGAAGCCAATTCAAGATCCGTTAACGCAACTTCGTCGTTGCCGGTTGTGTTCGCGCGCGGAGAAACCGGAACTCCGCGAATTGACCGATAGAGAAATTCCGGGCTTGCCAGCACACCCATCACCACCTGCTCGATCCCCTGATCGAAGGTCTCCTTGTTCGTTCGCGCAGCCTGGTAGAACTGCATGAGTCGATTCACTTCTTCCGCGGTCACCGGGCGTCGGAAGGCTCGGCGCGCGAGGTTTTCCGTAATCTTCTGTGCGCACGCGGGTTCGCCACTGGTTTTGGGATCGCAGACAAAGATCAGTGCGCGGCTGGTTGTTTTCGAAATGCCCGTCGGATTGAATGGCCCGACGATCTCTACGCCGTCCAGGAGACGCGGCATCCGATTGTTGCCGGCGCCGAATCCGAGATCGCCGATGCCATTGGAGCTGATGGTGACATTCTCATCGGACTCCACGTGCGAACGGTCGATGAATCCCACAAAGACGTCACGCACACCCGCCTGGACCTGTACGGGAATCCTGCTGAAGCGCGCCATGATCTCATCGCGTCCGGCGGCGGCTTTCTTGTCCACGAGAGTCTGGTCCTCCGGGCCGCCAAGCGGTTTGCGAAACACAATCTTGCCGTCCACCATGATGACGACGGTGCTCTCGTTCTCCAGTGGGCCTGTGTAATTGCCTACGTTGAGGTTGGGGAGGCTGATGCGATACTCGCCGTCCGCGGAAAAGTTGTGCCTGAATCGCATACCCCCGCGTGTGCCCGGCGGAGGCGCCACCCCGTTGTCCTGATTCGCGGCCACGCCGTATTTCACGTTGGATATTCGAGGGCTGCCAACCGCGACCTTCGCAATTTGCCGGGCGGCTGTGATGTATTGCTCCAGGAACGCGGGCGATACGCCGAGCGCGCCGGCGATGTTGTCAAAACCTTCGACCTGAATGTCCTGCGGAAGAACGTCCGCCGGCTTTATTTCCACGCCGACCAAAGCTTTCACCGCAGCGGCGTACTCGGTTCGATTCAGACGCTGGATCGGCACATAACCTGCCCTGGGACCTTTGGTGCCGGAGTCGAGTGTGGTTTCCATCCAGACGACAAACGAATCAATGTCTTTCTGAGCGGGTTGCGGATTCCCAGGAGGCGGCATCAGACGTCCGCGAAGTTTGCGTACTGCCTTTTCCCAGATCTGCGCGTTCTCCGCGGGAGACTGAAGGTCGAGTCCCTCCAGCGAGAGCCCGCCGCTTTTCACTCGTCCGCTGTGGCACGTGGAGCAATAAGTAGACAACATCGCGCGGTGTTGATCCGGTACCGCCGAAGCCGTCTGCGCCGCCGCAGGGGCGGTCTGGGCGTTTGTCCGCCAGAACGCCGCGGAAACCAGGAGAAGAGCAGCTACCCAAAGAAGATGCTTTCTTCGATTCGGGTTTTGCAGGGAAACATCGCTCATGGCACTGATTTTTACACTTATCCTATAATTCCGGCCGATGAAATTTTCTCATTTGAGGGTGGCGGCAGCAACACTGGGGCTGACTGCGCTTATCTGGCAGATTCCACAGACTCCGGCCGCCGCGTCTCTCCAGGCGGCCCAGGCCGGTGGGGTATCAGTCCCATCAAATGATGCCGCGGCGGTTCGCGCGACGGTGGACCGATACTGTGTGACTTGCCACAACAGCAAAGCGACGACAGCTGCAACGGCTACCGGCGTCGTTCTCGATCGCGCCGATGTGAACCACATGGCGGACGATCCGGCGCTCTGGGAAAAAGTCGTCCGAAAGCTTCGGACGAATGGAATGCCGCCCGAGGGGGCTCCACGCCCGGATCGTGCAGCGCATGATGCGCTTCTCGGCTTCATTGAATCACGCCTTGACCGC
>DASUFH010000371.1:0-11376 GCA_036274645.1 Terriglobia bacterium
TTTGTCTTCTGCTTCTTTCAGATTGGCCTCGCGGTTACTCCTTGCAGTTCGACTACGGTTGTTGCACCTCCTCCGTCAGGGTCTTTCACCCTGATAGATCCAGCCCATGCCGGGCACACTAGGGGCGGTCTATGACCGCCCAATGAATTCTGAAATCACGAGGGTACCTACCGACATCGACCAGTAAGCCATTGGGTCATTGGGCGGTTCAGCCAGGTCCATTACACATCGGACAACAGCCAGCGCACAACGGACATTGAGGGGACAGGAGAGGCATTTGTGTGGGCGGTCATAGACGTCATAGACCGCCCCTGGAATTTTCGCGAAACGCGTCCCGTAACAGTTCATACCGTGGATTTGCGCCGGGCGCCGCGATGACGGCAAGAATATCGAAGCGGTAGGCGGCATTCTCGAGCCGGTATCGGGTCCGATATGCGCGGGCGGCGCGCGTAATGCGCCGCTGTTTGGCAAAACCCACGGCGTCTTCGGGGGCGCCGGACCGGCGGGCTTTCACTTCGACGAAGACCAGCTGGTCTCCCTCCCACGCAATCAGGTCGATTTCTCCATCGCGGGTGCGGAAACCGGAAGCCACAATCTTCCAGCCAAGCGTCCGGAGATACTCTGCGCCTTCAATCTCGGAGCGGCGGCCGAATGGGAGGCGCTGGAAGGGCCACCATGGAAAGGGCATGACCGATCACGATGTTTTGGACGCGGCGATGACCGCCTCGGCAAGGATCTCGGTCGCGCAGGCCGCCTGTTCCTGATCGACCACGAGTGGCGGCGAAAGCCGGATCGTTGAGACGCCGGCGCCCAGCACGAGCAGTCCACGCCTGAAGCACTCCGCGACGATCGCGTCGCGCATCGCCGAATCCGGCGCCCGTGAAGCGCGGTTCCTGACGATGTCCACGCCGATCATCAGGCCAAGCCCGCGAATATCGCCAACCACGGGCGCCGCGCCAAGCGATCCGATCAGGAGATCCTTGAAATAGGCGCCGACCGCGGCCGCATTGGCCACGTATTGTTCTTCGAGCAGACGAACCGTTTCCAGCGCGGCGGCAATAGAAACCGGATTGCCACCAAACGTGGAGGCGTGGGCGCCGGGCTCCCAGACCATGCGGTTGGCGTGAGCCATCATGACTCCCAGCGGCATTCCCGAGGCGATGCCCTTGGCGATCGCAACGATATCGGGATGCACGTTGAAGTGCTGGAAGGCGAACATCCTGCCGGTCCGGCCCATGCCGCACTGCACTTCGTCGGCGATCAGGAGGATTCCGAACCGACGGGCCAACTGTTCAAGTCCCGGCAGGAAATCGGCCGGCGGCACAACGTAGCCACCCTCGCCCTGCACCGCTTCAAAGACAATTCCCGCCACTTCGTCCGGGTTGACCGTGGTCTTGAACACCACGTCTTCCAGATAGCGGAGCACGGCCTGACCGACGTTTTCCGGTTGCGCGCCGAGCGGGCAACGATACGGATTCGGATAGGGAATGTGCGTGACGCCCGGAATCAGCGGGCCGAATCCCTTGCGCTGGACGGCCTTCGACGACGTCAGCGACAGCGCGCCCATGGTCCGGCCATGGAACGCATGCTGAAACGCGATGAACTGGTACCGGCCGGTGGAATACCGCGCCAGTTTCATCGCCGCTTCAATCGCCTCCGCGCCGGAGTTACCGAAAAAACAGCGCCAGCTCTGTCCATCGCCCATGACGCTTTCCAGCTTTTCAGCCAGACGGGGCATGTGCGAGTAATAGAAATCGGTGCCGGACATGTGAATCAACGACGCGGCCTGATCCTGAATGGCGCGCACCACATCGGGGTGGCAGTGGCCGGTCGAGCAGACCGCGATCCCGGCGCTGAAATCCAGAAAACGGTTCCCGTCGACGTCTTCCACGAGGGCGCCGCTGGCCCGCTCGGCAACGAGGGGATAAGTCCGGGTATAGGACGGAGAAATGTAGCGGCGATCGTCGGCGATTACCGCCGCAGCCCTCGGTCCCGGCAACGCAGTGAGGATTTTCGGGAACCGTTCCGTAATCGTCATTTCCGCCGCCATCGCATGCCGTCGCGGGTATCCTCGATGAGGATTCCGCGATCGGCAAGTTCCTGCCGGATCCGGTCCGATCTGGCGAAATCCCGGTTGCGGCGCGCTTCGGCGCGCTCGGCAACCAGCCGCTCGATCTCGGCGGTGTCCGAATCGGAAGACGGTTCCCGGCCGGTACCCTGCGGAATGATCGCCAGCCGATCATCCACAACCTTGAGCCATTCCAGAATCCGCTCGCGGTCCCCGGCGCTCATCTTTCCCGCATCCAGCGCGGCATTGCCCTCACGAATCAACTCGAACAACACACCCAATGCTCGAGGCGTGTTCAAATCGTCGTCCAGACCCGCTTCAAAGTTCTCGCCGGCGGCCTTGACCGCGCCCTCAAGCCCCCCGGCGCCCTCGGGCAGATTGCCCGCTTTCATGCGGAATATAAACTCCGCGATCCGATCGAGCGCGCTCGCCGCCTGGGCCAGCCCTTCCATGGTGAAGTTCAGTTGCTTGCGGTAGTGGGTCGAGAGCAGAAGATAGCGAATGGCGAGGGGATTTTTGCCGCGCTCAAGCAGGTTCCTCAACGTATAAAAGTTGCCCTTCGATTTCGCCATCTTCTCGCCTTCGACCAGAAGATGCTCCCCGTGAATCCAGAATCGGGCAAACGGCTGCCCAGTGGCGGACTCGCTTTGAGCAATCTCGTTTTCATGGTGCGGAAAGATGTTGTCGACGCCGCCGCAATGAATGTCCAGCGTCGAGCCCAGATTCTTCATGGCCATTGCGGAGCATTCCAGATGCCATCCGGGACGGCCTTCGCCGAACGGCGTGTCCCAGCGCGGCTCCCGGGGGTCCTTGGGCGCCTTCCACAGCACAAAGTCGTTGGGCTGTTCCTTGTCGTATTCGTCGGCGTCGATGCGCGCTCCCACCTTCAACTCGCGCCGGTCCAGACGCGAAAGACGCCCATAGGTCGGAAACCGGGAGATGCGGAAGTAGATCGAGTCGCCCTCCCGATACGCATGACCGCTCGCCAGCAGCCGCTCCACCAGCTCAATCATCTCGGGAATGTAGTCGGTCGCCGGCGTAATCACATCGGGCCGCTCAATGCGCAACGCGGCGCAATCCTCAAAAAACGCTTCCGTGTACGGCGCGGTTATCGCGCGAATGTCGACGCCCTGTTCCATGGCGCGACGGATGATCTTGTCGTCGATATCCGTGATGTTCATCACATGGACGAGCTTCCAGCCCTTCGAGCGCAACCGCCGGCGTAAGACGTCCTCAAATACGTACGTCCGGAGATTCCCGATATGGGCATAGTCGTAGACCGTCGGCCCGCACGTGTACATGCGCACGGTCTGCCCATCGGCCGGTGCAAACGGTTCGACAGCGCCAGAAAGAGTGTTGGTGAATCTAAGCATCGGTTTTCGAGATTGAAATTGAGCGGTTATACGCTCAGCGCAGCATTTCCAGTGACTCGGTAAGTGATAGCGTCGGGCCATCATAACACGCCCCATCTCCACGGACCGGCGCCTTCGTCCCGCCTTACGGACGCCCTGGATCACCCCATACCGGCGCCGACGGGCAAACATGCTGAAATTTCATACTTTACGCTTGACACAGAATTTACACACACCAATACTAGCGCCACTAACAGGAATGACCTCAAGATGTTGGATGAGGTCAACGAACAAGAACCGTAAAATTCGAGGAGAGAGAAAAGATGAAGAAAGCTCCAGCCAAGAAACCGGCAAAGAAGACCGCGAAGAAGAAGTAACACCGGTTTAACAATTAGGCGCGAAGACCAAAAAGGGCCGCTTCATGCGGCCCTTTTGTTTGGTTTTTGGGCCGAACAATGGCTCTAAAATTCCTGCGTTTTGGGCCGGAATATCGCTACAATCCGCTCAATGCCGGGCCAGCCGGCCGCACCAGGAAGGCAAGCCGAAATGGATGTTTATATCTCCGCGAACGCGTTTTGGGCGTTGTTGGTTTCCGCCATCGAGGTCTACAAGAAGGAATGTTACGGCATCCTTCTCGGCTATCGAGACAGCGGCAACGGATATATCGTCGAACACGCGTTGTCCTACCAGACGGCGGAGCGTCGCCACACCAGCGTGGAGCGCAACTGGCGGGCGTCCAGGCGGATGCACAAGTTCCTCGACAATCTGCCGCACCTGTCCCTCATCGGAGACTTTCATTCACACACCGGCTGGGGGGGACTGAAAGGTGTCGGGCATCCGAGTGAAACCGATGTCGGCGACATGGCCGAAGAACATCTCTACATCATCATCGTCGCCAACGATAAACGCCGGTCCAGCACGTGGCAATACAACGGCGATGGGACGCTGTCGGGCACCGTTGACGATTATCACTTCCGCCTGAGCGCCTATTATCTCGGCGCCTCCTCGCGGCCGCGGCGCGCCAGCATATTCTGTCCCTATGCGATCGGATTTAACGTGAAGGAGTTTCCCACGCGAGTGGCGAGCAGGAGTTCAGTAGCGCCACAGCTGAAGGCCAAACCGTAAGTCTGGCACGGTTTCAACCGAACAGCGCGTGAAGGGGAATACCGATATCCACCATAACTGGATTCTATGCCCGGGGCGCGGACTCAGTATCGGGTTCGCAAGCGCTTTTTCTCGGAATGCCGTTCGATGGCCAGCGTAATCAACCGGTCGATGAGTTGCTTATGGGGCACGCCGGACGCTTCCCAGAGTTTCGGGTACATGCTGATCGCGGTGAATCCGGGCAGCGTGTTGATCTCGTTCACGTAGAACTTTCCCGATGATCGATCGAGAAACAGGTCGATGCGCGCCAATCCCGAACACTCCAGGACCTTGAACACGTGGAGCGCAACGTTGCGCGCGTCTTCCACCTGTTTCGGTTCCAGCGGCGCCGGTATGAGAAGCCGCGAATCGTCGTCCACGTATTTCGCCGTGTAGTCGTAGAACTCGCGCGAAGGAACGATTTCGCCCGGAACGGACGCCATGGGGCTGTCGTTGCCGAGCACGGCCACTTCGATTTCCCGCGCATTGACGCCGCGCTCGACCACGATTTTGCGGTCAAACTCCGCGGCCAGGGCGAGCGCCGCGGGCAGTTCCCCGGCATCGTGGACTTTGGAAATGCCGACGGACGAACCCAGATTGGCCGGTTTCACAAAAACGGGATAAGGCAGGCGGTCGCGCTCGCGCGCAATGAACGACTCGATTTCCGCGGCGCCGGGCGCCCAGAAATCCACGATCGGCAGACCGGCGTCGCGCAGCAATCGCTTCATGACGTCTTTATCCATTCCGGCCGCGGAACCCAGCACACCGGCGCCGACATAGGGCAGGTCCGCCAGTTCCAGCAAACCCTGGACCGTGCCATCTTCACCGTACGTGCCGTGCAGGATCGGGAAGACCACGTCAAACGGGCGCGGCTCGATCGGCTCGGGCGCCAGGGTGACCGGCTCGCCATGGGTCAACGCGCCCTGAATGCGCTCGCGGGGCGGCGCCGACGCGAGCATGGCGCGACCGGAAAGCCAGCGGCCTTCCGGCGTGATCCCGATAGGAACGACGTCGTACCTTTGGGGATCGAGTGACGCGATGATGAACTCCGCCGAGCGCAGCGATACTTCATGCTCGCCGGACCGGCCGCCGAAAACGACGGCGACGCGCAACTTCTTCATGAGGCCTCCAGGACTTCCCGGACGGTCGCGGCGGCGCGTTCAATGTCGGCGCGATTGACATCCAGGTGGGTCACCATTCGTATTCGTGTCTCATCGACCGGAACCGCGAGAACCTTCCGGGCGGCGATTCTTTCCAGAAAGGACGCCGATGACATGCCCGACGGCGCGAGATTGAAGATCACGATATTGGTCTGGACCGTCGAGGGATCGAGCGCGACGCCACGAATCCCGGAAAGCTGCGACGCCAGGACGCGCGCGTTCTCGTGATCTTCGCCGAGACGGCCCGGTCCTTGCTCCAGAGCGATCATGCCGGCCGCCGCCAGCACCCCGGATTGCCGCATCCCGCCGCCGAGCATCTTGCGAATGGAGCGGCAGCGCTCAATGAATTCCCGCGCGCCCACAATGACGGAACCCACCGGCGCCCCTAACCCCTTGCTCAGGCAGAACTGCACCGAATCGAATTTGCTGGTGACCTCGGCAACGCTCCGGCCGAGATATGTCGCCGCATTGAAGATCCGCGCGCCATCGAGATGAACGGGAATGCCCAGCGCATGCGCTTCATCGCAGATCGTGTCGGACGTTTCCAGAGGATAGACCGTGCCTCCCGCCATATTGTGGGTGTTTTCCAGCGATATCAGGGCGGTCTGGGGCCGGTAGTAGATCTTCGGACGAATCGCCGCGCGGATCCGATTCCAGGAAAGAATACCGCGATCCGCGGCAATCACTCTCGGCAACACGCCACCAATGGCCGACATCGACGCCATCTCGTAGTTGTAGATGTGGCCGGCCTCCTCGCAGATCACTTCCTGCCCCGGCCGCGTATGCGCCATGATGCAGGTGAGATTGCCCATTGTTCCGGAAGGCACGAACAGACCGGCTTCGCGCCTGAAGATTTCAGCGGCGCGATCCTGGAGCCGATTGACGGTAGGATCCTCGATAAACACGTCGTCACCGACTTCCGCTTCAGCCATGGCGCGCCGCATGGCGGCGGATGGCCGGGTTACGGTGTCGCTTCGAAGGTCGATTGTGGCGTGGGCCATAACAACTCTGCAATAACGCTGGTGGCGGCAAGCCACCCGGCGGGCTTCAGTCTGAGCGTCGATCCATCGTATTCGATCCAGCCCGCGTCCTGAAGCTCGCCGACGCGAGCATACCATTCCGGCTTGAGGACAACGCCAAGTTCCTCCGCGGCCCGACCGGGATTGAATCCGGCCATCCGTCTCAGCCCCAGCATGAACGCTTCTTCAAGCCGCATCTCCCGGGTCAGCTGCTCTTCAGCAACAACCGGCAATTCCCCCGCGTCGATGCGGCGCGCGTAGTCCGTCATCGATGAAGCGTTCCAGTACCGCCGGTACGGCGTATACGAATGCGCGCCGAGCCCAAAGCCACGATACGGAACGCCGGTCCAGTATTGCAGGTTGTGCCGGCACTCCCGGCCCGGCCGCGCCCAGTTGGAAATTTCATAGTGCACATACCCGGCAGAGGCCAGCCGGTCCACGGCCTCGAGGTAAAAGCGGGCAAAATCCTCGTCGGCGACGCCGGTCAATCCCTTCCTGCCCCACTGGCTGCGCTCCTCGGCGTCGAGCATGTAGATGGAGATATGATCCGGTCCCAGATCGAGCGCGCGATCGACATTGCGGATCCACGTTTCCAGCCGCTGTTCCGGCAGCCCGGCTATGAGGTCCAGATTGATGTTGTCGAACCCCGCTACGCGCAACGACTCGAAATCGGCGAGGGCTTCGCGAGCTGTATGCAGCCGGCCGGCCTTCGCAAGATCTTCATCTTCGAGGGATTGGACTCCCAGGCTTATTCGCGTGACGCCGATGGCACGGTAGCGCTCCAGTTTCTCCCGTCCGAGTGTGGCGGGGTTGGCTTCAATCGTGACTTCGGAGGGGCGGCCCGGAAAGCGCGTCATCAGCGACTCGATGGCGTCCGGGGAAACCAGCGACGGCGTGCCTCCGCCGAAATAGATCGTCTCTGGGGATTCTGGCTCGCCCGAGATGGCGATCTCGCGGGACACCCGCTCCATGTATGGATTCCAGGCGGGCTCCGGATCGAGCGTCACCGCGAAAGCGCAGTAGTAGCAGCGCTGCACGCAGAAGGGGATGTGGATGTAAACTCCCGGCCTCAACCGTTGATCCTTTTCAGACCCAGCCGCTGTATTTCCGGCGTGTCATCACCGAAAGCGCCAGGACCGCGCCGGAACAATCGTATCCGACATCGAAGATGGACGCGGTGCGGGACGGAACCATCGACTGGTGGAATTCGTCACTCAGAGCGATCGCGAAAACGAATGCCAGTGTCGTCAACGCCCGCCAGACACCCGGCCGATGATTGCGTGACGCGCGAAAAGCCAGCGCTCCCAGCGCAAAGTACTCGATCACATGGCCGGACTTGCGAAATACGCCATGCCAGAAGGCAAAAGCGTCCTCGGACAGGCCGGGCCAGATGAAGCGCAGAATCGGTTCAAAGAACGAAGAGGTCCGGTTCGCCGAAAACGAGTCCGAGGAGAACATGTGAATGACCGTCAGCCAGATCACGAGGGGTAGCCAGCGTTCGAAGAAGTCGGAGCCAGCCGGATTTTGGGGTGTGGAATTAACGCTCGTACTCACGAATGCCGACAACGACGTCGTTTTCGAACGTCACAAAAGTGGTGCGCAGGCCGGGGCCGTTGTAAATCCAGTCTTCCCGTTCGACGCCGTTGACCGTTTCCCGGACGCGGTTGTTTGGCCGGCCGAGCGCGCGAATAACGGCCGCATGATCCATTCCGATGCGCGCTTCCTTGATGACCTCACCGGGATCCTCGCTTCCCGCAACACCGTCAACGCCGGCGCCGGGTCTCCGGCCGAAATCCAGGATCGGATCCAGCAGCTGCCGGAGCGCCGCAGACGTCAGATCAGTCGGCGCTTTTCCCGCAAACTTCAACACAATCTTCGAGCCCACAATCGGTTGCGGCGTTGTCCCCTTCGGTGGTCCGCCGCCAATTCCATTCTGCAGTCCAGCGCCGATCCGGCTCAAAATTCCGGGGCCTTTCTTGTTCCCTCCCCCGTCCAGTTCAACCTCGATGGCGCGATCGGAAAACTCGATGCCCGTTATCGTCACGAATTTCCCCGCCGGAACGGACTCGCCCCGCTTCTTGATCTCGTCGGCAAGCTTGTTCTGGCTGATGACGCCGGCATCGGACAACTCCACGCCATTATCGCCAAAAGGCATGCCGATGCGGGTCGCCGCCTGGTTTGTGATGACTTCATGCAGGATTTTGAACCTGGCCTGCTGTTCGACCTGAGCGTTTGCCGTAATGCCCAGAACGCACACAAAAATGGCGGCGCCGAACCCACACCGGGTCGCGCGCCAGGCGCGCCCAGGAACACTTCGACCCGCAACAGGAAAAAGAAGGGAGCTGTCTTCCGGAATTGGGAGAGGGAAGACCATGAGCCGATTATAGACCTTTCCTCCGCGCTGCCCGCTACAGGAAAAATTCCCAGACACGGCTCGCCTTTGGGTCCGTCCCCCGGTCCATTATTCGTTAATCATTGGCTGTTCACTATTAACTGCTTCACTTAAAACATTTGTACTTCCGTATCCGGCCAGCGGCAAACCGATCAATGCTCAAATGTTTTAAGTGAAGCAGTTAATAGTGAACAGCCAATGATTAACGAATAAGTGGGGGAAAGGGGCGAGCCGGACAAACGAACAATGAAAGAAGTCCATCTCACAATCGACAACAGGCAATGGACAATGGACAACCGGGGGGACTGGACCTGGAGACCGCCCCTACAAGCAGGCGGGGACGCAACTCAGTCTGTCTGGCGCAGGAAGGATTGCGTGGTGGGGTGGCGCGGATCGTTGAATACCTGCTGCGGCGGGCCTTGCTCGACCGCCAGGCCGCCGGCAAACACATGGACGCGATTTGCAACGTTGCGCGCAAATCGCATCGAGTGCGTCACCACGATCATGGTCTGACCGTCGCGCGCCAGGTCGGCCATCAACGCCAGGACTTCCCCCGCCATCACCGGATCGAGCGCGCTGGTCGGCTCGTCGAACAGCAACGCTTCGGGCCGCATCATGAGCGTGCGGGCAATGGCCACTCGCTGCTGCTGCCCTCCGGAAAGATTCCTCGGCCAGGCGTCAACCTTCTCTTCGAGACCCACGCGTTTGAGCAACTCTGTGGCGCGATCCACCGCTTCCTCCCGCGGTAATTTCAGCACCCGCATCGGGGCCTCGACCAGATTGCCCAGCACGGTCAGATGGGGAAACAGATTGAACTGCTGAAAGACAAAGCCCACACGCCGGCGTACCCGTTCGAGCAACTCGGCGTCACGGCGGGGATGCGTTTCGGGAGTCAGGCGCAGATCGCCTACGCCGACGGCCCCGGCCTGGAACGCCTCCAGACCGTTGATGCACCTCAGGAACGTGCTCTTGCCCCCGCCCGAAGGTCCGATGATCGCCGCCACATCGCCCCGATCCACTGAAACGGTGATTCCGTTCAACACGGCGGTGGAGCCGTGCCGTTTGACCAGTCCGTTGACGTCGATCACAGCGTCGCCGCCACGCCCAGCCGCCGCTCAATCCGGCGGGACAACAAAGACATCGGATAACTCATCGCGAGATAGAGGAGAGCCGTCATCAGCATCAGTTCGATCGTCGCCTGTGTGCTCATGGAAAGAATTGAAAACCGCTTGGTCAGTTCGACGAGGGTGACGACCGAACAGACGCTCGTGTCCTTGAACAGAGCGATGAAATCGTTGACGACCGGAGGAATCACCATGCGAACAGCCTGCGGGGCAATGATGCGCCGGATGGCCAGCGGCCGGGACATCCCAAGCGACAAGGCCGCCTCCATCTGCCCCGCCGGCACGGCCTGCAGTCCGGCCCGGTAGATCTCCGATTCATACGCCGAATAGTTGATCGCCAGTCCGAGAATCGCTGTCCAGAAAGCCGGGATGGCGATTCCGATTTCCGGAAGAAAGAAGAACACAAAATACAGCTGAAGCATGAGCGGAGTCCCTCGGAGGAACTCCACGTACCATGTGAGAGGAGCGCGCACCGGGGCGGGCCCGTACAACCGTCCGATGGCAATGAGCAGCCCCGCGATGATGGCCAGCGGAAAAGACAGACACGACAACACGACGGTCAGACCGGCCGACTGGAGCAGGATGCCGCTGTAGTTCTTGATGACATCCCAGCCGCGCTTGCGTTCACTGACGGCCACGTCTTCCTGAACGGGCGCCTCCGGATTGTCCATCTTCGCGTCAAGAACGTTGGCGTACCCGTAATAACGTCCATTGTCGACGATGGTCGCCAGTTCCTGCCGTTGCCGGTCATTCCAGATGCCGTAGCGGCGATAAATCCGCTCCAGTTCCCCGTTCCGGAACAACACCGCAATGGCCTCGTTAAGCGCTCGTCCGAGAACCGCTTCACCCTTCTTGAAATAGATCACGTAGTAGCCGGGCGCCACCGGATCGGCGATGCGTTTGAGGCCGGGGAAGCGCGGCGCATAGTAGGACGCAATCGGCGTGTCCTGGAGGGTCGCATCGATCTTGCCGGTCTCCACTTCACGCATCGCGTCGGTCGAGCCGTCGTATCGGATCACTTCGCAGTCGCTCTGGCAGAACTCGGTGGCATAGGTGTCCGCGGCGGACGCCGTCAGAACACCGATCTTCAATGGAGCGCCGCGGGGTTTGCGTCGCAG
>DASUFH010000372.1:0-10866 GCA_036274645.1 Terriglobia bacterium
ATGCGCGCGCTACTTCTGCCAATCGCGTTGACTGCCATTCTGGCGGTTCCCGCGGCTGCCCGCGAGAACACGCCGCCCAAACCCAAACATCTGCAGTATCGCGAAATGACACTGCAGAACGGACTCCATGTGGTGATGCACGAGGATCACTCGACCCCGATCGTGAATGTGCAGGTCTGGTATCACGCCGGCTCGAAGAACGAAAAGCCGGGCCGCACCGGGTTTGCGCACCTGTTCGAGCACCTGATGTTCAAGGGTTCGGCGCATGTGGCGCCCGAAGAGCACAGCCGCATCATTGCCCGCGCGGGAGGCGTGGACAATGCGTACACGAATACCGATGTGACGGTCTATTGGGAGACTGTTCCAGCCAACTACCTGGAAAAGGTCCTGTGGCTGGAAGCGGACCGGATGCAGTCCCTGAATGTATCGGAGGAAAACTTCCGCCAGGAGCGGGAAGTGGTCAAGGAAGAGCGTCTGACGCGTTACGAGAACCCGCCCTACGGGGATCTCTACGAAACACTGTACGAGAACGCGTTTCACACGCATCCGTACCACCACATGACCATCGGGTCGATGGCGGACCTGAATGCCGCGTCTATTGCGGAGGTTCGAGATTTCTACAACCTGTTTTACACGCCGAATAACGCCACCCTGGTGATCGCCGGCGACTTCCACACCGACGACGTCATGTCGATGGTCAAAAAGTATTTCGGGGATATTCGCCAGGATATCGTCCGGGTTGACCGCGCGGCGCCGCCGGAACCTCCACAAACCGAGGAACGACGCATAACCAGGGAAAAGGCGGTCCCTCTGCCTGCGTATGTCGCGGGATACCACAGTCCACGGGACGGGGATCCCGACTACTATCCGCTCCAGATACTGTCGTCGATCCTGTCCGACGGCCGCAGCTCACGCCTGTATCAATCGCTGATCTACGAGAAGAAGCTGGCGGTAGACGCGGGCGCCGACGCGTTGTCGACGGAAGATCCGAACCTGTTTGTGGTCCAGGTCATCCTGAACCGCGGAGCGTCGCTCGCCGATGTCGAAAAGGCCGTTGACGAAGAACTGACAAGACTGAAAACCGCCCCGGTGACGGACGAGGAACTGGAAAAGGCCAAAACGGGCGTGCGCGCCCAGTACACGTTCGGCCGCCAGTCTGTGCAGCAGAAGGCGTCGGCTCTGGGTCACGCCGCAGTGATCCATGACGATCTCGGATCGGTGGACAACGAATACGACCTCTTCATGAAGGTGACTAAGGACGACATCATGCGCGTCGCCAAAAAGTATTTGCGGCCGGAAAACCGGACGGTGTTGACTGTCACCCCGGCGGCGCCGCCGCAGCGAGGAGCGAACCAATGAGACGAATTCGCGCGCTGGCCGTCCTCGCCTGTGTCCTTGGAGCGAGCCTGTCCTACGCTCAATATCCGGCGCCGCCAGAGCCGCCGCCCCTGCCGAAGGTGGAATTTCCAAAGTATGAAACGCGGGTACTGCCCAACGGATTGACCGTATACGCCATCCAGCACAGTGAACAGCCCGTCGTATCGATTCGTCTGCTGATCGCGGCCGGGGCCTCAAGCGACCCGGTCAAGATGCCCGGACTGGCGGCGTTTACCGCCGGGCTTCTGAATCAGGGAACCGAAACGCGGAACGCCAATCAGATTTCGGAAGCGGTGGATCGGCTCGGCGCATCGCTCGAAGCGTCCGCCGACATGGAAAGCACAACGATCTCGGGCAGCGCTCTCAAGGAAAACACCACGACGATTCTGGAACTGATGACGGACATCCTGCTCCATCCGAAGTTTTCGGACGCAGAGATCGCGCGGCGGAAACAACGCGAAATGTCGTCGCTCGAAGCCGATATGGAGGAGCCCGAATACATTGCCAACGCCGTATTCGAACGCGTCCTCTACGGTTCCCATCCATATGCGCATCCGGTCGAGGGAACACTCCAGTCGATTCCCGCCATCCAGCGGGATGATCTGGTCCGGTTTCACCAGACCTACTACGCGCCGAACATTTCCGCTCTGGCCATCGTGGGCGACCTGCCGACGGATGAAGCGTTTCACCTGGCCGAACGCTATTTCGGCGCGTGGAAGAAACGCGACGTCCCGAAACCCGCGCTGGCTGCGCCACCGAAACCGACTCAGCGAAGAATCGTGATCGTGGACATGCCCGAAACGGTGCAGACCGAAGTTCGGGTGGGACAGTTGAGCGTTGCGCGCAACGATCCCGACTACTTCCGTCTGCTCGTGACCAATTACGTGCTGGGCGCTTCATCCTCCGGACGATTGCATCGAAAACTGCGGGAGGAACGGGGCCTCACCTACGGCGCTTACGCCACGATCGAGCCGCGTACCGGTCCGGGTGTCTTTTACGCCATCACCGACACGCGGACGGAGAAGACCGCGGAAGCGCTCGGATTAATCGTGGACGAATTCAAGCGTCTTCAAACGACCGAACCCACGGCGGGGGAACTGAAGGACACGAAAACGTTTCTGATCGGCAGCTTCCCACTCTCCATCGAATTGCCGAGCAATCTGACCAACCGGTTGATGAGCGTGTTTCTGTACAACCTGGGACCAGACTACCTGAAAACCTATCGGGACCGGATCGCCGCGGTCTCGGCGGATGACGTGGAGCGGGTATCCAGGGAGAAGCTGTCGCCGGAAACGTTGACCATCGTGCTGGCAGGAAAGGCGGAAGCGTTCAAAAAGGATCTCGAGCGCCTGGGCAAAGTCGAAGTGATCCCACTCGAGAAGCTGGATCTCGGATCGCCGACGTTGATGCGGTAGGGGAAAACGTCCGAAAACGGGGAGCCCCCCTTCCCCGGTTGTCCATTGTCCATTGCCTGTTGTCGATTGTCCGATGATCTTCTTTCATAGGCAATGGACAATGGACAACCGGCGGGAAAGGGGTCTATCCCCTTGTTAGCCCTTAAACATCGAGTTCGATGTTCCAGTACAGGTAGTCCCGCCAGCTTTCCGGCGGGGCTTTGATCCGGAACGTGACGTGGAACGCCGGGAGCCAGTGCGGCTCGGTGGGCTGCCGGATCAATTTCATACCGGCCTCGTCCGGAGTACGACCGCCCTTCTTGTGGTTGCAGCGGAAGCATGCCGCCACGATATTGTTCCATCGCTTGAGGCCGCCCCGCGCCACCGGGACCACGTGATCGAACGTCAGATCTTCCGAGGGGAATTTCTTCCCGCAGTACTGACACGTGTAATCGTCGCGCGCGTAGATGTTCGCGCGAGAAAACTTGACCTTGTTCCGGTTTTTTACCCGGACATATTTGAGCAAGCGGATGATCGACGGCAGCTTGATCGAAAACGTGATGGCGTGAATTTCGTGGTCGTACTCGTCGATGACCTCGACTTTGCCCGCAAAAAGCAGCGTCAACGCCTTCTTCCACGAGATGATCCGCATCGGCTCGTAGGATGCGTTGAGCATCAGAGTTGCGTGCATACTTTGCCTATATTTCAGAGTCTGCGGCGAATTTGTCAAGAACTTCGCGCGTTTTCACGGAATGTTCTCAACCGGGAGCCGCGGCCCGCCCTATTCGCCAGGCGTCTACCCCAAACATGTCATTGGTTTCGACGTCTGCCTTGAAGATTAGTCCTGCGCGCCTGGGGGCGGTCATAGACCGCCCCTACAGGCAGATAGAAACCAAAACGAATCTCAGGAAACCCGGCGGCCGTAGGCCATGGCTTCGAGGCGCGCGATGCGTTCTTCGAGTGGGGGATGCGTTGAAAACAGGCTCATGAGGCCGCCCCCGCGCAAGGGGTTGACGATGAACATGTGCGCGGTGGCGGGATTGGCATCCATGGGAACCCGTTTCGCCCCCATCTCCAGTTTCCGGAGCGCATTGGCCAGCCAGATCGGATTGCCGCAGGCCCGGGCGCCTGAGGCGTCGGCTTCGTATTCCCGCGAGCGGGATATCGCCATCTGGATCAACCCGGCCGCGATCGGCGCCAGGATCGCCATGGCCAGCAGAGCGATCGGGCTTCCCCCGTCCCGGTCATCGCGCCGGCCGCCACCGAAGATCGCGGCAAACCGGGCCATATACGCCAGCATGCTGATTGCGCCGGCGAGGGCTGCGGCGATCGTGCCGATCAGGATGTCGCGGTTGCCCACGTGCGACAACTCATGCGCCATGACGCCCGTCAGTTCTTCGCGGCTCAACGCCCTCAGGATTCCTTCTGTCGCGGCAACCGCAGCATGTTGGGGATTCCGTCCGGTGGCAAACGCATTCAGTCCGTCCGAGGGAATGATATAGACGCGCGGCATGGGCATGTTCAGACTGACGGCCAGGTTATGGGTCACGCCATAGAGCACCGGGGCCTCGGCTTCAGTGACCTCCCGCGCGCCGTACATCTTCAAAACGATCTTGTCGCTGAACCAGTAGCTGAACAGGTTCGTAGCGGTGGCAAACACCAGGGCGATCAGCATGCC
This sequence comes from Terriglobia bacterium, assembly GCA_036274645.1. Lineage (GTDB taxonomy): Bacteria > Acidobacteriota > Terriglobia > 20CM-2-55-15 > 20CM-2-55-15 > DASUFH01. Next base: position 4,450 of record DASUFH010000372.1, read on the forward strand.
GTTCCTTCCCCCGATGATGCCTCCGACAAAAACCAGCATCACGGTCAGCACTACCATCAACGCCACGGTCTTTACAGTGTTCATTGTCTCTCCTCGTCCGTCGGCCAATTATAGGGCGCCGGCCAGCAGCTCCACCGGATGGACCACCTCCAGCGGAAACCCGGCGCGTTGGGCCCCATAACGCAACTGGAACATACAGCCGGGGTTACCGGTTGCGAGAACCTCGACCCGGGCTGCGCGGATCTTTTCCATCTTGGCGTCCAGAATCTGCATCGACAGCGCGTTCTGGGTGATGTTGTAGACGCCGGCGCTCCCGCAGCACTGGTCCGCCCCCTCGATTTCGACGAACTCGATGCCGGGAATGGCCGCAAGGAGCGATCGAGGTTCTCTTCCAACCCGCTGACCATGAATCAGATGACATGGGTCGTCATACCCTACGCGGCGAGGGAGCGGCCGACGGAGCCGTTCCCGGATCCGCGTTCCTGCCAGAAACTCCGAAATATCTTTAACCTTGGACGAAAAAACCGCGCCGTCGTTGAGCAGATGCCGGTACTCCTTCAGCATGGCGCCGCACCCGGCGGCATTGATGATGATGGCCTCGACGTCCGCTCCCGCGAACGCGGCTATGTTAGACGCGGCCATCCCTTCGGCGGTATCCCGCAGGCCCGCATGATTGGCCAGAGCTCCGCAGCAGATCTGACCGGACGGGACAACCACGTCATAGCCGGCGGCCTGGAGCAGCCGGACCGACGCGCGATTGACCCCGCCCAGCATGGAGTTCATGACGCAACCGGTAAAGAACGCAACCGTTCCCACCCGTTCGCCTTCCGCCCGATGCACACTGCCCGGAGCAACCCCATCGGCGCTTTCAACCCTGGGCGTCAGGGCCTCTGCCGCCGCAAACGACGGCGCGATACCTCTGAGCAACCGCTGTCCGACCCCAGACCGCGCCAGCGACTGCGCTCCCGACCACTGGTAAAAGGCCAGAAGCCGCGCGGCCAGATGAAAACGGCGTGGGCTTGGGAAAACGTGATTCAGGACCAGCCGCGCGACCCACGACGCCCCGCGCCCCCGCACGATGACCGCGCGCATGTCTTCCATCATGCGTCCGAACTGCACACCCGACGGGCAGGCGGTTTCGCATGCGCGGCAATCGAGACACCGGAACATGTGCTCGGAAAACGAATCGGTGATCTCGGCGCGACCTTCATCGAAAGCCCGCATCAGGTAGATACGGCCCCGCGGGGAGTCCATTTCACTGCCGAGCGTGCGATAGGTCGGGCACGAGGTCAGACACAGACCGCAATGGACGCAATCCAGATACAGTTTTTGCCCGTTCCCGCCGCTACTCTCCATCGATATGCCTCCCCCGATTCAAACGGCCGGCCGGATCGAATGCGCGCTTCAGATCTTTCATGATCCGCAGCTCGACGCCGGCCACCCCGAACGCCGGAAGTTCCCGCCGCATCTCGCGCGGAGCCTTCTCGACGATAACGGGAAACTTCCCGCGCAGGCGGCGCACGTCTTCCGGCGACGAGACGGCCACGAGCGCAATACCGTTGGCCGCGTGCACAATCCACGCCGCCGGCGCCGCGAAGTCCAGAATCTCGCCGATCGCCGACGGCGCTGCGACCACGCGCGCCACGATCGGGCCCATACCGTGGTAGTGGCTCCGCAACTGCTCCCATACCGCCGGCTCCGAGTCGCCTTCACTGACACGCCACTCCGCCGGGGGCAGATTCCGGATCTGCCAGTCGACGGCCTGCGCATCGTCGCCAAACCGAACCCAGACTGCCGGCGGCGCCCCCGTAACCTCACAGGCCACGGGCTCGAAAGCGCCCTGCCGGAGCGCGTTTACGATGGCGAGCGCGTCGTCGAGTCGATCAAAACGCGCCACGGCCGTGGCGGTCTTCTGATAGCGCGCGCGAACCTTCAGGCTCACTTCAACGACGATCGCCAGCGATCCCAGCGATCCGGTGTAGAGCTTCGCCAGATCGTATCCCGTCACGTTCTTGACTACGCGGCCGCCGGTCTTCGAAATCCGGCCATCGGCGTGGACCACGCGCATACCGATGATCCAGTCGCGCAGGGTTCCCACCGCGCGAAATGGGCCCTGCGCATTGGTGGCGGCAAGGCCGCCGATCGTGGCGTCCGGTCCGCTCCAGGGATCGAGCGGCAGGGTCTGGTTCCTGGCCTCCAGTTCCTTCAGGAGATGGCCAAGCTTCACGCCGGCTTCAACGTGGACCGTGAGATCCGCCGGATTGTAGGCGGTAATCCGGTCGAGACCGCCGAGGTCGACCGCGCAATCCGCGCTCTGGAGGGGATTGCCGAATTCCAGGTTCGTGCCGGCGCCGACGGGAACCAGCGAATCGCTTCCGGAACGCGTCAGATCCGCAAGCTCCTCGACGCTCTGCGGACGGAGGACGCGGCCGGCGGCAATGCCGTCGATGATCATGCGTTGGTCTCGCCGCCCAGGGCGCTCGCCACGCGACGTCCGATCTCGGCGGTATCGGTGGTTGTCGCGCGTCCGATCTCGGTGCAGGACCGGCGCGTGGGAAAGATCTTGGCGGGATTGAGGCGGCCATCGGGATTGAAGACGCTTTTGACGCGCCCCATGATTTCCAGATCGTCTTCGGAGAAGATCAAGTCCATGAACTCCTTCTTCTCCACGCCGATGCCGTGCTCGCCGCTTAACGCGCCCCCGGCGTCGACGGAAATCTTCACGATGGCTTCGCCCATCTTGTGGATCTTCTCCACCTCATCCGGCCGGCGGCTGTCGAACAGAATGATGGGATGCAGGTTGCCGTCTCCCGCATGAAAGACATTGGCAACCGCAAGGCCGTATTCCTGGGAAAGACGATCGATCGCGGTCAGCACTTCCGGCAGACGCGTGCGGGGAATCACCGTGTCCATCGTGATCATGTCGGGACTGATGCGGCCCATCGCTCCAAAGGCGCCCTTGCGGCCCAGCCATAAGCGGGCGCGTTCGGCGTCGCTTCCGGCGACGCGAACTTCGTATGCCTGATTCCTGTTGCAGATATCGACGATGCGCGCGACCGATTCTTCCATGCCCTCGCGAAGGCCGTCGATCTCGATCAACAAGGCCGCTCTCGCATCCTGCGGATAGCCTGCGCGATAGACGGAAGCCTCGACGGCCTGGATCGTCTGATTGTCGACGAACTCCAGCGCCGCCGGAACGATGCCCGCCGCAATGATGTCGGAAACGGTCTGGCTGCAGGATTCCACGGAGTGATACGCGGCCAGAAGCGTCTTCACCGCCTGCGGCTTCGGAAGCAGCCGCAGCGTGATTTCCGTCACAATCGCAAACGTCCCTTCAGACCCGACGATTGCGCCCACCACGTCGAGCCCCACCGGTTCACCGGCTGTGTTGCCCAGGCGCACAATTTCACCGTCGGACAACACGACCTCAATCGCCAGGATGTGATTCGTCGTCATGCCGTATTTCAGGCAGTGCGGACCGCCCGAATTCTCGGCGACATTTCCGCCGATGCTGCACGCCATCTGACTGGATGGATCGGGGGCGTAGTACAGGCCGTATTTCGCGACGGCCTGCGAGACCGCCAGGTTGGCGATGCCGGGTTGAACGACCGCAAACCGGTTCACCGTGTCGACCGACAGGACGCGGTTCATGCGCTGCATCTCGATGATGATGCCGCCTTCCACCGCAAGCGCTCCGCCGCTCAACCCGGTGCCGGCCCCGCGCGGAAGGAATGGAACGTTGTAGCGGTTGGCGATTTTGACGACTTCGGAAACCTGGGCGGCGTTGGCCGGAAAGACCACTGCGTCGGGCCGTCTTTTGAAGAGGGGGAGCGCGTCGCACTCGTAGACGAGCAACGCCGACGCGTCCGCCGCCACGGCCTCGGGGCCGACGACCCGGCGGAGCGCATCGATGATTTCAGAACGCACTATTGACGATTCTCTTTGACGGCCTGAATATTTCGCCGGACGACGTCGTTGCCCGCATAGTTGGGATTCAGCCGGATCAGCGTCTCCCACATCTCGATGGCGCCATCGGCGTCGTTTTTCCCTTCCAGAAGCGCCACACCGAGATCGTATAACGCTTCAGGATTCGACGGATCGGTTTCAAGCGCCTTCCTGAACTGGGCGATCGCGTCGTCCACGCGGTTTGCATTATATAGAGCGATTCCCAAATATTTGCGCACATCCACGCTTTCGCGCACGGCCAGCGCTTTCGTATACCACTCCGCCGCTTCCGGGAAATGACGCTGATCGGATTGCATATTGCCCAGTTCGACCAACGCGTCGAAGTTCATGGGATCTTTCGCCACGGTCTCCTGGAGCTGGTTGAAACGCCGGATATCCATTGGCGGCGGCGACGCGTCTGCCCCGCTTGCGCTGGAGGGAACAAACGGGACCGGCATCGCGCTGAGAACCTGCGGCGCGCGCTTCTTCATCAGGGGATACATGATGGCGAACCCGATGCCGAGGCCGATCAGCAACGCCGCCAGGGAGGTTGAACGCATAAGTCACGATGATACGACAACCTGGACGCTGATTGTTTGCCTCCGCCGCAGCTTTGCAAACGGAAAGACTTGAGCCCGCCTGCTTGCAGGGGCCGTTATGACCGCCCAACGCTTCAGAGTGCTCTGATTTGAACAGGAACCCACCCTGACACGCCGGGCGGTCATAGACCGCCCCGACAAAGCAAACGGGGGACCGGCTTATACCCCTGCGAAATGACCGGACCGGTAGGCCTCACGGGCCGAAATCTTCGCTTCCAGCGCCATCGCCCTGGCCTGTTCGTCAAGGGTTCGCAGCCCCGTCTCGAGGGCCGTTTCGCGCAGGCGCTCGTCGTTTCCGGAAAGGGCGGCTTCGCGCAGGCTCGCGCCCATCTCCAGAAGTTCATAAAGGCCGGCGCGCCCGCTGCTCCCCGTAAACCGGCATTCCGGACAACCGGCGCCGATCCGCAACCGATCGCGATGCTCGGGCGCAATCTTCAGTCTTTCCAGGAGAACCGGACGCGGCTCTTCCGGCGTTCGGCAAGTCGGACAATTGAAACGGACGAGACGCTGCGCAAGAACGCCGAGGATGGAGTTGGCCGCCAGGGGGCGTTCGATGCCGAGTTCGCCCAGGCGCAGGAACGTCGAGATGGTATCCGGACAGTGAAGGGTTGAAAGAACGAGGTGTCCGGTCATGGCCGCGTGAAACGCGGTCCTGGCGGTTTCCGCGTCGCGGATTTCGCCGAGCAGGATGACGTCGGGATCCTGGCGGAGGATCGAACGCAAGGCGCGTGGAAACGTCAGTCCGGCTTTTTCCTGGAGCTGCACCTGCGTGATGCCGTCCACTTCATATTCGATGGGATCCTCGATCGTGACGATGTTCAGCGGCTCGCCGCGAATCTCGTGAATGAGGCCATAAAGCGTCGTCGTCTTGCCGCTGCCAGTGGGCCCCACGACGAGAAAGATGCCCTGCGGCCGGCGGATCAACGCGTGGAGCCGTTCTTCCAGATCCGCGGGGAATCCCAGCTGCGCGATAGTCATGACGGCGCGATCGCGGCGCAGCACCCGGAGGACGATCTTCTCGCCCCAGCGTGTCGGCAACGCCGAAACGCGAATATCGTCGGCGGACTCCGCGGAATGACCGATGTGTCCATCCTGCGGCGCCCGCTTTTCGGTGATATCGAGGTTGGCGAGAATCTTGATCCGTACCACGAGTTTTTCGTGCATCCACCGTGGCAGGGCCATTGTTTCCTTCATCAGGCCGTTGACGCGATACCGGACTCGGGTCCCCTCGCGCCCGGGTTCAATGTGGATGTCGCTCGCGCCAAGAACCTGCGCTTCGCGGAAGATCATCTGCTGAATCCGGATGACAGGTGAGACATCAGTCACCGGCTCAAGGTCGAGCGAGCGCGGGCGCTCGGCCAAAACGGGTAAGCGGCTCATGTTGGAATCTTTCTAAAAGGGGCGCGCAAAGAAGGCGTGACTATTTAAGTCCGGGGCGGGCGGCGCCGTCAAGATCCGGGACAGCCGCCGAGAGGAATTAAGGACAGAGAGGAATTTCGCGAACGCGAAATTCCTCTCTGTCCCTAATTCCCACAGACCGCCCCTGCAGAAGCAGACGCAAACGGCGCCACGTGAGTTCGGACCAGAATCCGTTTCTTGAGTACTCCACACGACTGGAAGCCCGCCGAAAAACCGTACAGCGCTACGAAAACCAGGATCGCCTGGTCGCGTATTCGCGACTGGCAGTGGTGCTGCTCTTCGTGGTCGCGCTGTGGCTGAGCGTCTGGCAGACGGCGATCTCGCCGTGGTGGATTGCCGCGCCGGTTGGCGCTTTTCTCGCGCTGGTGGTCTGTCACGCGCGCGTCATCGAAAACAAGCGCCGGGCGCTGCAGGCCGTCAAGTTCTACGAAGATGGCCTGGCCCGAATCGAAGA
>DASUFH010000373.1:0-8947 GCA_036274645.1 Terriglobia bacterium
TTTCGGCAGTCTTCTTCATTGGCGCAAGTTCTCCTTGCGCGAAGACCGGGAGCAGTATGGACTACGCAAGTGCGTATGTCAACCAATAAAGCACTTAACCTACTCAAATGTCCAAACTCCAGGGGCGGTCTATGACCGCCCAGTGTTTCGGAGTGGTTCTACTCTGGAACGTCGGGCCGTCATAGACCGCCCCTGCAAGCAGACGGGGACTCAACATGCCGGCATTAACTCACCCGTTTGGCTTTCAGAATCACCGGCAGGGCGCCATAACCATCGAGAGTGATCGTTTTGAATTGATCGTCGACGGTTACGTTTCCAGCAAGGATGCCCTTGCCTTCGCCTTCACCGTTCGGATCGAGATGTAGTTCGACCAGAGAGAACGGGTGATTGCTGGACGGGATGGATGGCGCCGGCTTCCACAGGTTGCTCGATGCGCCAACGCGCCGGTCGGTGGCCAGAATGATGCGTTCTCCGCCGCCGGGCAGAGGGATTCGATAGGCGTATTTGATCGAGTAGCCGAGGGTTTCCGAGGTCCAGAGGTAACCGATGGTTGGCGCGGCCTTGAGCGCCGATTCGAGCGCGGCTTCCGGAGTGGCTGCGGCGCCGCCGCGCCCCCTTCCGCCGCGTCCGCCGCGTCCGGGAGCGCCCGCGCCGGCGCCGCCGGCGCCCCGCCCGCCGCGCGCGCCTCCTCCGGATGATGAAGACATCGTCCAGGCTGAAACCAGCGCGTCACGCTGCGCGTCGGTGGACCACTCGTTAATGTTGATCCGGACCGCTTCGCCCGCGCCGCTTACATCCTGAGTCGTGCAGGTGATGCGCGCGCCAGGCGGCGTCTGCGCCCGGCCTGGAGCGGCAAAGAAGACAGAGGCCGCAAACAGGAGAATCGATGCGAACACCGTGTAACAGACGTTGCGGATTCGCATCGGCCTACTTCTGTCCGGCCCCCTCTTTGCCGAGGCCCCCGGTGACGCCGTCAACCTGATATCCGGTCTGGACGCGGCGCATCACCTGGATTTGCGCCGGTGTGGCCGTTTTGGGATCGACATTGGCGATCGAACAGGTAAATCCACGCAACGTGCATTCCGATGTCGTGTGTTTGACGCCGCGTTCCTTCATCAGGCGGGACATCAGCTTCACGGCCTCTTCGTTGAAGACGATGGCATTGTTGGGCCGGAACGTTCCGACGCCGATGGCATAGTCGATCGGCATCAGCGGTTCGATGCTCGATCCGAACAGTCCGTCATTCTTCTTCCCCAGATCGTGAGCGCCCAGGTCCGCGCCCTTGTCGACAAGATACTGGATGATGGGCACGTCGCCGATATTGCCGGCAACCATCAGGGCCGTGATGCCGTAGTCGTCGGCGGCATTTACATCCTGTCCAAGGTCGATCAGCAGCTTGACCACTTCGAGCCGCTCGGCGGAACTCCGGGTGTTGTTGTAGCCGGGAATGAAGCCGGTTCCGCAGGCCGCCATCAACATCGTCTCGTTGTCTTTCGAGACCACGTTGGGATTCGCGCCGTGCGCCAGCAGCAGTTTCACCAGTTCGATGTCGCCCGCAAAAGCGGCGCGCATCAGCGCGGTGGCAAAAATGATTCGCGGAGTGCCTTCACGCATGCGTCCACGGGGTGTGTTGTTGACCACCACATTGACGTCCGCGCCCGCGTCGAGCAGTTTCCGGATCAGAGGCAGGGGATCCGCCGTGACAACCCAGGGGAAATTCGGCGCGGTTTCCATGTTGCGCCGGTCCACTGCCCAGAACAGCGGCGTGAATCGTTGCGCGTCGGCCTCATTGACATTAGCCCCATGGTCGATCAGCAGGGACGCGACGTCGTAGCCGCCATTGAAAATGGCCAGCGCGAGCGCATTCTTGCCGTCGCCATCCCGGACGTTGACTTCGGCGCCGGCGGCCACCAGCAGGCGGGCCGACTCCAGGTCCCCTTGCCGCGCCGCAAACAGCAGAGGCGTCAGCAGGCCGCTGGCGTTGTCTTCGGCCGCCTGATTGGATCGCGCGGCGGTTGGCGTTGCGCCTTCGAAGCCCCGGCCGTTGGCGGAAGGCACAAACTTCGAGCGCGCGTTGACGTCCGCGCCACGTTCGATCAGCAGCCGGACGACGGCGTGATTCCCTTCGTTCACAGCCCACATCAACGCGGTCGTATCGCCCCACGTCTCTTTCGCGTCGGTCCGCGCGCCGTGATCCAGCAGAATTTTGACCGCGTCCGCCTTGCCGGCGCGAGACGCCATCATCAGCGCCGTGTCGAGCGACGACGTCAGCGGCGCATTCACGTCCGCGCCCGCCTTGATCAGTTTTTCCAGCATGGCCGCGCTGCCATTGAGCGCCGCCAGTTGCATCGGCATCACGCCTTCCCGGGTGGCCGCGGAAACATTGGCCCCCGCGCCGATCAGCAGATCCGCCAGGTCAAGATCGTCCGCCTGCACGGCCCAGTGGAGCGCCGTGGCGCCATCCACCTGCGGAGCGTTGACATCGGCTTTCCGCGCGACGAGCGCGCGCACAGCCTCCCGGTCCCTTTTCATGGCGGCATCCGCCACTTCACTGCCGGCCGCATAAAGGTTCAGGGCGCCCAGCGCGATGGCCGGAACGATCCAGAGGATGCGCGTGCGATTCATCATTAGTTCTCCGTCAGGCTCCAGGCACCAGACGCGTCGCCAGGTAATCCCTCATCCGGGTCAGAAAATCGCAGGCTACACGACGCGCCTGCTTGCTGTCCCGTTTCCGGAGGGCGGCGAGAATTTTGTCCTCATGTTCGATACAGTCCGTGATCGTCTGGAAAAGACCGTTCCGGTTATAGGACTGCCGCATCAGATACAGCGCATAAAGCGGAATCACGATGCGTTCGAGCGCCTGCTGCACATAGATGTTGCCCGACAGCTTCCACATTGTTTTCCGGAACGCCAGATGACTGTCGAAAAAGGAATCCAGGTCTCCGGCGGCGGCGGCGATCTTCGTTTTCTCAACCAGGTCCGCAAGCTCTGCCACGTCTTCGTCGGACGCATTGTCCACAGCGAGGGAAAACGCCAGGGGCTCCAGCTCAATGCGCATTTCGAAAATCTGCTGCGCGTCCTTGAGATCCAACGCATGGACATGCGTGCCTGAAAACGGCGTCCGGCGAACAAAGCCCTGATGCTCAAGTTCGATCAAGGCCTCGCGGATCAGTCCCTGTCCGACACCGAACTGTTGCGCGATCTTCGCTTCAACGATCTGCTCCCCACCTTTGATTCCTCCCGAGACCATTGCCTCGCGAAGCAGGGTGACGATGCGGACCTTCTTTGAAACGGGTTCGAGTTTTTGAAACGTAGTGCTCATAGCTAATAGATTGCCGACGACTCTACCGTAATCGATCATCGGAAGACAATGGTGTGCTCCAGAAGGTTCGGATATTCGGATGATCGATTATTTGATTGTCATAAGGATTTAGCCTTCGATATACTTCGCCCACTTCCACAATAAGAAAAATAGTTTTCGGGAGCGCGGTGCTGGCTCTTTCCCACTACAGAGAAGCCAGAAACGCGATGACCTTGGCGGCAAACAGCCCGGGCGCCGTCGTGATTGCCGCGTGCCGTTGTCCCGGCAGAATCACGACGTGGCTGTTGGGCAGCGTTCGGCTCAGCAGGTCGATACCCGCCTTGAAGAAATCCGGGCTCTCCCCGCCGAGCAGCAGCAGCGTGGGAACGCGCAGCTCGCTGAAGCGCTCGGCGTCGAATCGGTAATTTTCCAGCGCGCGCATTTCCCGGGGCAGAGTGTGGGCCGCAGCCAGGCGGTCGGGCCAGCCGGGAGAAATCCGGGCTGCTTCGAAATCGGCGCGCGGCATCCGCAGAACGTCCAGCGCGAACATTTTTACGACGTCTTCGCGTTTCCCGTCAGCCACCAGGGACTCCATACGCTCGATGAAACCGGCTGGATAGACCGGCGCATGGCCGACGGGCATCGGCGGTTCATACAGCACAAGCGCGCGCACGTCCGGCGTTGTCAGCGCGGCTTCCAGCGCGCAGATCCCGCCATAGGAGTGTCCCAGCAGACTGGCGGGCTGTCCGACGGAGCTCAAGACGGAAGCGATGTCGTTGCACTCCCGTTCGATCGAATAATCCGGGCTGTCGCCACTGTTGCCGCGTCCGCGCCGGTCCAGCGCATAAATATCGAAGCGGTTCTCGAATGCGGGAAGGACCGGCCCCCATCGGGACGCGGAGGCGCCGGTCCCATGAACGAGGACAAGCGGCGATCCGGTTCCGGCGCGCAGGCAGGAAAGAAGGACGCCGTCCTTCGAATGGATCTCGAGGGTCCTCACTCCTTGCTGCCGGCGTAAATCGGAGCGCCCAGTTGCTGCATCAGTCCGAGGTCGTCGCGATGATTCCAGAGTTCAACGACTTTGCCGTCCTGGATGCGAAAAATATTCACGCCGGAAAAGCGGGCATGTTTTCCGGTCGGCTCCACGTTGGCCCACCGGCCCGTATGGGTTCCTTCGGTCGTCCAGCGGACAACGACCATGTCGTTTTCCGCAACCATGAGGTCAATCGTCATTCGCAGGTCGGGGAAGGCGGCCCGGAAATCCAGCGCGATCTTTCGCTGGCCTTCCGGGCCGGGCAACGGATTGCCGGGCCGCAGATCGTGGCGGACGTAGTCGGCGGCGAAGATGTCTCTTGCGGCGTCGACATTTCCCTTGTTCCACACTTCTTCGCAGAACCGGCGGACCAGCGCTTTGTTGTCTTCAAGACTCACGGCGGCGCGCTGCCTCAGTCCTGGGGCGCGACGTTGCGGGTCTGAATGAGCCACTTGCCGTCGACTTTCACCAGATCGTCCACTCCGCGTCCGGCCGCCGCGACGTTAGGCGTCCCACCCCGGCCTGCGGCGCCGAACACCGTCAGCCAGTAGGAATGATGGCGCGCGTGAGTCGCGTCGGTGAACTCGATCCAGGAATCCGTGGTCATGTGGTACATCGGCGGCACGGTTTCTCCTGCGGCGGCGCGCTGGTCTCTGCTGTCCTTCAATCCCTTGATCATGTCTTTCAGCGCCTGCTGTCCCTTGGTTGCGCCGGTTCCCGTCCCGAACTGTCCGTCCCTGGTATAAACGGCGGCATAGGCGTCGGGATTGAACCCGTCGAGCGCGCGCGCATACCGCCACATCAACGCTTCGATCTCCTCGCGATCGGCGGAATGATCGACCGCCGCCGGCATTGCGGCAAGCAGGGTCAGCGCGGCCAGCAGCATCAGGCTTCCCACCAGGATCAGTGAACGAGTCTTCGTCATATGCATTCCCTCTTGTGTGTTTGTTGATCGGGTTCGTTTATGCGGGAAAGGATAGCTGGAGACGTGAATTAGGGACAGAGAGCAATTTCGCGAAGGCGAAATTGCTCTCTGTCCCTAATTCACGTCCTCTCCCCGTCTCGTCATTGTCCACGCCGGAAAGTTGGAATATCCTGCGGCGTCATGAGCATTCCAAAAGGAATCGTTTTTATCCTGGCTCTCGGATCCGTGGTTGCAGCGCAGCCGTTCCAGCAACAGGGACGTGGAGGACGCGGAGCGATCGAACCGCGCATCCTGACGTTCGAAGCGCGGCCCGCAACGGTTCGTCCGGGAGAAGGCGCGCAATTGGTCTGGCAGACCGAGGCCACGCGCAACATGACGATCGAGCCGGAAGTCGGACCAGTCGCGGTACGCGGGAGCAAGCAGGTGTTCCCGGCCAGAACGACCACCTACACGCTCCGCGCCGGCCCAACCCTGACGAAAACCGTAACGATTACGGTGGCGGGAGCGCCGGTCGCGACCGCCGCGGCGAATTCGGCCGCCCGCAACGACACGAAGGGCCGGATGGACGGACATCCGGATTTCACCGGCGTCTATGGCAATGCCGGTCTCCCGCAGGGCGCCCAGGCCCCGGCGCTCAAACCCGGCGCCGAGAAGTTTCAGATTGTCCGGACCGCCAACGACGTTCGCGGCCGGACGACGCTCGTTCAGGAATGCGTTCCGTTAGGCATTCCGCAAACGTATATCACCCCGTATCCATGGCAATTCATCCAGACGCCGAAGATGATGGTCCAGGTGTTCGAGTACCCCAGCGCCGTGCGCTTCATTCCACTGGACGGCCGGCCTCTTCCGGCTGATCCCGACCCGACCTGGATGGGGACCGCCGTCGGACGCTGGGAAGGCGATACGCTGGTCATCGAATCCGCCGGCTACAACGACAAGACGGAAGTGCACAGTTTCCTGCATACCGAGTCGCTGCACGTCATCGAGAAGTTCCGGAAACTGGAGAACGGCGACCTGCAGTACGAGGTGACCGTCGAAGATCCGAACGTCTGGGTCAGCCCGTGGGTGATACCGGCCAGAACATTCCCGCATCATCCCGAGAGCGAATTCGTTTCCGAATTCGTCTGTGACGCGCCGGTGGTCGATTATCAAAAGCTGTTCGGGAAGGACTGACGAAAACAACATCCGTCCCCCTTTTGGATTCGCCGAAAGAGGAGACATCCGTGGAGGCGCAACGTGTCGTGTGTTGTTCGAGTCCGGCGTCCTGGCGGTGAGCCGATCACAATCAATCTGATCGAACTGGAGGAAGCTCTCCAGGGAGTGATGCCGGGAGATTACTATCTGGCGCTCGGGTCCGGCCGCGTCATTTTCAAAGGCTCCGACGAAATCGATGAAATCGATGAAATCGATGATGGCAACGAAGAGGAGTTCATTCCCGAAGACGAAGAGACCGTGCCGATCGACACCATCGAAAGCAGGGTCCAGTTTCGTTGGATGGAGGAATTTGTCGACACCGTCCACTCGATTGCAGCGCAGAATGCGCTTCGTGACGCCCTCCGCCACAAAAGACCTTTTCGCAACTTCAAAGACGCCTTGCTGGAGTTTCCGGTGTTGCGCGAGAAATGGTTTCAGCTCGAAGCGCTCAAGGTAAGAGCCGAAGCGTTGGATCTCCTTGAAAGTATCGACTTTGAGATTCTGGAGATCGTCGACTCACGGCCCGTTGAACGTATCACTGAAGAGATCGATCCGGCAGAAAACGTTCCGCTCACGAGTGAGGAGCACGAATGTATTCTTCGCGGCGCGTGGCAAATCGCGGCGAAGGGCGGTAGAAGTCAGTTATCGCTGCTGCTGAAAGGATCCAAGAACAAGTCCGTACTGAAGCATGGCTTGGATCAATCGCCGGTCTACGGCAAGCTCTCCTATCTGACGATCGAGGAAATCGAAAACCGAATCGATCAACTCATTCGGAAGGGGGAGCTCCGTACGGAGTTTTTCGGAGATCTTCCATTGATCCTTCTCACCGATGAAGCGTGGATGAGCATCCGGGAGTGGGCGCACGCATATGAATGTCACCTGGCGGCTTCCGCCAGCGCCCGGGGACTGATCGAGATTCTTAACGACTGGCGCAATCGCCGCCGGGAGGAACAACATCAACTGCTCGAAGCGATGGTGTCAACCGAACGCGAGGCCGCCAGCCGGGTTCTTCAGGCCTGGCATGAAATGGCGGGAAAGGAAATGCGAGCAAAAATTGAAGCCGCGCTATCGACGCTGGGGTAGCACAGATCGAAACTCTTGAGACGAAAGGAAAGGCTGGTCTATGACCGCCCGTTCCCAAGAAAATCGGCAGTTTCGAGACAGAGCCTGACTATAGCCATTGACCTAAACGTTGCAAGGTTACTTGCCGAGACAGCACTTCTTGAATTTTCGACCGCTTCCGCATGGGCATGGGTCATTTCGACCGATTTTGGGCGCTGGCCGGGAATGCGTGGAGGCCAGAATTTCCTTTCGCGCAACATTCGCTTCGTCAGAAGAACCTTCGTCCCGGTGGAAGCAGTACCACGACCCGAATTCCCGAATCGTATCGGTTATGAATTGATGGTGTCGATCGGACGCGAGCCTCGCAAGCGCTCGTTGCCTGCCGAGTCCAAGGTCATGCATGACATCCTTCATGCTGATGTTGAATGGATCGATCAAGTCGTCACGATAGGCCTGTTTTATCTCCTCAATCAATTCCTCAGGGTAGAGGTCGCACGTGGCCGCCACCAACGAATTCCAGGTCTCTGAAGGCTCTCGCCGCAATGTTCGAAACAGTTGTCCGAAGTACTGAACGGTTGCGTCGCGCTCGGTCACGCCTTCTGCGACAAGCGTGACAAGTCCGTCCAGAGCTGCGCCGCGAACCCATTCGCCGGCATCTTCATTTTCAATGACGGATCGGATACCGTTGGTGTTTCCAGCGCAGACTGAAGCCAAGGCGCGTCCCAACGTTTCGGTGATGAAGTCCCCGCATAGCGAATCCAGCACGTCGCCAGGAAGTGCGCAAAGGCGCAAGAGATGCGGATAGGCTTGAGGCTCCCGGAATTGCGACAGCAGGAACATGGCGTACAGGTGAGCCATGGAATGACCATCGTCAGCGAGTCGTTTCGCATTTTCGAAGGTGTGTTGAAGAATCCCGAGCAGCTGAGGAGTGACTTCTTCGCGCTTTGCCAATGCTGCTTCGACCGCCTCTTGTTCGAAGCGACCGGTTACGCGCTCGATTCGTTGCAGAATTTCAGGAACATCCATGAGTCAAATAAACGGTGGCTGATGAGTAGTTGAATGAACGTTGGCAGCGCTGAGCTTGCCGCGCTCAATGGCAATCCAGAGACGGGTGTCAAATCAGGAAACCCAAGGGTTGCGCAACTCCTTCAGTGTTCCCGTCTTCGTTTTTCGACCGGACCGGATCGCCTCCGAAAGCGCCTCAGCGTTTTCATCGTCCAGTGTTCTATAGAGATCGCCCAGTACTTGCAAGGCGTTCTGCGCCGCAGGTTTCCGGGACCAACCGGCGACCGGCTTGTTGTTTCGGACCAGCACTATCTCCTCCTGGCCATGACTTGTTCGCGGAGCGCTTCGAACAGCGTCTGTCCCTCTGTTGATTCCATCGCCCACGGCGTTGGCGTGTCCACCATTAAGACTTGTCGGACCATCCGGT
>DASUFH010000374.1:0-5849 GCA_036274645.1 Terriglobia bacterium
GTTTCTTGATCAGGCGGAACATCGTGGCAAACGCGCCCTTGCCTTCGTCGCCGAAGCGCGTGTCCACAAAGCCGGGATGCAGGCAATTGGCGGTGATGCCCGTTCCCTCCAGGCGGCGCGCGAGTTCGCGGGTAAACAGAATATTGGCCAGCTTGGACCGCGAATAAACGGGGAATCCCTTGTATTCGCGTTCGGACTGGAGGTCGTCGAGGTCGAGGGTTGCGCCCCGGTGCGCTTCCGACGCCGTCGAGATGACGCGGGCCGCGGGCGCCGCCTCGAGGCTGCGGCGCAGTTCTCCGGTCAGGACGAAATACGCCAGATGGTTCACGGCGAAGGTGCGCTCGAGGCCGTCGGGCGTGACCTCGCGCTGGTAGAAGATGGCGCCGGCGTTGTTGATGAGGACGTCGATGCGCGGTTCGGCCTGCGAGATTTCCTTCGCGACGCGCCGCATTTCATCGAGGCGGGAAAGATCGGCGTAATGGATGGAATGCCGTTGTTCCGGACCGGCCTTTCGCAATGCCTCCATCGCCGCGGCGCCCCGGGCCGGATCGCGCGCCACGAGAATCATGCGCGCGCCCATGGCCGCCAGTTCCCTTGCGGCAACCAGGCCGATGCCCGATGTTGCTCCGGTGATCACCACAGCCTTGCCCCGCATCGCGAGACGATCTTCGGTGGACAGTTCAACCATGCGTTATCGGAACCGGTTGGTGATGGGCATGCGGCGATCGCGTCCGAACGCGAGCGGTGTGATTTTTACTCCCGGCGCCGCCTGCCGCCGCTTGTATTCGTTCACATCGACCAGTCGAATGACGCGTTGGGCGAGTTCTTCCGCGACGCCCATCCGGACGATCTCTTCCAGGCTGCGCTCTTCCTCGACGTACGCGCGGAGAATGGGATCGAGTTCTTCATACGGCGGCAGCGAATCCGTGTCGAGTTGATCGGGCCGCAGCTCCGCCGACGGGGGCTTATCGATGGATGATTGCGGAATGCGTCCGGGCGCAAGTTCGTTGACGTATCGCGCAAGCCGGTAGACGGTGGTCTTCATCACGTCCTTGAGCGCCGCAAATCCGCCCGCCATGTCGCCGTACAGCGTGCAGTAGCCGACGCTGATCTCGCTCTTGTTGCCGGTGCTCAGCACGAGCCAGCCGAACTGGTTCGAGATCGCCATCAGGTAATTTCCGCGAATGCGGGCCTGCACATTTTCTTCGGCCACTCCGCCGGCGGCGGCGCCCGGCTGGAGTGTCTGGAACGCGGTCCTGAAACTGGTCTTGTAGGCTTCGAACACGGGCGTGATCGGCATGGTGACGAGTTCAATGCCGAGACTTTTCCCGAGCGCTTCCGCGTCATCGAGGCTGCCCTGCGATGAGAACGTGGACGGCATCAGGACGCCGACCACATTCGACCGGCCCAGCGCGTCGACGGCGATACAGGCGGTCAGCGCTGAATCGATGCCTCCGCTCAGGCCGAGCAGGACCTTCTTGAAGCCGTTCTTGCGGATGTAGTCGCGCGTGCCCACGACAAGCGCGCGATAGATTTCCGCGTCTTCGGAAAGAAGCTCGGGTTGGAGTCTCGCGGGCAGCGGTTGTTGCGGTGTTGGCCGGGTCGGAACCGGGCGTGGCGCCGACGCGGCAAAGGACGCTTTCCGCTGGCGCCTTCGCGGATCGCGCAGGCGGCGCCGGAAGACCGCTTCGATATCGAGATCGGTCACGATCAGCTCTTCCTCGAATTGTTTTCCGCGCGCGATGAGGTTGCCGTATTCGTTGAATACGAGACTGTCGCCGTCGAAAACCAGCTCGTCCTGTCCCCCGACGGTGTTCAGGTAGGCTACGATGGCCCCGCTGTCGCCGGCCCGCGTGGCCAGCATCCGTTCCCGCCAGCGCCGTTTGCCGGCGTGAAAAGGCGATGAGGAAATGTTGATGAGGACTTCCGCGCCGCCGTTGAACGCCTGGTCGAGAAAGGGACCGTCCGGATACCAGATGTCTTCACAGATGCTGACTCCCACCGTGGCGTCGGCAATCTGAAATACCGGGCACTCGCCTCCCGCCTGAAAATAGCGGAACTCGTCGAAGACCCCGTAATTGGGCAGGTACATCTTGCGGTAAACGCCCGCCAGCTGGCCGTTCGAAGCGACCGCGGCCGCGTTGAAGATATCGTCTTCCCGATCGACAAAACCGACGACGACAGCGATGTCCCGGGTCTGCTTGATGACGCGGTCGAGCGCCGCGAGATTCGCGTCGACAAACTGAGGCTTCAGCAGCAGGTCTTCCGGCGGGTAGCCTGTCAGCGCCAGTTCCGGAAACACGACAACCTCGGCCTCCGCGGCCCGCGCGCGGTCGATCCATTCGATGATTGCCCGGACGTTTCCGTCGAGGTCGCCGACCACCGGATTCATTTGCGCGAGCGCCAGCCGCAAACGTCTCTTCATCCGGGCTATCGTAACAGAAACGCATCGCCGCAAACCCTGATTGGACGGGCGTTCCAGCGCGCCATCGGCGGAAACGCCGAGCCGGCGCGGCTTCCACGGGTATTTACAAAGGAGTCCGGTCGTGCTCCAATCACACGCCAACTCACGGAGGACATATGGCCCGGCTGCCCAAGGACGTGGTTGTGACATCCCAACCCCTGCAGAAATTTCCAAACGGCGACTATCTCTACGCGGAACTGTCGAGAGTCTCCACGCTCTATGATTGCCAGGTCAAAATGGCGCGGGGCGGGAGCCCGGGCCTGTCCGTCCTGGTCGCCACCGCCCAGGGGAAAACCATTCGCCAGGCGGAAGCCAGTTGCTACTCGCGCGTTCGCGAGCGCGCGCCATTTTGTCCCGAACCGCCATTCTTCAAACGCGGCGCCAGGCGTGAGCCGGCTCCGATGGTGAAGAAAGCGGCCGCCAAGGCCTGAAGCGATTTCCCCGACAAATTTTTCCCGGATTTCCGCCGATTCGCGGACCTGCCGGAGGTCCGTCCGCCTGTCTCCGCAACGGCTTGAGAATGCCATCCCGTTTGCTTCTTCCCGTCCCGTCTGCTGCAGGGGCGGTCTATGACCGCCCACAATGTTTCGGGGGTCGAAAACGGTGAATGAGAACGCTTCCATCCCAGCAAACGGTGATCGCGGCGCCGCGCTGATTCTGGCGCTCCTGATGCTCTCGTTTCTCGCGATCGTGGGCGCGGCCTTGCTGACGTCGGTCACGCTCGACGCCTGGGTCTCCCTCGGATACCGCCAGACGGCGGAACTGCAGCAATCGGCGGAGTCGGCGATCGAGCAGGGCAGGGAAGTTCTTCGCACGTCTCCGGCAACGCCATCGGCAATGCTTGCCGCTTCTGCCGGAGCGGATGGCGCGCTCGCGCCATTCTTCGACGCCGGCGTTCTCGAGATGGGAGACGATCAGCCGCTTGTCCATGGCGACGATGGATTCCGCGGCCGTTATGACGTGTATCTACGGAATGACGCCGCCGATGGTTTCAGCAGCCTTACCGACACCAACCATGTTCTGACACTCATCGGTATTGCCGTGAACGGCCGGTCACGCCGGATCCTCGAGGTGTCCGTGATGAAGGAGCGCCTGCGTCTTCCGGCCGCCCTCACGCTGGACGGTTCTCCGGGGATGTTCGTTCCGGCTGTGGCGTCGGGCTTCGAGATCAGCGGTCTGGACGCCGGTGGGACAGGAGACCACGGTCATGCGATCGGTGTTGTGCGCAACGAGGATCGCGATGCGGCGATTTCGGTAATCGCCACCGGCGCGGAAGTACGGTTTCCCGGGGTGGATTCCCTGGCGCCGCCGCCCGCCGACATCGCCGTGGTCGAGTCTGAACTGAATGCGCGTTTACGGACCGTTCAGGGACTGGAGCGACTGGCGCGCGAAGTGACGTCCGTCGCGACGGATGTGTACAGCCCAGGCGCCGGGGACACCGTTATGCTCGGCAACCTCGGGAACCCCCTGGGCGGTCCGGACGATCCGCGGATCGTTGTGGTCAACGGCGATTGCCGGGTTGGTCCGGGAACGGGTTATGGACTCCTTCTCGTTCGCGGCGTGCTTTCAATAGCGGATGCGTTCGACTGGACTGGAGTGGCGCTCGTGATCGGTCAGGGAGAAACGCGTTCCATCGGTGGCGCCGTTCGGATTTCGGGAGGTTTGCTGCTGGCGCGAACCCGCGCCAACGACCGTGGTCCGGGCAATCTGCTGGGGTCGTTGCTGACCGAAAGAGGGTCCGTCATCGCGGACTGGGGCAGCCTCCTGTCGGGCAGCCTCGAACTGAATCGTCCCGTGGAAAACGAACTCGGGCGGTTATTGCCCTATACGGTTATGGCGCTCCGCGAGCGGTAGTCAGGCCGTAGCGTTGCGGGCGCGCCGATCGGTTTCGGGATCCTCGAACAGGTACTTCACCCGGCTTTTATAGATGAACAGGTTGGGCAGCGTTTCGCGGGTGACGCGAATGATGTCTTTGTCGTAATACTCGATCCAGCCACGCACCTCTTCACCATCGACAAGCTTGATGACGACAGGCGTTTTGCTTCTCGAAAGACGGTCGATGTACTCGATTTCGCGAAATGTGGTCTCGGGAGCGGCCTGACGCCGTTCCCTCCGGCTGACAAACTCTTGTGATGATCGCAGAGCCATGGGGTCGAGTATGGGGATTTTTTGCGTTGGAGGCAAGTGCCCATCATCAAAGTTTACGGCGTGCTAACATCGCAGGGTGCCAATTGAATGTGTGCTCTTCGATCTGGGCAAAGTCTTGATTGATTTCGACTTCGAGCGCGGGTTGAACACCTTTGCCACCCGCTCGGGGTGCAGCCGCGAGCAACGCGGCCGGCTTGAGCGCGCCCTGGCGGACGAGGGGTGGAAAGCCCGGTATGAAAGCGGTCTGATCTCCACCGCGGATTACCACCGGTATCTTTGCGATGCGGGCGGCGTAACGATGGATCTCGATGAATTCCGCTTCTGCTGGTCCTCGATCTTTCTGCCCGGGTTGCTCGTTTCCGAAGACCTGCTGACGCGTCTGAAGCGCCGGTATCCTCTTATCCTGGTTTCGAATACGAACGAAGTCCACCTGGATTTCGTGGCCGAGCGCTACGACGTTCTCCGCTATTTCGATCAAACGATCTGTTCCCACGAAGTCGGCGCAATGAAGCCCGATCCCCGCATCTATGAAGCCGCCATTGCCGCAGCGGGCAAACCGCCGGAAGCCCTCTTCTTCACCGACGACCGGGAGGAGAACGTCGATGGCGCAACACGTATGGGGATTCACGCCCGCCGTTTTGTGTCTGAATCCGCCCTGATTCAGGATCTGCGCGACCTCGGCGTGGAACTCTGAGACCGTTTCGCTGTTCCGGCCGCTTGCGCTCCTATCGCCTTCCTCGCCCTTGCAGGGGGTCTGTGACCGCCCCTGCAATCAGGCGAAAACTCACAATCTCCCGTTGTGCAACAGGCGTGGACACCCATGGAGTTTCCTTTTGAAAGGACAGTGGAAAGGTGTATAAAGAACGGCCAAATCGAAAAAGACGTCGCGTTCAGAGCGTGACTTTCTAGATCAGCCAGAAATACAAGTCGCGGAGGATTGGAGCTTATGAGAGGTCGGCAATGGTTTGCCCGTGTGGGTATGGTTGCGGTTGGAGGCGCCATCCTGGCAGCGGGGTTTAACGCTGATCAGGCGATGGGACAGGCGCAGCAGACGCCGGCTTCCGCCAGCGTGCCCACGGTCACTGGACCAATCAAGAATACGAGCCCATTGAAGGATGGGGCGCACGGATATCCATTCAACGCGACGCCGATGGATCTGAAGAAGGCGGGCTACGTTGAGGAAGAGTTCTTCATGGAGGGAACGGCTTCACGGTTTGCCATGTCCAACAATGCGAAC
>DASUFH010000375.1:0-4692 GCA_036274645.1 Terriglobia bacterium
AAAGCGAGAGCAGACGATCGAAAGCCACCGTGAAATCCATCCCGTTGATGGCGGCGCCCGCCGCCGTCACAACCGTGGCTGCGGAGTTGTCGGTTCCCGGATGGTAGACAGGCGTCTCCGCGGATCCGGCCACGAGGAACCAGCGGCCAGCCGGGACCCGTTCCAGGCGGAAACGGCCGCTCTCGTCAGTTTCCGTTGTTGAACCAATGGCGACGGTTCCAGACGCGTCCATCACCGCCACACGGGCGCCTGCGACCGGCGCGCCTTCCGGCGTGCGGACCGTTCCGCTGATCGTGGCGCCGCCTCTGGTTTGAGCGAGCGCCGCGATCGCCAGCAGGATCGACAGCAACATCGGCGTCAGTGTTTTCATGAATCCTCTCAGCGCGTTCGATCTTCTTGTGGGGCTTACGTCAGAGTATGGCGAGTATAGTCGCTTCCATTCAGGCCCGAAGTGATAAATTTTTGGCTTCCTGGTCGAGAATATGTCCCGAAGGTGAAACACGCGAAACGCGCATTGAAAATAGGAGAAAGACCCATGGGTCCAGGCAGAGTTAAAGAGGGGAACGCGTCTATGATCCGAAGCTCACCTCAGGATTGGAGGCCTGCCGGCCAGGATCGCCGAGACATCCCAGTTTTCAGCGGTGTCGTTGGAGAGTATGAAATCGGCGATGGACTGCGACTCCGGGGCAACAGTCACCGTTGTATGCGGTGAGGCTCCTTCGACGACTACGGAGTTGGCGCTCCAGAAAGCCAGCGATCCGTTCATACCGGCGCCGATGTAGTACTGACCTGGCGGAACGTTATTCAGGATGAACGCTCCACCGTTGTCGGTGGCGGCGACTGCAGTCCGCGGCGCCGCGCGAAGGTTCTGGCCCGTCCTGCCCTGCTGCCCTCTTTGGTTTTGGGTTGCGGCCGGCGCCAGAACCCGAATGGCGAACAAATTGACCCCCACGACCGGTCTGCCCTTTGGAGTCGAGACTCGTCCCGCGATGCTGCCGAACGCGACGTGAAGATCGATGGACGTCAACATGGCGCCGGACGTTACGGTTACAACCATCGCCTCTGCTTCCGTCCAGGTTCCCGGATAATAAGCCAGCGCATCGAGTGGTCCCGCGACTATCCGATACCGGCCTGGCGGAACATCCTGCAGACGGTAACGGCCCATGCTGTCTGTTTGGCCGCTGCTCATCAACGCGGCGGCTGACGCCGCATTGGCTCCCCCTTCCGGCAATTGCATTGCGGCGACTCGAAGACTGGCGACGGGAGAGCCATCGGAACGCAGAACCCGGCCGGAAACCGATCCCTGCCGCGCGCCCTGAGGCGCAACCGAAGCCAACAGAACTATCGCCATGATCGCGTGTTTCATGATCTTGTTGAGAAGTCTCTTGCCTTCTCCGGTGTTGAAGTGTTTTGCATGGATGCGGCGCCACCCGGCGCTCCGCCTCACCGGAAATTTAGCATAAGTAGGAAATCGTTCGAGTTCCGTAACGTGACGCCGCGAACATCGGTGTGTCCCAGGGTCCCGCGCCGCAGCGGACAGTCAGCGCGAACCGATCACGGGCGGCGGCGTCGCTTCAGGAAGTGACGGTAGTGGAAGAATCGGCGGGGGGACCGGAAGTTTGAAAGAAGGGAAGCAGACCCGTTCAAATTCGCCGCCGTCAGAACCCGGCGTCGACAGGACCTCCAGTTCCTGCTGGTCGTTTGGCCCAATCGTCAGTGGATTCTGTAAAACGTCCGTGCCGCCATACGTGACCGATTTTATGGAATATCCCCATCCGGAGGCAGTCACCGTCAGGCTGAAGCTCCCTTGCGGGAACAGGGCTCTGAACCTGCCGCATTCGACTCTGGCCGTTACGGAAAGACTCTCTGCGAGAGTGGAGTTCTGCAACTGAAATGTCAGTTCCGGACTCTTGTTGGAAGGTCCAGGAACACCAAAACGCCCCGCAATTTCCTTTAGCGGAGGAATCACGATGTCGACGCTGTTCAAGTCCCTGTCGGCAACCACCAGAGCCGCGGTTGCTATGGGGATCTTGCCCAGGCTTGCCCGGTAGATACCGGCTGGAACCATCGGAAATTCGAAAGCGCCGTCGCTCCCGATCTCCGCATCCAGGGTCGACACGATGAAGTTTGCCAGGGGAGACGGTTCTCCCGACCCTGGATCGGGAAGGAGCGTTACTTTGCCGGGTCTGGCGATTGCGGCGGCCGGCGCGTTGCGCACACGTCCGCTCACCCGGACCCACGGCGGCGGAGAGTCGACGCCCAGCGTAATGACGATCGGTGGCGCCCCGCCCTTCGTGCGCAACGGGTGTGCGGCAAGGTCGGTGTTCCCCGATACGATCGACTTCAGAAAGTAGCCGGCAGGAAGAGCTCCGGGTACCACCTGATAGTTGCCTTCCACCAGAAATCTCCCACCGCTTTCGATCGATTCGGATACGGTACAGGTTTCGCTTCGCTCTCTGCCTGGCAACCACTGGCACAGTCGCTCTTCCAAAAGAACATACGTCAACGTCATTCGTGGGAGAAGGCCGCCGCCGTCGACTTGAAGGATCGTTTTGACAAATGCAATGTCGAGAAGCTCGACTTCGAGTCCGGTGACATCCTGGTCTTTCACGTTGAGAGTCATCGGCTGCGCCAATGGCCTGCCTTCTACGGAGACGGAGTATGTTCCCGGAGGGACGGACGTGAACCGGAATGATCCGTCTCCTGTCGTTAACGTCCGGAGTCGAACGCCGTCATTAACGCTATCCAGAGTCACGGACTGGAAGCGCGTTCGATCGGGGCGCGGCGATTGCAGGCGGCCGTTAACGCTGGGAGGTATTTGCAGGTCGATTCCCGTCGCCGTTCCACCGGCAGACACTCTCACGATCCGTGCCTTCTCCACCGTGAACACGTCAGGATAGTACGTGGGAGCGTCGAGTCCGCCCGCCATCACCAGATAGGCGCCAGAGGGGACGTCCTCCAGGCGATAACGTCCGTCCGCATCGGTTTGGGTCAGGCTGACGAGCGCCGCCACGGTGGAGTCCGCCTGTCCCGCTTGCGGCGCAGTCATGGCAGCGACACGAACCCCCACAGCCGGTTCACGTGTTGCCGTAACAACGCGTCCGCTGATGGAGCCGGGTTGTGATTGCGCCGGAAGCAACGCCGGGATCAGAAGCAGAGCCATCCGGAACAGTTGTTTCACACCGCCCTCGTGAGCTGGAGCAATGTCGCAATGTCCGTTATGGTGTCACTCGGCATGTAGTGTCCAGTGAAATGACGGGAAATCCTTCCGCTGCTCCCCACGGTTGTTCATTATCCATTGCCTGTTGTCGATTGTCCGCTGAACTTCTTTCATTGTTCGTTCATCCAACAATCGGTCCATCCAACCAACGAAGCGGTTACATCGGACAATCGACAATCGCTCTCGCAAGGTTGGCAATGGCGGGCTGGGGACACGCTGCTGAATCCCTCGCCGATCCCAGGGTTATCCCATTCTCACCCTTGCGCCCGCGTGAAGCCGGCGAGGTCTTCCGGGCTTAGACGGTAACGTATGACGTTGCCTTCGTGGAGTCCGGTAACCTCGCGTCCAACATAGTCCACGACATCCTGACGGTCTTCCTCCGGAATTCCGGCTTCGGAAGCCAGGGCCATGACCTTCCCGGCATCAAAGGCGCGCCAGTCGCGAACACAGCGGCGCACGGCTGTGCGCACGAAGTCACGGTAGGCCACGGCCGCCTTTTCCGGCGTTTCGACTTCGGCGCGTATCACACGGTAGTTCTCGGCCGACGCCGTATACGCTTCGATATAAGCATCCCGCAGCAGCGAGACGTTGTTCAGTTCGTAAATGCCAAGGAGGCCGTCAATGTAATCGCGGTCATTCATGGTGAAGAACGACATGGGGGCAAGGTCCGCCTTTAGCAGGGGGATATTGGCCGCGATGCGGGAGGCGCGCTTGTTGATGTCTGCGAAGGCCTGCAGATAGGGAATATGGACCAGCAGGAAGAACGATTGTTCGAAGGGGTCGGTGATGGCAGCAGCCTTTTCAACGAGGATTCTGAACTCTTCTTCGATGGAGAACTGATCACCGAGCGGACTGTAGTTTGAATGTGCAATGCCGACCGGCATCCGCAGAAGCCGGCCCGCCATGGCGGGATCGATAAGAAGGCCGTCGGAGAGCAGGGCGTGAATGTCGAACAAGGCGGCGCGGCTGATCGTGATCAGGTCAAGATGATCAACGACGTATTGAATGGCCTCCTTATGGTTGATGATCATGATCGCTTCCTTGCGGTCCTTGCCGGTGGCTTCCTTCCCGTAACGGATCAGTTCCTCGGTTTCGAGGAGGTTATAGGTGTTGCCTTCCATGCGGGAGGACGCCCATGAGAGATCGATCAAGAGTTTTTCAAGAATGCGGCGCGCATAGGTTCCGGCGGGAACAGGCGGAGGCGCCGGCCGGCCGGCCTCATGCAACCGTGTCCGGTCCCGTTCGGCGATGTAGAACGTTTTGTTCGGGACGTAGCGGTCGAGAAAATTACGCTGATAGGTGACGGGTTTCCGCTGGTTGTAAGGGGTTTTCAAGTGCTCGCGCACCACGGCGGCTCCTGCAAGGGAGTAGCGGGTGGCGCGGGCCTGGCCCGTGACTTCAAGCTTGCCCTCATCCACAAGCCGGCTCAGCGCGCGCCAGATCGTGGTTGGACTGGCGCCAGGGGCAACATT
>DASUFH010000376.1:0-10731 GCA_036274645.1 Terriglobia bacterium
GCCGGCAACATTGGAACATTGCACGGTCCGTCAATTCACCGGGAGTTTGAACTCATGGCGGAGGCGGGCATGAAACCGGGGGCGATTCTTGTCGCCGCCACCCGGAATGGCGCCGCGGTGATGGGGCGCGAGCAGGACACCGGCGCGATCGAGAAAGGCAAGTATGCGGATCTCGTTCTCCTGGACGCCGATCCCACGTCCGACGTGAAGAACCTCCGGAAGATATTTCGAGTGGTGAAGGGCGGTCAGTTCGTCCGTGTGGACCCGGGTGCCCTCCGCTAGGCCGGGCGCGTTCTTCCTCTGGTCGTTGCGTCGCGGCCAATTCAGGTTATCCTCTGGCGACGCATGGACTACGCCGCAGTGGCTTCGGAAATGAAGTTTGTCGTGGATGAAACAACCGCCACGGCAATCCGGGAGTGGGCTCGCAGGGAACTTTCCCCCGATCCTCATGCGGCCGAACCCGATGGCGATGGTTACGAAACGGCGAGTCTCTATTTCGACACTCCGCAATTCGACCTGTTCCACCGCCGGGGTTCGACCGGCCGCGCCAAGTTTCGTATCCGCCGCTACAATGGCGGTCCGGTGGTCTTTCTCGAGCGGAAGATGCGGACGGGAGGCCGGGTCACGAAAAGGCGCTCGGAAATCCTTGAACCCGATCTGCGGTTGCTGCTGAACGATGGCGAGAAATGGGCGGGCCGCTGGTTTGCCCGCCGCCTGACCAACCGTGGCCTCCAGCCGGTCTGTCAGATCTCCTACAATCGCATGGCCCGTGTCGGAGGCTCGCCGGCCCGTCGTTTGCGGTTGACCCTGGACGGCTCGCTCGCGGCGGCGCCGATTCGCTCGATCGCTTTTCTGGATAGTCCGGGAATCCAGATTCTTCCCGGGGAAGCGATTCTGGAACTGAAATTCCCCGTCGATACGCCGGCCCTGTTCGAGGACCTGATCGCGCGATTCGACCTGAGGGTCCGTTCAATGTCGAAGTACCGCCTGGCTATCCGGGCTCTCGGCCTGGCCGGCGCAGCCGGCGCCGCCTCATCCCGATGAAGTGTCCCGCCCAGCAGGAAATTCTCCGCTGTACGCGTTGCGCCCGCCTGACGGAATACCGCGAGCGCGTCGCGCGTGAAAAAGTACGCCGGTTTCAACAGTGGGAGTACTGGGGGAAGCCCGTCCCGAGCTTCGGTGAGCAGTCCGCCCGTCTGCTCGTGGTCGGCCTTGCGCCTGCGGCCCACGGCGGAAACCGGACCGGGCGGATGTTTACCGGCGATCGCTCCGGGGATTGGCTCTACCGCGCCCTGCACCGTTTTGGATTCGCCAGTCAGCCCCGGTCCATCGATCGTCATGACGGACTGAAACTCATCGATTGCTATATCACCGCCGCCATTCATTGCGCTCCACCCGGCAACAAACCGCTTCCCGGGGAATTCGTCAATTGCCGGCCGTATATGGTCGATGAGCTTCATCGTCTCAACCGGGTCCAGGTCGTCGTGCCGCTTGGCCTGATTGCGTTCAAGGCGTACTTCTCAGCGAGGAAGAGTCTCGGCCGGGATTGTCCGAATCCACTGCCGAAATTCGGGCATGGCCATGCGTTCACGCTGGACGATGGCGTTCAGGTGGTTTGTTCCTATCATCCCAGCCAGCAGAACACGCAGACCGGTCGACTCACCGAGCCGATGTTCGACGACGTATTTCGGCAGGCGCGGGCGGCGATAAGGCGTGCCCGCTGAAGTCTGTTCCGAGCGTTACATTCCCGAAGAGCACATAGAACATCGTTCCGCATAACAGGAGCGTTGCCCAGCAGTAGGCGCCAAAGGCCCGGGTCATCATCATTGCGTCGTGCAAGCCTGTCTTGTCGAGTGGGCCGCGCAGCGCCGACGTCAGCATGAAGA
Organism: Terriglobia bacterium; assembly: GCA_036274645.1. Classification (GTDB taxonomy): domain Bacteria; phylum Acidobacteriota; class Terriglobia; order 20CM-2-55-15; family 20CM-2-55-15; genus DASUFH01. Next base: position 1,887 of record DASUFH010000376.1, read on the forward strand.
TGGCGGCCAGTCCGGCCGCTGCCGCGGTGGCGTGTCTCAACCGGCGCGCGTGCGGGCCTGCCGGTTGGTAGCGGAGATATGCGGCGATCGTGGTTAATGGGATAATGAGCATGCAGAAGTAGTGCACCCAGGCAACCGGCAGAATGACGATGCCGATCATGGCCGCCAGAGACCATTCGAAGACCGTGCGGTAGCGTCCGGGAATAGTTACTCCGTGCCGCCAGACGAGGATCAACGCGACGAAGAGGCCAAGACTGATCATTTGGGCGATCAGCCGCGTCCAGCCCTGATCGTTGAGCGGCTGGAGCGCCGGGAAGAATGTGTTGATGTGGGTGAAAGAAGCCAGAAGGGACGCATTCTTGGCGAAATCGAGATTGGTCAGGTCGTTGAACAACGGATCGGATGGATCCGGCGGCCCCGAGGATGGCAGCGCGATCCGGGTCAGCCAGTACGTCCAGTGAGACACCGTCAATTGTGGGCCGATCGCCAGCATCGGGATCAAGGCGGCGCCCAACCCGCCGATCACCACGCCCTGAAGCGCTCGCCACTCGCGACGGACAATGAAGTACGGAATCAGAAGCGCGGTGTAGACCTTCAACACCGTCGAAAAGCCAATCAGCACGCCCGAACTGAAGCGGGATCCCCGCATGAACCAGTCCAGCGCGATCGCCGAGCAGGCGAACATCAGGATGCTGAGTTGGCCGCGCGTGATCGTGCCCAGTATCGGATCCGCGCACACCAGCAGCGGAAGCCAGACGAGCGTGGCGTCGATCGGCCGCCCGTCCGGTGTGGCGCAGATCAGCGCTGAGCGCAGTCCCAGCCCCAGGAGCGCAACAGTGAGCGCGTACCAGAGCGCCGCCGCTGCTACCGGAGGGAGAAGCGCGATGGGGGAGAACAGGACCGCAAAGGGTGGAGGGTACGTGTAATGGAGACCGCGGTCGTCCGTCACCCGGTACAGGTCCTGCCCGCCGCCCAGAATCGACCGGCCGGCCGCCATGTAGACCGTCGAATCGACCAGCTTGACCGGCCGCAGCGCTGCCCGGTCTACCGTCACATATCCCAGTCCGGCGAGAAATACCGCCAGCGCGACCTTCCGGGCAAGGCGGCGGCTCCGGGACATCGCTGTTTCAGAGATCGTCCGGCCAGGCGCCATCTTAATGAGTCATTGCATGAAGGACCAGGTTGACGCCGAGACGGTAGGCGTCGAGAGTCATCGGCGCAGGGTACGTTGGGTCGTCGGCATGTTCCCAGGCGTCACCCATGTCCATGTTGAACAACGCGACGACCTGCAGCCGTCCTTTTTCGTCGTAGATGCCCCGCCACGTGGGCGGCCCCTCCATCTGAACCTGTGTCTGGCCGTTGCCGTCAATATATAGATGGCGATGGCCCGGAACCGGCAGCCGCCGGTCGAGATCAAAGAAGATGTGCATCAGCGGATCATCGTCCGGAATGTCCACGATGGGACGATCGGGGAAGACTTCTTCCATGCTGCTTTCAAAGATGGCCCAGTCCTGCTCGCCATGAAAGTCATCGACGATCAGAAAGCCGCCGCGGTCGAAGTACTTTCGCAGATTCCGAACCTCCGCGGCGGTCGGTGTCCAGTAGCCACGGCCAGGCTGCTGCATCCAGAGGAACGGGTATTGAAAGATACGATCGTCGGTGGCTTCCAGATGGCGGCTGTCTTCGGCGGTTTCGATACGGGTCAATCGGCGCAGGGCGTCGAAGAAGTGTTCGTCGGCCAGCGGGTAGTCGACCGCCCAGATCGGCTGGGAAATGCCGCGCGATCCGGCGCGCGCGTTCGTTGCATATTTCAGGCGGGCGATCTGGAATTCGGCATCCGGCATATCGCTTTCATCGTCAACGTCCGCGCTGCCGTTTTGTCCGCTTCCGATAGCGCCCAGCAGCAGACCGATGAGGCCGACCGCGGCGATTCGTAAACCCATTTGCCGTATGGTGTTTTGCATTGGCCTTTTCCCGGCGCAGTATATCCCAACCGTTCCCGCTCTGGTGGTATCCCGCTTGCCGTTCGCATCGCGCCGCTATAATCACCGGGTGATGAAGGCTGCGCTTCTGGCTGTGCTTCTGTTGCTCGCGCCCTGGTCGATCGGGGCGCCGCTCAGGGAAGACACCGCGCTGCTGGAAGGCATGATCGTGGCGCGCGGGACCGGCGTGCCGGTTGCGCAGGCCCGGGCCCTTCTGACCAGGGTCAGTTCCATGGATCCGGGTGAAGCGTTGTCCGCCATGACCGACGAATCCGGGAAATTCCGGATCGACCGCATTCCGCCGGGCGCGTATCGACTGTTTGTGGGTAATTTTGCGTACGTGCCCGCCGAATACGGACAGCGTCACTCCAGCCAGCCCGGGACGCCGATTATCCTCCGGGAAGGAGATTCGTTCACCGTCGATATGGAACTCACCCCGGCGGCGACCATTGAGGGGAAAGTGGTCAACGAAGCCGGCGATCCGGTTCCGAAGTATCTCGTCAAGGCGTTTCGAGCGCGCTACGAGCGCGGCGACCGATTGTTTACGGGAGGCGAATACGCGGTGACCGAGGAAAATGGTCGCTTTCGTCTCTTCGGCCTGACGCCGGGCTGGTATTTCATCAGCGCCGCTCCACCCGACGAATACGGTCCGCTGCCCCTGACCGAGGGCATTCTCCGCTGGCCCGTCTATTACGGTGGCAAAACCGAAGATAGCGCCCGCCCGGTCCATCTCGATCCCGGCATGGTGTTCAATGCAGGAACGCTTGTGGCCGAACAGGGCCCGCCCGTCCGTGTGCGCGGGCAGGTCATCAACGCGCAGACCGGAAAGCCCGATCCGGAAGCTCGAATCCTGCTCGGAAAGAAGCGGCGCGCCGGCGTGGAAACGACGGGACTGTCGACCGTCACTCTCAATACGGGTTTCTTTGAACTGGCCGGCGCGGTTCCGGGAAGCTACGTCGTCGAAGCGGTCACTCCGTTCCTGGCCGGAGAGTCGGCGTTCGAGGTCCAGAACGCCAATATCGATAACCTGAAGGTTCTCCTCCATTCGCGAGTCCATGTGACCGGCCGCGCGCGTGTGGACCCGGCGGTGGATCCCTCGGCCATATCCCTCGAAGGAATTCGGGTGGCGATTGAAGCCGGGCGCGCGACGATAGAGGCTGCGCTGGACTCCCGGGGGGGATTTATCCTGGCCAACGTTCCGGCCGGCGAATATCGGTTGTCGCTTTCCGGCGCGCCTGCCGGCGCATTTCTCAAGTCGGCCCGTTTAGGCGGAGTCGATGTTTTACACCAGCGTCTTCCCGTCGGCGGCCGGCTGGGCGGCGCTCTCGACATCGCAATCGGTATGAGTTCGAGCGCGTTTGTTCCGATCACGCTCGACGCGGAGAGGCGCCCGGTTCCGGGCTCTGTGGTCGTGCTGGTTCCCGATGATCGAACCAGGTTCGATCTGTACCGCAGCGCCATTACGGATACTGCAGGGAATGCGCGATTCGAACATGTGGTCCCGGGTGAATACCGGGCGTTCTGCTGGGAAGAGATCGAAGAGAACGCCTGGCTGGACCCGGATATTCTGGCCTTTTATGAGCGAAGCGGAACGCCGGTGACCCTGCACGAATCCGGAGTGGTCATTGCTACGGTGAGCGTGAACCGTTTGTGGCCGGCCCCGATGACAGCCCCTTCGGGGTTCGAGGCGCCTGAGACAGCGCCGCAAAACTGAAGGACCGACGTTCCTTACCTATTTCTCGGGTTCTTCACCCGGGGCTCCGGTGTTGGAAGATCCGGCAAAGAGCTTGGTCCCGTTCGGCAGCGTGACGTCGCGTCCGTTTGCGCGCAGGGCGCCATCTTTCGCCTGGTAGCCATCAACAATGATCTCGATGCCCGGCGGCACCGACTGCTTGGTCCAGCCGCGCTTGAGCAGCGCGTTGGGCGGTCCGAGTTCGATCATCCAGCTGACCACCTTGCCGTCGGCGCCCTTCACGTCCATGTAGATCCAGGCATGCGGATTGATCCAGTCCATCTTGGTGACGTTACCCCGCAGCTTGACCGGTTTTTTGGCGTCAAATTCCGCAGAGAACGCGTGGTGCGCCCACGCGTACGACGAAAGAGCAGTGAGGCTGAGAACAGCGATCCATATCCGCAGATGTGCGCGCATGAAACTCTCCTTATCTTCCCCGTCCGCCCCTTCCACGGGGGGCAGGCGATTCGGCCGTTTTGGCTTCTTCCGCCCGGGCGGCGCTCAAGATGTTTCGCAGGCCCAGGTTGCCTTCGTGACACGAGTACTCGAGAACCGGCTGGCTGTCGTCAATGGTGAGCGGCATGGCGAACGTCCATGGGCTAACCCAGGTCTGGGGATCTTCCACAGTCACAGCCCATCGGACCGTCTTAGGACCGACTCGGGTAAAGCGTTCGGTCAGCCGTAAGGTGGCGCCGTTCGCGCCACGGAATGCGTCATCGTCCCGGAAGTTCGTCGTCTCCACGACCAGCGTGTCGCCTTCCCAGCGGCCGCGCGCGTCACCCATGTAGGACCGGACGGCCATGCTTGCGTGGGGCCGGCCGTCCAGTGGGATCAGGCGGGTTTCATGGATCATCTCGTATCGAATGGCGACGTAGTCGGGCGTCTGGAGGATCTGGTATGAGTTGCCGTAGATGGCCGGCATCATGGAGCCCGGCAGCCCCCGCGTGATGCACCGGTCATAAAGGCCGCGGTCTTCATAAGAATCTGACGGACCTCGCCCACGCCGGGCGTCCGCTCGCGCTGCCGCGCGCGCCCGGGCTTCCGGAACCTGCGCGGGAACCTTGCCGTCCGGCGGATCGATGATCAGCCAGGCCTGGCTGCCATTGACCATGTTGAGGTCCTTCTGCCACCAGTCTTCCGGAGCGTGGAGTGGCCCCGCAAAAGATTGAACGGTCCGGTTCTGGGCGGCCTGCTTGATAGCGAGCAACTCCTCGCCCTTGATGTCCTCCAGCTTCCGTCCTTCAAATTGCGCCGGTCTTTCCAGCGGCGTGCCGTTTTCGCTGAGGTTCGAGAACCATCCCTGCAGGTCCGGGTCGCCCCACGGTGTGCGCGGAGTGACATACGGGCCGGCCGTTGACCTTGCGCCCGACGCGCTCGCCGGCCGTTCCTGAGCGAGCGACGGCCCCATCGCGACCGGCGCCGCCAATACCACTGCGGCCAGACCAGTCCGTGTGAGCGCTTTGGCGGTGAGATATCGACGGTTCATCGCAACCTCCTTATTGTGCCGGCTTCTTGCGCAGATCTCCGTAAAGTAGCTCCTCGGCAAACTCCACGCATTTGAATTCTGTGAGCTGGGCGTTCTTTTCGATCCGGCGGTAAAGCGGCAGGCTGATCTTCCAGGGCCGCGTAAACACCTGGGGATCCTCGATGGTCGCTTCGTACTGGATATGATCCGCGTCGATCAGGGTGAACCGCTCCACCACATGCAGCATGTCACTGTGCCAGTTGCCGGCGCGGTCGAACCAGGTCTTGTCGTTGAAACCCGTATTGTCCACGACGAGCGTGTCCCCATCCCATCGCCCGTTCGCCGTGCCCATCCAGGTGTCCACCGCGGCTTCCACCGGCTTCCCCATATTGATCACCCGGTCGGATGTGGCGTATTCGTAGGCCATCAGGATGTACGTGGGAGTCTGCAGAATCTGGAACGGATACGGCATGTAGTTCGCGCGCGGAATTCCGGGCATGTAGCACTTGACCTCCGGATCCAGCGCCCACCGGCTGGCGGTGTTTTCATTCTTTTTGGCCAGGGCCTCCGGCTTGTACGGGATCGGTCCGCCTTCGACCACGCCGAGGCCTCCCGGGATCGCGCCGACGGCGCCCATCTGATAGAAGGGGCCGGCCGCCGGAGAATGATCTTCCAGGTTCCAGTTCGCCGTGCCCAAAGTCTGCCAGATTCCACTCAAATCCGGATGGCCGTCGGAGGCCCGCTTGACGCGGTTCGGTGTTTGCGCCGGCAACGCCATGGATGTCGCGACGCAGATGGCCAGAACCACTATCGCTGAGATTCGTGTATTCAAGGCTTTTGATGACATGGACGGCCGCAGTCTAGCAGGCCATTCTCGGCTGTCAAGGTATCACCGGCAAGGCGCCGGATTCCCCTTCCCCGTCTGCTTGCCCACTGAAGTTGGACATTTGGGGATGTCGGCGGGCATTGCAAAACGGGAACATTGGACCCGTCTGCTTGTAGGGGCGGTCTATGACCGCCCGTCCGCAATTGTGGGCAGTCATAGACCGCCCAGGTGAGTATTGAATATCCGGGTGATATTGTTGTCAGCGGTCTGGAGTAGAGAACTCCGGGTTCATTCAAGGAGCGAACGTTTTGAATACCATCTGGCAGATCTACGCTGTCCGCTACGCCCACCACGAGCGCATGGCTCGGGAAAACTTCATGGGTGGCGATCCGCATGACGATTCGCCCATGCCGCTCGATTACTTCGTCTGGGGGCTGGTCTCGCCGGATCGCATCATCGTCGTCGATACCGGATTCGACCGCGCCATGGCCGACAAGCGCGGTCGCACGCTGCTCAAACCGTTGAGCGATGGGTTGCGCGCGGTGGGCATTGAGCCGGCCACGGTGGAAGACGTGATCATCACGCACATGCACTACGACCACTGCGGCAACCACAACCTGTTTCCGCGGGCGCGCTTTCATGTTCAGGATCGCGAAATGCGATTCGTAACCGGCCGCCTCATGACCCATGCGGCCATGCGTGTTCCCTTCGAGGAAGACGATGTGGTCGCGATGGTGCGGCGCGTCTTTAACGGCCGGGTGGTCTTTCACGACGGCGACGACGAGATTGCTCCCGGAGTGAGCGTTCATCATGTCGGCGGACACACGATGGGCATGCAGGTCGTTCGTGTGGATACGGCGCGCGGCGCGGTGGTGCTTGCGTCCGACTCGTCGCACCTTTACGCCAACATCGAACGGGAAATCCCGTATCCCATCGCGTACAACGTCGGGGAAGTGCTGGAAGGCTACCGCCGGGTATGGGCGCTGGCCGAATCGCGCGAGCACGTGATTCCCGGCCACGATCCACTGGTCATGGCCCGCTATCCGGCGGCTTCTCCGGAGCTGGAGGGATGGGTGGTGCGTCTCGATGCGGCGGAGTCGAAGCTATACTTGCGCGCGCCCTAGCGGATTACCGAGAGCCAGGAGGGAATTGCCATGTCGGGAGTGTTCCGCCGTCCAGTCCTGTTCGGCTTCGCCGTCGTCACGGTTGCGTGCCTGCTGTTTCAGGGGACGGCGCGAGCCCGGGCCGAGGAGATCCCGTCGACGATTTCTGACGCCGAATTCTGGCGTCTGATCACCGACCTCTCAGAAAACGGCGGCCAGTTTCCCCAGCAATACATGTCGAATGAAGATTCCGCGCTCTTTGTGATCCCCGGCCTCGAGAGCGCGGCCCGGCGCAACGGCATTTACGTCGGCGTCGGGCCCGAGCAGAATTTCACCTATATTGCCGCCATTCAGCCGCGTCTCTCGTTCATTCTCGATATCCGCCGCGACAACATGATCGAACTGCTCATGTACAAGGCGCTCTTTGAGCTTTCGTCGGACCGCGCGGACTTTCTCTCGCGTCTCTTTGCCCGGAAACGGCCGCCGAACCTCGATTCCAGAGCCGGCGTTCAGGCCATCTTCGACGCCTTCCGGCCCATCGAGGCGGATGCCGATTTCTACGCCAGGAACCTTCAGGAAGTGACCGAGCGCCTCGCGGGCGCCCATCATTTTCCGCTAAATGACGCTGATCGGACGAGTCTGGCCACGGCCATGAACGCGTTTCGGACGGCTGGCCCATATTCCCTGAAAGGGTTTGGCGACACCACCAATCCGCCTTACGCGGCGATGATGGCCGCCACCGATCTGGCCGGCAAACAGCGAAGCTACCTCGCTTCGGAAGAGAATTTTCGAATTGTCCAGGACCTGCAGAAAAAGAATCTGATCGTGCCGCTGGTCGGGGACTTTGCCGGCGCGAAGGCCATTCGCGCCGTGGGCCAATACGTGCGGGATCACAATGCGGTCGTGGATGTGTTCTATCTGTCGAACGTGGAACGCTATCTCTTCGAGCAGGACGACAATTCGCGGCGCTTCTACGCGAACGTGGCGGCGCTGCCCCTCAATTCGAACAGCCTCTTCATCCGCTCGGTGACGAGCGACATCAGCCGGCGGCTGAACATCCCGATTCCAGACCAGACGACCAAATGGCGGACATTTCTTTCTCCGATCAATGAATTCCTCGCCGCCGTCAACGGAGGAAAGATCGAAACCTACCGGGATGTGTTTACGATCGTGAAATGACCGCCCACATTGTTCTTTGAAGACTTAAGATTGTGGGCGGTCATAGACCCCTGCACGCAGGCGGGGACGGGCGCAAGCCTGCTCAGTTACCCCTTCTCCACTGTTGTTCCCGCCCATTTTTCGACCGGTTTGATCACTTCGGTCATGTCTCCCTGCGGGCCAACGGTGGCCATTGCGATCGAGTACAACTGACGCACCGCCGTGCCGACGATCATGGGGACGCCGAGCGCGTCGGCTTCCTCCAGGCACAGGCGGATGTCTTTGTTGAACAGGTTCATCGCAAATCCGGCATTGAACGTTCTCGGAATGACAAACTTTGGAAACTTGTCGGATGACGCGGTATTGCGTCCCGTGCCGGCGTTGAGCACTTCGCAGATCATCGAAGGATCCAGCCCCGATTTGACGCCCATCACCACCGCTTCGGACGTGATCGCCATGGCGCTCGCCGAAAGGAGGTTGTTGAGCAGCTTCATCGTTTGCCCCATGCCGGGCGAAGATCCGCAGACAAAAACCTTGCCCAGGACTTCCAGCAACGGGCGAATTCGCGCGATGACCTCT
>DASUFH010000377.1:0-5184 GCA_036274645.1 Terriglobia bacterium
CTATGACACCCGTCTTGGCGAACGTGGCGTGAATCTTTCGGGCGGCCAGAAACAGCGGTTGACCATCGCCCGCGCTCTCGTCCGGGAACCGTCGATCCTCGTCCTCGACGACGCGCTGTCGAGTGTGGACACGCAGACGGAAGAACGCATCCTGCGTTCGCTGCGCGAACGCCCCGGACGGAATACCGAGATCATCGCCGCCCATCGCATCTCGACCATTCAGGACGCCGATCGGATTGTCGCGCTGGCCGGAGGACGGATTGTCCAGGAGGGAACCCATCGCGAACTGATCGCCGATACCAGCGGCCTCTACTGGAAGTTCTATGAGCAACAACGCCTGCGCGAAGACCTCGAACGCTACATGGAACTGGAAGGCGAGCTTTCATGAAGACGCCGGAAAACGGCCGTTCCGGCAACCGCGCCCCCGACTCGCGCCTCGCGGCGGATCTGGAGCGCTATCTGGACGGCGAGGACTCCGACGCACAATCGGCGCGCGGAGGGCGGACGGCCCGTCAGTTGTTCGGCGCCACGCTACGGCATCCCGGAGCGCTGGCCGGCGGCTTCCTGTTCGTGCTGATGGCGACCGCGGCGGCGCTCGTCGAACCGCGCCTGCTGGGCTACGCCATCGACGAAGCAATCATCCCGCGCAATATGGCCCGACTCAACACGCTGGCCGCGCTGTTTCTGCTGCTGACCGTGATCCGGGTCGTGGCGATGATTGCTCAAACCTATCTCTTCGAGGTTCTCGGACAGGCCGTGACGCAGGACCTCCGGATGGCTGTGTTTTCGCATCTGCAACGGCTGCCGCTTTCGATTCACGACAAGAATCCGGCCGGCCGGCTGTTGACCCGCGTCACCAACGATATCTCAGCGCTGGCGGAGATGTTTTCCTCCGGATTCGTGACGATGGCAAGCAACATCCTGCTCGTGGGCGGCATTGTCGTCTGGCTGCTGGCGCTGAACCTCCGGCTGGGGCTGATCGCCATCGCCGTTCTGCCATTCATGCTGGTGGCCACGGCGTACTTCAGCAAACAGCTCCGCGTCGCCTACCGGGAAGCGCGCTCCCGGCTGTCGATGCTGAACGCGTATCTGGCGGAAAACCTGATGGGCATGAAGGTGGTGAATCTCTTCAACCGTCAGCAGGCCCATCTCGAACGGTTCGGCGCGCTCAATCAGACCTATACGGAGGCGCAGACCCGGTCGATACGCGCGTTCGCGTACCTGCAGCCGATGATCACGATGGCGGCGGGCCTGTCGACCGGCCTGTTGATCTGGTTCGGGGGAAACGCTGCGGCCTTCGGCGCCGTGCAGCTGGGTGTTCTGGTGACATCGTTCACCTACGTTCTCGCGCTGTTCAAGCCGCTGCGTGACGTGGCCGACAAATGGAACGTTTTTCTGGCCGGACTTGCCGCTGCCGAAAAACTGTTTTCCGTGCTGGAGTGGCCGGTCGAACTGCCGGAAGACGCCGCCGGCGAGCCGTACGCGCTGAAAGGCCACATCGTTTTCGATCACGTGTGGTTTGCGTATGAAGGAGAACGCTGGGTCATCTCGGACATGAGTTTCGAGATTCCCGCCGGCGCGCGGGTCGGGGTCGTGGGACCGACGGGCTCCGGCAAGACCACTCTGATCGCCCTGTTGATGCGTTTTTATGAGCCGCAACGCGGACGAATCCTGCTCGACGGCAAAGATCTCCGGGAATACGAACGCCGGCGGCTCCGCGCCAGCTTCGGGCTGATTCAGCAGGATGTGTTTCTGTTTTCCGGATCCGTCAGGAGCAACCTCGGGCTATTCGAGCGCAGCGCCAACGGAAACAAACGGGAGCCCGGCGCTCTGCTGAAGGAACTGGGGCTCAACCTCGACGACCGGACCCTCGGCGAACGCGGCGGAAATCTTTCGGCCGGCGAGCGCCAGCTGGTGGCATTTGCCCGCGCCGCCGCCGCCGATCCCCACATCTGGATTCTCGACGAAGCGACAGCGAACCTCGATTCGGCCACGGAGGATGCGCTGGAGAAAACCCTCGAGCGCGCCGCCGAAAGCCGGACGCTGCTGCGCATTGCGCACCGCCTCGCGTCCACGCGGGGATGCGATCCGATCATGGTATTGAACAAGGGGCAGATCGCCGAGATGGGCGATCACGCCGGGCTCATGCGCAGAAACGGTCTTTACGCAAGGCTGTTCCGCTATCAACAGCTCACTGAAGAAACCGGCGCCGCCACGGAAGCCTGAAACCGCGCCTCAAACACGCGCCCACTCCTGTCCCAGTCCAAGCTTTCCGAGACACTGAAGATGTTCGCTGTCATCGCTCGCTGGTCAGCGGCAGCCCGCCTCGATGAGACGCAGCGCTTCCGCCCGGACTTCCTCGTCGGTCCACTCGGGATGCTTGAGCCGGAGTTGGTGACTCTTTACCCGCATCGCAAATTCGAAAAGCTCTCCTGCCAGTCGGAGCTTCTTCAGGATTTTTTCTCGATCGAGTGGTTCCACGCGACCAGCATATCAGGCGCGGAAAGGAAATCGCTCCGATTACTGATCCATTGACCAGTAAGCCAGTGGGTCATTGGGCAGTTTAGCCAGGTTCATTACACAGCGGACAACAGCCAGCTCACAACGGACAACGAGAAGACAGGGGGAAACGGGCTAGAGCTTCCGTTGCAGCAGGACTTTGAAACGCTCCCCCATGCCGCCAGGAAGGATCAGTTTCTTCAACGCCTGAAGCCGCCGAATAGAATCCGCGTCTGAAGCGGCGGATAGGCGGCCGATTTCGTCGAGGATGCCCAGATCGATCAGAAACTGCATCTGACTCGTGAACGAGACCGTTTCGAGCGAAGCGGCGGCGCCGGCGTCGATGAGATCCGAAAAATTGACGTGGGTGGTGATGTCCTGCTCGCCGATGCGCGCGTAAGGATCTTCGACCGCCTGATGCCGCCAGTAGGACATCACCGTGCCGCTCGGCCGCGCATAAAACTCGCGGCGAAGATAGCCATAGTCGATTGCCAGGTGATAACCGCGTTGCAGGCAGGCGCCAATGCGCGCCATCCATTGCCTCGCATCGAGGTTAATCTCCGTCGAGTGGCCTTCCGCGATCGGAATGTCATTTTCGTCGATCTCGATCTTGAGATCGCATTCCACTTCGCGGAAACCCTCGCCGACGCAAATCTCGCGCAACATTCCGGAGCGGCGGACAACGCGATGCGCGGGCAGAGCGTCGAAAAATTCGTTGGAAAAGACGCAGCCGGTGAGACCGGCGGGCAATTCGTCGATCCACTCCACGTCGAAACCGCCGAGCGTTTGCCGCTGACGTTCTCGCATGGCCGCGCTGCGCTCGAGAATGCGATAGGTAAACGGGTGCGCGGCGAGGATATCGCGCGCCAGAGCGCCGGTTCCGGCGCCGAGCTCGACAACGGTAAAGGATTCGAACTCCGCCGCCAGTTCCGACAACTTGCGGGCCACAAGACGCCCGAAGCCGGGATCGAGATCCGACGACGTATAGAAGTCGGCGCCTTCCTTACCGATGGGATTACGGTCGGACGTGTAATAACCGAACCGGGGATGATACAGGACCGCCTCCATGTAATCCCGGAAGGTCAGGGGACCTTCGCGGCGGATGCGGTCCTCGAGGTATTGAACGAGCGGGGAGGCCGTTGGAAAAAACCTCTGCGTTTAGATTTTCATTCCGATGCGGTCCATCTCTTCTTTGGCGGCCTGGCTGATGCGCGGATCGTTCTTGACGTCAGCGCCGTCGGCGATGCGCGCGTTTGCGGGCTTCTTCGCGATCGTCATGCGGTCGATCTTGTCCTGCAGACGCATCAGACCATAAAGCAACGCTTCGGGACGAGGCGGGCACCCGGGAACGTAGACATCGACGGGAACCACGTGATCGACGCCCTGCAGCACCGCATACGTATCGAAAGGGCCGCCCACATTGGCGCATGCGCCCATGGAGATGACCCACTTCGGATCGGGCATCTGATCGTAGACGCGCCGGACAATCGGCGCCATTTTCAGCGTGACGGTACCGGCCACGATCATCAGGTCCGACTGCCGGGGGCTGGGACGAAAGATCCCCGCGCCAAACCGGTCCATGTCGAAGCGCGAAGCGCCGGCCGCCATCATCTCGATGGCGCAGCAGGCCAGACCGAACGTCATGGGCCAGAGAGCGGATTTTCGCGCCCAGTTGAACACGAAGTCCGCAGTGGTGGTGATGATGTTTTTCTCGAAGCGATCTTCAATCCAGGCTGGCATAACTTCTTCGCCGGAACGGGCTAAGCCCAGTTCAAGGCGCCTTTCTTAATCACCCAAACGTATCCCACAATGAGGATGCCGAGGAACACCAGCATTTCGATCAGGCCGAAGAGGGCCAGCTGCCGGTAGATGATGGCCCACGGGAAAAGGAAAACCGTTTCCACATCAAAGATGACAAAGAGGATGGCGACGACGTAATAGCGAATCGCGTACCGCTGCCGCGTATCGGATTCCGGATCCACCCCGCACTCATACGGCGCGAGCTTTCCCGCTCCACCGGTGCTCGGCCGGATCAGCTTCGCCACCAGCAACGTGACAATCGGAAAGAGAAACGCGATCCCCATGAACAGGAAGATCGGTACGTAGCCGCTCAGAATCGAATTCATGCTCTATTCCCCACATCCCAGCGAAGACTGCCGCAGCGTTTCAACCGCATGGGGCAGAATCGGCGCCAGAGCGCCCAAACATTCTCTCACGCCTTTGACACTTCCGGGCAGATTGATGATCAACGTCGAGCCCCGGATTCCCGCAATGGCGCGCGACAACGCCGCCCGCGGCGTATTTTTTGCGCCTTCCCGCCGCATGAGTTCGCCAAAACCGGGAATCTCCCGGTCGATAACCGCGCGGGTGGCCTCCGGCGTGACATCTCGGGGCGAGAGCCCGGTTCCACCCGTCGTAACGACGACATCCACCGGCGAGTCCGCCGCCTGACGGAGGCGAAATTCTATCGCGGACTGCTCATCGGGCAATACGTCGATTCCTAGAATGTCGAACCCCAGTTCCTTGAGAATCTTCGCGCCCTCAGGCCCCGAAAGATCTTCCCGACGGCCGGCCGCGGCTGAATCACTGATGGTCAGAACCAGAGCGACACCGATTGCCATGTTGTTTCCTCTCTGTTCCTGCGCTTTGCGCTGCACGCGGGAAATAGGGACAGAGAGCAATTTC
>DASUFH010000378.1:0-9296 GCA_036274645.1 Terriglobia bacterium
GGTTTCGTTCCCGGGTCGCCCCCTTCAATTCGGCCCGCGACGGTTACCCAGGGCGGCGCTCCGGTGATACCTAAAGAGAGGGTCAGCTCCGCGGGTGTGGCCGCGCTCACCTCGAAGGGCTGCGCGCTGTTTGCCAGCCGGAATGTCGGGGGAAGTCCGCGGGCGGCGATCTGGTAACGGCCCACCGGCATATCGATGGTGAATTGCGCGCCGGTTTGAGCAACGTAACGGCGTTCGAGGCGGTCCCGGTCTCCGGTTGCGGCTGCGCTCGTGAATTCGAGTTCGAACGGCGGGACCGGGCCACCGCCTTCAACGGTGACCGCGCCCGAGACGCGAATCCAGGGGCGACCGATGTTGACGTTCACATCACGGTCCCGGACCGTGATGTCGGCGGGTACGAGAGCCATCGGAGGAAGCACTTCCACCTGATAGAACCCGGGCGCCACGTCACGGAATTCGAATGTGCCGTCACCGGCGATAAGGACCTGCCGGTCTACGGTAATGCCCCACGTGGTTTCTCCGGCCAGGCGCGCCGTGTTGCCGCGCGCTGCGGAAGGCGCGCCCGGAATTCCGGCCACAGGGCTGCCAGGTGTCTGAGTTTCCGCGGGATTGACGCGGCCATGGACACGGTATGCGGACGCTACGCCGCTCTGCGCAAACGCCGCGCCTGACGTTGAGAAGAGCAGCAAAGCAGCGATGAGGAGCCCCCGGAACATTGCCGCGCGCCTCATCATTACTTTGGTTGACACGCCACCTGAACCGCGCCGGCCGCGATCGTCAGTTTCGGATCGGGACAGTCGCGGGGAGCCGAAACCCGGGCATTGCTTCCGGCGGAGCTGCTGTCGAAGAGCATCTGAACCACGCTGTCCGGGGCGGTTCCACCCAATCCCATGATGACCTGGGAATCGACGCCCTTCTGTTCGAACGAGGCAATAAATGGCGTTTTGCCGCGCACGGCCTCTTCAATGCAGGAGACCGTCGTCTGTGCGGGATTCTTTGGAACGTGGCCGCAATCCTTCACGGTTGTCAGTGGGGGATGCGGAAGCATGCCCAGTCGCGTTTCAAGCAGGACCGGGCGGCCGGACGTCGCGATGCTCTGGGTGGCGGATGGCAGCGTTGAAGGGGTAGCGCCCGCCAGCACGGATATCGATCCTGTTCCCCGGACCCCGCGACTCGCGACGGTCGGAATCAACGCGGAAGGGGGCGGAGGCGGGGTTGAACCGGCAATGGTCGTAATAATTCCGTCCGGCGTCACTCTCCGAATACGGCCGTTGAGCGTATCGGCGATGAATAGATTGCCTTTCGAGTCGACCGCCACCGCCGAAGGACCGCGCAATTGCGCCGCGGAGGCCGCGCCGCCGTCTCCGCTGAACCCTCCGGTTCCGTTGCCCGCCACGGTTCGGATCACGCCGTCGGATGAAATCCGGCGAACGCGATTGACCTCCACCACGAACAGATTGTTCGCTGAGTCCAGCGCCAGATTGAACGGTTGGACGGCGGCGCGCAACGCCGGGCCGCCGTCGCCGGCCGATGTCTCCACGCCGTTTCCGGCGATTGTCGAAATGATTCCGGTGGCTGCCGTCACCTTGCGGATCCGCGCGCGGTCGAAGTCGCCGAAATAGAGGTTGCCGGCGCGGTCCACCGCCATGCCCGACACCTGGCCGATTGCGGCGGAGGTGGCGGGACCATTGTCCCCACCAAAGCCTTCCCGGCCGATTCCAGCGGCCGTGCTGATCACGCCCGCCGTATTGACCTTGCGGATCCGCGCGTTACCGCTGTCGGCGATGAAGAGATTGCCCGCGGCGTCGAGAGCGACGCGTACGGGGGATTGCAGCTTCGCGGCGGAAGCCGGTCCTCCATCACCGCTGTAGCCGGGCGCGCCTGTGCCGGCAACAGTCCGGATCTTTCCATCCGGCGTGATCTGCCGGATCCGATGACCCAGATTGTCGGCAACGTAGATGTTTCCTTTTGCGTCGAGCGCAATGTCATCGGGATGCTCGAATCCCGCATCCACAGCAGGACCCCCATCGCCTCCATATCCCTGCCGTCCGGTTCCCGCAACCAGCGGAAAATCGCCTTCCGGTGTCAGTTTGCGGATACGGCCACTCTCGATCGCGAGGAGATTGCCGGAGGCGTCGGCCACAAGGGCAATGGCTCGGAGGACCTGAGTTGTTCTCGGCAAGGCCGGCGACTGAACGCCTCCGGCGCCGGCAGCGCCAGAATGCCCGATCGGTATGCCCAAAGCCACTGCGGCCAGAGCCAACCATACCGCGTTCGTTCGTCGCATCGCAGAACCTCCTCGTTGGGGGATCGCATTTCTTCTGCAGGGCGGCAGGGCTTTATGTCCGCAACTTTCCTGAGAACTTCCATGACCGCCCGGCGATTAAAAAAATCGAAAGGATTTTAGCGCTTCGGTCCACTCTGCGGAAGTAGATAGATCTCCCGGCTGGGTCGAAAATTGCCTCCGCTCGCTCCCCCTGATGTCCTTCGGTTTGATTCACGCGAACTGGCCGGACCGTGTTGACCTGGTCGTTCGTTCACGTAGTTTTCCCGGTCCGCTGAAGATTCCCGGTGCGCGTATCATGGGCCAACTTTTCGGGACAGGAGGCAAGCGTTGCTCAGCCGAACTCAGCGTATGGAAAACCGGATTGATTCCCGATCTTCAGTAAGCCCGAAGGCGCAACTGGGCCGTGACGTTTCCGTCGGGCCTTTTTCTCTGATCGAGGATGACGTGGTCATTGGAGATGGAACCTGGATCGGATCGAATGTCGTGGTTCACAACGGCGCGCGCATTGGTAAAAGGTGTGAGGTATTCAGCGGAGCGGCGATCGCCGGGCCACCACAGGACCTGAAATATGCAGGAGAAGAGACGCTGCTGGAAGTGGGTGATGGAACCGTGGTTCGTGAATGCGTCACGCTGAACCGGGCAACGGTTGAGGGGGGCGTCACGCGCATTGGCGCGAATTGTTTTCTCATGGCGTATACACACGTCGCGCATGATTGCCGTCTTGGCGACAATGTGGTCCTGGCCAACGGTGTTGCCCTGGGCGGCCATGTGTTTGTGGGCGACTATTCGGTTGTGGGAGGACTCGTGCCGGTACATCAGTTTGTGCGCATCGGGGAACACGCGATGATCGGAGGCGGCTACCGGGTTACCAAAGACGTTCCGCCCTACATCCTCGCGGCTCGCGAACCGCTCGTGTTCGAACGATTGAATATCGTCGGGTTGCGCCGAAGGGGACTTGACAAGCGATCGCTTTCTTCGCTCGATCACGCCTACCGGTTACTGTACCGATCCGGATTGAACGTTTCGCAGGCTGTGGAAAGGATCAAGGACGAGGTGGAGAGAACGCCATTTGTTGAAACCCTGCTCTCATTCATCGCGGAGTCCAGACGGGGAATCATCGCAGGTCCGAAGCGCGGGGAATCGCGCCAACGGATGGCCGCGTGAGGGTCGTGTCCTGATATCTGAATTGAGACGCCCCGGACTGCTACGTCATGAGGTGGCTTATGAAACTGAGGCCTCAGGGTGGAATCGGAGAGGAAGGAGGAAGGGAAGGCCGGTCACGTTCAAAGGCTCGCGGATGTCAGAAGTGAGAGGGCGTCGAATTTCGACTACTAGGCGTTCCTTGAGACCGCCGGGCGAGCGATACCCCGACCCCAGCTCCAAACCCCACAAGCAAGAGCGGGAATCCCACGACAAGCAGCGGAACGCCTGACGGTTCGCTGTTGAGGCCCAAAGACAGGAGTATCAACCCAGAAATGAACAAGACTTCGGCCACGACGTCCAAGGCTCTCTTCTTCGGCCCCTTGGACATCGAAGCGGCCTTCTGCCCGCGATCGAGCCCAAACCGTTCAATAATACGTTTCTAGATCACTGACATTCCCGTTGGATATCGACGCGGGGACGTTCCGTCTATTTTTCTATATTCTCTGTGGATGTCCGAGGTTTCGGCCCTATGGACACACGCGATATAGCCCAGAAAGTAAAAAATCGCTAAAACTCACTGGCTGATCCGGCGCCGGATTCCGCAATAGCACAATGGGACGTCTTCAGAACAAAAGCGCATGTCGATAACTGGAATCTGAGCGGGTCCCCACATGATATCGACGGCGGTTTCAGCTTGGGGAAGGGAGATACAACTGTGAAATCTAGCCTACCGAGGCGGGTCTGCATCCTTTGGTCAAGTTGGGCCCTCTTTGTATTGCAGCGACGAAAGTATCGGATGACCGCAATTGGGACAATACTTGGCGCGATTGGTTCGGTAGTCATTTGGACTGGCGCCAGCGTGTTGGTTAAGGCACAAACTCAAACGGCACCGCTGCGGTCGAGCCGCACTTCGGGGTTCCGCGTCAGTGGACGGCTCGGCGGCATTGGCCCAGGCATATCACTAGCATTCTTGCTGAATTGTCCTTCCCATGGCTGCGCTCCTCCCGCAAACGTCTTTCTCTTTTCGGGTTTTGAGTGCGGTCCTCGTGACGGATTTCGGACCGACTACGCAGGTCCGTTGGCGCCTGACGGGAGCTTCGAGGTTCGCAACGTTCCTCCCGGCAGGTATGCGGCATGTACTGAAGGAGGCGCTCCACGATATTGGATAGGACCGGCGCCCGTCACGGTCGCAGACAAGGACGTCGTTCTCAACTTCTCTGTATTCGATGTTGGAAAAACACTTGATCCTTTTGATGCAAATGCCAATACGTCCGGGGTCACCACATTGACGGGGCCCGGCGGCGTGACTATACACGGTCAAGTTGTGAGCGCCATACCGGCAGCTGCTTCCGTGACACGAGAAACTACTACCCCGCAAGGCGGGGTCAGAGCGCCAATAGCGAACATTTATCTTATTGAAGCGACCGGCGGGTTTGCTGGCCGGCGCCTGGCCGGGTGGCGCGCAACCATGGACAGTCCCACAAACGGTCGCTTTGAGATTGGCAACGTGCCGTCGGGCGCCTACGTTTTGTTTGCGAGTCTCCCGGATAACTCTGGCTTCGGTACGTCGGCGCCTCCGGGCAAGGCGCGTCTTCCAATAGCTTTCGGGCGGACACCGATTACTGTTGAAACGTCGGACCTACGAGGTGTTGCGGTTCGTGTCCATCAAGGCGTGGAAGTGCGGGGACATGTCACAGTCGATGGACCAGGCCCCATAGGTTTGATCGATATTGCGCTACTTCCCGATGACGTGGCGTTCGGGATTGCGTTATATCAGGAAGTTGGAAGATTTCGGCCGACGATTGACCAGAACGGCGCATTTACGATTCCCGCCGTTCCAGAGGGTCACTATCGAGTGTTCGCGGCGAGCAGCGGCTCTCCCAACCCACTGCTAGCCGAGGTTACACAGGCCAGCATCAATATTGAAAACAAGGGGCTCGCAGTTGGGGAGACGCCACCGCCACCGATCGAAGTGCTTCTCCGGAGCGTTGCGCGTTAGTTAATGAGAACAATTTTCGGTTCACGCCTGCTTGTAGGGGCGGTCTATGACCGCCCAGAGATTTCCAGTCCGAAACGTCGGGCGGTCATAGACCGCCCCTACAAGCAGACGGAAGCTGGTTAGCGCGGAGCGCCGGCGGGTTGCAACGGAGGCGCCGCCGGTCCTCCAGCGCCACCGCGCGCGCCGCCGCGAGCGCCACCACGGGCGCCACCGCCGCGGCCGCCGCCGCCGCCGCGAGCCGGAGCGGTGGGCATGGCCGCTGTGCCACCCACCTTCAGCGCCAGGAACTGCGTGCCCGTTGCGAAGCCGATGTACTGCGTTCCGTCCGCCATGTACGTGATGGGTGGCGCCGCGCCGGTGAGATTGAAAGGCAGCGCCAGCAGCTCGGCGCCGGTATCCGCCTTGTAGGCGTACAGTGAACTGCCCGCAACCTGAAACAGGAGGTTGCTGGCTGTGGTCATCGTGCCACCGCCGGTCGCGCCGCCCCTTCCCGACTTCACCCATTTGATCTGGTTCGTTTTGGGATCGCGCGCCTGGAGTCCACCACTGCCCACGTTATCGGGTCCCCAGACCGGCATCGGCGTGACTGTTTCCAGGCCGCCCCGGCCACCCACTCCATGCGCGCCGCCGCCCGCGTTGGGGTTGGGTTCGGCGGCTGCCGTAAAGGTGTAGCTTCTGGCGGTGTAGGGCAGGTAAACCAGACCGGCGTTCGGGTTGTAGGACATCGGCGCCCAGTTGTGCGCGCCGCCGCCACCGGGATAGATCACGACCGTCTTGGTCTGGTCGTAATAAGCGTCCGGATTGATGATCGGCTTGCCGTTGTTCTTCTTGTCGAAGCCCGTGACCCAGTTGACCGGGACAAAGGGCTCGGCCGAGACGAACTCTCCATTGGTGCGATCCAGAATATAGAACACACCGCTCTTGGGCGCCTGCATGATGACTTTGCGCGTGCGGCCCCCGATCTGGATATCGGCCATGATGAAACCGCCGACGGAGTCGAAGTCCCAGCTGTCGGTCGGGACGGTCTGGTAAAACCACTTCAGCTTACCGGTGCTGGCGTCCACGGCCACGATCGAGCACGTGTAGAGGCTGTCCCACTTCCCGAATTCGGACTTGGGAATGCTGCGCATTTCCTGCGGCCACGGTTCGGCATTGCCTGTTCCGGCGATCACGAGATTCGTATCGGGGTCGTACACGAGGCCATCCCACACCGGGCCGCCGCCGCCGTATTTCGCCCAGTCGCCCGTCCATGTCTTGGCCGCATCCTCCTGGGCCTTGTCCTCGAAAGGCTGCCCCGGCTTGGGAGGAACCGTATAGAACTTCCACGCGAGCGACCCGTCCTTGAGGTTATATGCCGCGAAAAAACCGCGAATATAGTATTCGCCGCCCGCCACGCCGATCACGACCTTGTCGCCGGCGATGCGCGGCGCGATCGTCAGCGAGTAGTACTGATTGATGTCCGCGACTTTGCTCTGCCACAGCTCTTTGCCGGTGATGGCGTCGAGCGCGATCAGGCGGGCGTCGTTGGCCGCGAGGATGATCTTGCCCTCCGAGATTGCGAGTCCCCGGTTGTGCGTTCCGCAGCACATATGGCTGCGTGTGGCCGCATCGATCTTGGCGTCGTACATCCACTTCTGTTCGCCGGTGCGCGCGTCGAGCGCGTACACGATGCTGTTGTCCATCGGCTGGTAGATCGTGTTGTTCCACACCAGGGGCGTTCCTTCGGTGCCACCCTGTCCTCCGGCCGCAGGGACCAGCGGCGCCGACCAGGCGAGGCCCAGCTTGCCGACGTTCGACTCGTCGATCTGCTTCAGCAGACTGTAGCGCTGTTCGGATTGGGTCAGACCGTAGGTCAGCCAGGATCCCGGCAGAGCATCCTTGTCCGTCCCGGCAGTCTTGAGAACGTTGGCGTCCACGTTGCGCGGTTGCTGCGCGGCGACGGTGAAAATGAGGATGGACGTGGCGAAAACGCTCACGGCCACCCAGGCCAGTGTTTTGATCTTGTTCAAGCGGCTTCTCCTTTCGCCGTAGTATGCCCGATTTTGCCGACCCTGACGCATCAACCCAGTTATATTGTTTTCATGGTAACCTTGCTTCTATGAAAGCCACGATCGAATTCGATGATGAACTTTACCGCCAGCTGAAGGCGGTGGCGGCCTTGCGGGGGCAGAAGCTTCGTGAACTTGTTGAAGA
Source organism: Terriglobia bacterium (assembly GCA_036274645.1). Classification (GTDB taxonomy): domain Bacteria; phylum Acidobacteriota; class Terriglobia; order 20CM-2-55-15; family 20CM-2-55-15; genus DASUFH01. Next base: position 7,623 of record DASUFH010000378.1, read on the forward strand.
AGGCGTGCGGATGGTCCTGCAATCTCCACGCCGGCTTCCGATGGACCAACCGAAAGCCGCCTTGCCGATGATCGCGTCATCCCGGAAGAAGAGGATCCTGAAAGTACCGGACGATATTGCCTCCAGGGTTGAGCTGGCTGAAGAACTGGAGCGCTATGCGGCATCTCTGCGACAGTAATGTGATCCTGGCTGCGGTCGTGGCCGCGCATCCGCATCACGATGCTGCGCTGGACTGGATTGCCGGTTTCGGGGCCCAGGATACGGTGACGCTGTGCCGGCAGACGCAGATGTCCCTGTTGCGCCTGCTGACGACGGAAGCGGTGATGCAGGATGAGGTTCAGACCAATGCGAATGCGGCCTCTCTGCTGAACCAGCTCATGGCCGATCCGCGTTTCGAGTTCGTTGACCGTGAGCCCCCCGATTTTCAGTCATCCTGGCTTGGTATGGCCGGCCTGCGTTCCGCTTCTCCAAAACTCTGGATGGATGCCTATCTGGCCGCGTTCGCCAGGGGACATTCTCTTCGTTTCGTTACGTTCGACTCGGGTTTTGCGTCTTTCCGAAAGGCCGGAGTTGACGTATTGATCCTTCAATAGGCGGTTCCGTCCGGTCCTGATTCAAACGCGAATGAATCGCTTCCACGCGGCAGTCGGCGTGCTGCCAGGGTTGTTGGGAGGACGAATCTATGAACCGCAAAGCAAGGTTTCTCGGTCATCTGATTCATCCCATGCTCATCGTGTTCCCGTTGGGGCTGCTGGCCACGGCGGTTGTTTTCGATCTGATTTCGTTATTTAGCGGTAATCCGCTGTGGACCGGCATTGCTTTCTACATGATAGGGGCTGGGGTGGTCGGGGGACTTCTGGCCGCCGTCTTCGGCCTTTGGGACTGGCGGACCATCCCTTCGGGCACGCGCGCCAGGGCGGTCGGAGCCTGGCATGGTCTGGTGAATGTTGTTGTGGTCATCCTGTTTGTCGGAAGCTGGGCTCTGCGTTACGACCACCCGCTTGTTCCGGGGGCGCTGGCGCTGACGCTCTCGTTTGTGGCCGGCGCATTGGCGGGTGTTGGAGGCTGGTTAGGAGGCGAACTGGTTGAACGTCTCGGCGTGGGCATCGATCCGAACGCCGGTCTGAACGCTCCAGGTTCTCTCTCCGGCTCGCGGGATGATCGTCGCGACGCGGCCTGATCCACCACCGCCCGGAAGTTCCTGACGCGGCGAACCTTTCCAAATATCTGCAGATTCCGGGGCGGTCCAGGGGCGCAACGAGCGCCCAATCGTGTCGACTGCGTCCGAACGCAAGCCCCCTGGCCGGATGCCCGGTTCCAGGGCAGGGCAGTGGCGGTTCCGAACGCGGCGCGGGAAACTGTGGACAGACCCGCAGCGTCGCTGGATAATTCCCCCAAGTCTTGCGGCTGGGCGCTTTTTGCATCACAAGGTCAGGACCGCGAATCAGGAGCGTGGATGTTGGTGAAGCACTACGTAATCGCAGCTCTGCTGGCTACTTGCTGGGTGTTCGGCAGCGTCGGGTCCGTCGCGACACAGACGGTTAAGACGCCGGTGGCCGCAGCGAATGGGCCGTGGGGAGTCATCGAGGATTACTGCTTCGGCTGCCACAATAGCCGGACCAAGGCCGGCGGACGAGCCTTCGATATGTTGTCCCCGGACGGGATCGTTCACGA
>DASUFH010000379.1:0-4091 GCA_036274645.1 Terriglobia bacterium
CAGGCCGATGCTGGAGATTGTCGAGCTGTTGCAGCGACGGACCGGGCGGCCCATCTCCTACGAAGATCCCCTCTGGGCCTATGAAGGCACGCGGGAAAAGGCCGGCGACATCAAGAGAACGGCGGGCTTTCCGGATGCGGCCAATCCTAAAGCGCCCGTCAAGGACATCGTGACCCTCACGCCGGCGAATTTTGATTACAAGATGGTCGTCGACGCGCGAAGCCATTTGCTGGCCGAACCGGTGGATGGATCGCTGGGCGCCCTGCTTCCGGCCCTGATTACGGAATACAACAACAAGCAGCTCCCGGGCTCCTACACGCAGGGCTATCTTGGCGCGGTGGAGTCGGGTGGGTATGGCTGGGTCGTGTTGCCCGACAAGTTCAGATCGCGGGAGGGGAACTGGATTGCGCCGCGGCGCGTGCTGGATTATCCGATTACGTTTCCCGTCGAACAGCGCACGACCCAGGCGACATTTGCGCTGATCGTCGATCTTGTTTCCAGGGCGAGCGGGCAACTCGTGAAGTTCGAGAAGCTGGAATCCGAAGCCAGCGCCGGAGGGCGTGTTACGAATTCGAGACCGGTGGATATTCCGGCCAAACAGTTCGTTCGAATCGGCGCCACCAATGAGACGGCGCGCAGCGTCATCGCCAAGGCGTTGCGCACGATTGAACGCGGTGATCCCCGCACGCAGGGTCCCATTCCCCAGCGCGCCTGGCGCCTCCTCTATTCGATCGACAAGGGAACGTACTACCTCGATCTTGTCGAGGTCCGGCAGGAAAGCTATCGGGTGGATGGCGCGTCAACGGGAACAAAACCCGTCAACTGGCCGTCGGCGACGGCGCCCGCCGCCGCTACCTCCAACGAGGAAAGACCGTAACCCGGACAGGAATTGATGGACCGGCGCGGAACGCGCCGGTCCCCGTCAACTGGCCAGCGCCTGGAGAATGGCTTCCCCAAATCGCGTCGATTCCCGCGGTCCTTCGGCGAGAATCATCCTGTCCTGAATAACCAGCGGTTCGGAAGAGACAGTCGCTCCCGCGTTCTTCAACTCCTGAACAGCCTGAGGTAGAAAATAGACGGTCGCTTGCCGGCCTTCGAGCAGCTTGGCTTTGGCCAGTACCACGGTGGCCAGTGAAATGGCGGCGACAATCTTGCTCTGGCTGGCCATGGCCGCAGTGAGTTCGTGAAGTTTCTTATCGTTCCAGAGGAACTCCGGCGCCGACGATCCGCCGCAAAGGACCAGCGCGTCATAGTCGTCCGCTCTCGCTTCGGCGATGGCGAGGGTGGCGTCGATAACACCACCTTTCATCCCGTAGCAGGTCCGCTTCGAGGTGGACGCCACCTGAACGACCGCGCCTTCGCGTTCGAGAATTGCCTTCGGTTCGAAGAACTCTTCGTCGCGAAATTGCGTGGGAGGGATTATCATCAGAACTTTTTTACCGGTGAGTTTCGTATCGGCCATACTTTCTAAAGAATCTCCGTTTGTGGAACGACGACCGGCGGCCCAGGGCCCGCCGGTCGCGCCGCGCAATTAATAGCCGCGCAATTATAGCTTTGAGCGAGGAGAATGGTGTGAATGATTAACCTCAAAACGGCACGCGAAATCGATGCCATGAGGCCCGCGAGCCGGATCGTCGCCGAGATCCTGGTGGAATTACGGGGGATCGTGCGTGAAGGGATGACGACCGCCGATATCGACCGTCTGGCTCACGAGATGACGCTCAAGCGAAAAGCGAAGCCCGCCTTCAAGGGCTATCGCGGCTATCCCGCGAGTATTTGCATATCGTTGAACGAGGAAGTCGTTCATGGCATTCCTTCAGCCAAACGCGTGGTCAAGACAGGGGACATCATCGGTCTGGATTTCGGGGTAATTTACGACGGGTACTACGGTGATTCCGCCGTAACGATTCCCATCGGTTCCATCCCGCCGGAAGTCGAAAACCTGCTGCAGGTGACTGAACAGTGTCTCCATCGCGCGATTGAAGCGGCGCGGCCGGGCGCCAATCTGGCCGATGTTTCAGCCGCCGTGCAGGGGCTGGCGGAGGCGCATGGCTTCGGTATTGTACGGGAGTTCTGTGGACACGGCATCGGCCGGCGGCTGCACGAAGATCCGCCGGTGCTGAACTACGTCCAGAATGGAAAAGGTCCGAAAATCAAGCCGGGCCTGGTGATCGCCATTGAACCGATGATCAATCTCGGAACGGAGAAGGTTCGGGTCCTCGAAGACGGTTGGACCGTGGTGACGCTGGATGGCCGGCCCTCAGCCCATTTTGAACACACCATCGCCGTGACGGAAGCGGGACCGGAGATCCTGACGAGGGTCTGAAGGCGTTTTCGGACGTAAGCCGGCGAAAATGCGGCTAGGGTCTTTCTTCCTGCCGGTCTTCCGGGCCGTAATACCCGTGACGGTATTTCGCGTTCAGGCGGGCCACCGCCCGGCCGGGAAGGGCAATCTCCACACGCACGGAGCGCCATGCGCCATTGCGGTCCGGATTCGTCGGGAAGTAACCGATCGTGTACTGCTCCCGGAGATCTCTGGCGACTCTTTCCATGGCCGCGTGCGCTTCATCCACGGTGCTGGGAAAGAAGGCGTGGCCACCGCTCGCGTCGGCCAGGCGAATCAGGGATTCTTCCGCCTGAATGCCGCCGGAGGCGCTGAGTAGTCCGACAATGTACACGGCGACGCCTCCGCGCTTGACCAGTTCAACCGTCTGATCGAGGGTGGCGTGGGAAACGTTATCCACACCGTCGGTGATCAGCAGAATTGCTTTCTTGCGGTACCTGGCATGTCCCATTTCACCGATCGCGAGTCCGATCGCGTCATAGATGGCGGTCTCGCCAAACGGCTGGACGGAGGCAAGCGCTTTCTCCAGGTCCGGGACATCATGGGTGAATCCCCGTGTCAGCCGGGCGTCGGAGTCGAAGTGAACGACAAAGGTTTCGTCCTCTGGATTGCTCTGCCGGACAAATGATGTCGCCGCCGCGTCCAGACGTTCCTTGCGGGGCTCCATGCTGCGGCTGTTGTCGACTACCAGGCCGAGACTCAACGGAATGTCTTCGTGGCGGAACACGACGATGGGCTGTTCAACCTGGTCTTCCAGGATCTTGAAATTTTCCTTCTGCAGGCTCCCTATCGGGCGGTCTCGCTCGTCAGTGACGCTGACGCTCAGTTCGACCATGTCGACGTCGACACTCATCCGGAACGATTGCTCGGGATCCTGGGCAATGAGAGCGGATGATGGCGCCGAGACAAGGAGCAGAGAAAAAAGACCTAACGCGTAACGACGCATGATCATAGTGATGCTCTTCTGTGTTTGCGCCATTCATAGGCGGCGGGCAGGAGGGACAGCACAACGACGATCACAATAACGATATGGAGGTAGTCCTTGATATTGGGGATAGTCTTGCCAACGCTGTAACCGGCAAGAGTCATTCCCCAGACCCAGAGTAGTCCGCCGGCGATGTTGTACGTCACAAATCGCCGATAGTTCATCTGGGCAGCGCCCGCCACCGCCGGTACAAATGTTCGCACAATGGGCACAAACCGCGCGATAACGATCGTCTTCGACCCATACTTTTCGTAGAAAGCATGGGCGCGGTCCAGATGTTTGTCGAACCGCGCGTAGCGCTGGCGCAAAGCGCTTCCCGCGCGGCGGCCAATCACGTAGCCCACCTGGTCTCCGACAATGGCCGCCAGGCTCGCCAGAGCAATCAGCCAGCGAATATCGAGTTTGTCGGCGGCGGCGATGATGCCGGCCGTGACCAGCAACGAGTCTCCTGGCAGAAAGAAACCGAAGAACAGCCCGGTCTCCACGAAGATAATCCCCGTGACTCCTGCGACCCCGCCCCACTGAATCAGCCCGTCAACGTCCAGTACCTTCTGGATCAGATCGATCAGACCCCGAAAACTATCCAAGTGCGTTTTCCCGGTTTGGAGATGGGGTTTCGGTCTGAAGCAGTTTCATAGGCAGATTGAAGGGTACTGTAACACAGGGACATGGACGGTCCAGCGCCTCTTCCTCCCCACGGTTGTCCATTGTCCATTGGCTGTTGTCGATTGTCCGATGGAGCTCTTTCATTGTTCGTTGATC
>DASUFH010000380.1:0-7071 GCA_036274645.1 Terriglobia bacterium
ATCAGGTAGGGCGCATCCGTCGCGTCAATGGTTTGCGGAACAACCTTCAGATCCGCTTTCCTGGCCTTCTCGAAGTCCTCGGGTGTAATGAAGCCGAGTTCGTTCATGGCGCGCAATACCAGATTGCGCCGCTCCTTGGCCTTTTCAGGATGATTGACCGGAGAGTAGGGATTCGGAGCGGGGATGACTCCCACCAGCGTAGCGGCTTCCGGCAATGTCAGTCCCGTCAGATCCTTCCCGAAGAAGGCGGCGGCGCCTTCCGCAAACCCGTGAATACCGAACGACCCCCTCTGGCCGAGATAGACCTCGTTGGAATACATGGTCAGGATCTGCTGTTTACTGACGCGCTGCTCGAGAAGGATCGCGATGAACGCCTCGTTGACTTTCCGGCTGAGGGACCGATCCGCGCTCAGGAAGAAGTTCCGGGCCAGCTGTTGCGTGATCGTGCTTCCCCCCTGAAGGCGTGAGGTGTTGCGCAGATTTGCCAGACCGGCGCCCACAATGCGGACGGGATCGATGCCCCAGTGTTTGTAAAACCGTTGGTCCTCGGAGGCGATGAGCGCATTGACCAGCATCGGAGGCAGGTCGCCGTATTCCACGATGCGCCGTTTCTCACGGTTCTGGTCGAAAAGATTGGTTACCAGCTCGGCAGGCAGCGAGGCCGAATCGACGTCCCCCAGTTTGGGTCGCGCAATGCGAACCAGCGTATTTTTGTCGAAATCCAGTCGCAGCGCTTCCCCATTCCCCGGCGCCACGGTAACGCGGCGGGCGGCCACTTCATAGATGCCTTCATCGGCGCCGGGTGTCCCCTTGGGTTCGAGGCCGGCGCGTTGCAGCCGCGCCACGACAGATTCGAGCGTTATCTTCTGCCCGACCCGGACCTGATACGGAGCGGCGTAGATTCGGGCCGTGTTTTGAAACACTTCCCCGCTGAGCCTCCGCTCAATGATCCGGGAATAGTAATTGTAGTAATAGACGAGAACCGCCGATCCGGCCATCAGCGCAAAGAGAAATGCCGCCAGGGCAACTTTGACCCACGGCGACCGGAGTGTTAGCCGCGACGCCCAGGCAGTCGGTTTCCGTGGAATCATAGGCGCATTATACGACAGGGGCCGAATCGACCGCGCTCAGGGGAAAATCCGGAGCAGCGGAACGGGAGGGCGCCAGCTGTTCGCTCAGAGGCTATTCCCACTGGTTTCAAGGGGATTCAGCGCCCCTTGAAACGGTAGCCAACACCGTGCACGGTCTGAATATAGTCGTTGTCTTCCGCAAAGGCCCCGATCTTTTCACGGAGACGCCGCACATAGACATCAACACTTCTCGGGGTGACACTCCGGTCGTGTCCCCAGGCCCGGTCGAGGAGCTGGTCGCGGGAAAACACCATGCCCGGATGTGAAGCCAGCTCGAACAGAAGGCGGAACTCCAGAGCCGTCAGTTCCACGACATTTCCGCCAACCCGAACCCGGTGTTCCTGCGGATCGACGACGAGATCGTCGTAGTGAATGGCCTGCGAGGAACGCTCCGGAGTGGAGCGCCGCAGCAGGGCGCGGACACGGGCGATGAGTTCGCGCACGCTGAACGGCTTGGTCATGTAGTCGTCGGCGCCCACTTCGAGCCCGACCACACGGTCGGACTCCTCGCTTCTGGCCGTCAACATCAACACGGGGATCGACGCCTCACGCTCACTCCGCCGCAGCATGCGGCAAATCTCGAGGCCGCCGATGCCGGGCAGCATCAGGTCGAGAATGAGCAGATCCGGACGGCGCCGGCGGATCTCCGCCATGGCCAGGCTGCCGTCGGACACAGTCGCGACGGAAAATCCTTCGCTCTGGAGGTTGTACTTCAGCAGGCTGACGACATCCCGGTCATCTTCGACAATCAACACATAGGCGCTCACAATCCTGTTACCTCCTCCGGCCGATTTGCCGCAACAACGAGGGAGTCATCAACCACTCGAGCGTGGCCGAACGGCCGGACCGGACAGCGTCCATCGTCAGCTTGCATAGGCCTCCCTTTTTCAGTTCGATCCCGGCGCCCGGATCGCCCGCGATGAGCAGGGATACGAGCGCACCCAGATGGGGCTGATGCCCCACGATCAATACGCGCTCCTCCGGCGCCCGCGCCAGCGCGGCCACCGTCTGCTGCGGCCGGATGTCCGGTTTGAGCGAGTCCCAGATGTCGATGTCGAGCGAAAAGGCGGCGGAGACAATCTCCGCCGTCTGGCGGGCGCGGGGATAAGGGCTCGAGATCAACCGGTCGAATTCAAGACCCATCGCCTGCATCCCTCTGGCGATCGCCTTCATCTTCCGGCGCCCCTCGCTGGTCAGCGGCCTGTCCTCGTCCGCGAACCCCGGCGTTCCGTGGGGCTCCGCAATGGCGTGCCTCAAGACGTAGAGATGCATTTCATCATCGAGCTGATCGCCCGCTCAATTCTGCGCAGATCCTTGCGCCGGCCCTTGTCGGGTTTCACGTCGAGGGCGTCGAGCGCCTTCTTCATGCGCGCCAGCGCTTCCGTCCGCCGGCGGCCTTTCACCGGCTCGGCCGCCGACACCTGGACAAAATCCATCAACTGAACCATGTCCCGCTGAAGATTCGCCACGTACAGGCGTGAAATTTCCTTAGCCTCGGCGCGCAGGTGCTCCAACCCTTGCAACAATTCTTTCTGAAGCCTGGAATTCGGTTTTGACGATGGGTTCGGTTTCATGAGGCTTTCCATTCAAAATCGGTTCAATTTTTCTCTGCAGATCCTGCTGAATCGCCCGGGGAGCGCGATTCCCATTAATGGTTTCGAACTGATAGACCTTCTGCATCTGGCGAAACTGTCTCTGAATCTTTTTCTGGTACTGAATGAAGCTGTCGTACATGTTCTGCGAACGGTTGATATCCATCCCCGACTCCCAGTAGTCGAGCGCGGCGTGTTTCCGCAGGTTCCGCTCCAGAAGGATCTCCGGACGGACTTCGATGTAGAACACCGCGTCGGGCGCCAGCGCCACGCCGTAGACCGACTGGATCCACTCGGGCTCGACCCCGCGGGCGATGGCCCGGGCCATCAGGGTGTAAATGTAGCGATCGGCCAGAACGATGAATCCGGCGCGCAGCGCGGGAAGAATCACGTTTTCCAGCTGGTCGGCAAAATCGGTGGCGTAGAAAAGACTGAGCGTTCGCGCGCCGAGAATGTTTCCCTGCATGGCGGACTCGAGTTCTTCGCTCACCAGCATGGAGCGCTTCAGCCCTACGTTCACGGTCGGAAACCCGCGGCGTTCAAGCCAGTCGCGCAGCAGATCGATCTGTGTCGAACGGCCCGAACCGTCGGCGCCCTCCACGACAATCAAACGTCCTCCCAATCCGCTCGGATCGACGTTGGGAATGCCCTTTCCGTAAAAACGCTTCGAACCGTTCACAGTCCAGCCCCCAGATACGGCGCCTCACGCCAGCGGTAGCGCGGGAGGTCGATTGCTTTTTCCACATACCGGCGCACCTTGAATTGCTGGGCTTCGGGGGACTCGGTGGCGTCGACTTTGACAAACCCATGCTCCCGGGCCATGCGCCGATATTCGTCGTTGATGTGTTCCTGGAATATCCGGAAACTCTCCGCCGGATCCGATGAGTAGCCCATGTCCATTCCCGCCTCGTGAAACTTGAGCTGGGGTCTTCCGTCGAGAATGCGTTTGAGGGCCACGGGCAGGGGCACGTTAAAAAAGAACGTGATATCCGGGGGACGAGCGTAGCTGTACAGTTGGCGGATCCAGTCGCGATCACAACCGCGCACGGCGTCTCGCGCAAACGCCGTATAGATGTACCGGTCCGCCAGGACGATATAGCCGGCGTGCAGCAGCGGCAGAATCTGCCGCTCATAGCGATCCGCGAAATCGGTGCAATGGATGAGTGAAAACGTGGTCGGCGTGAGGAGCTGACGCTTCTTCCCTTTCCGGGTTGCCTTCCGGACCAGCGCCGACGAATTCCATTCCGTGAAGAAGATCTTGTAGCCCTCGAGTTCCAGCCACCGTTTCAGGAGGTGAATCTGGGTGGATTTCCCCGAACCGTCGAGTCCTTCCACCGCGATCAGCTTTCCGGTCACGGAACGATTCCCGCTCATGACTCGCTCCCTTCAACAACAAGCTTCACGCCGAACACGTTTTCGAACAGGTCGCGCTGTTCTGACAGGGCCCACCGTTCCAGCAGCATCTCGCCCTCGCCCAACAGCTTCATGATGAACTTCGGCTTCTTGAACGCAATCTCGACGGAACGGACGGCCCCGGCCCGCTCGCGGTCGAGCGCGTTGGCCAGGCGCAATATGGCCGCCAGGCCGGCGACGTTCGTGCGCTGTCTGGCGGACAGCTGCTCGTAATTACGATGCTGGGGCTTGGGCGCCGACTTGCGGTGATAGCGCGCCACGTTGGCCACGACTTCCATCTGCGCAGACGTCAGCCCGATCACGGAGCTGGCCTGCAGGAGATACAGCGTATGTTTGTGATGGTTGGACACGTTGACGAACTGGCCGATGTCGTGAAGCAGCGCCGCCACCTCCAGCAGCGTGCGGCTGTCCTTCTCGAACGGATAGTCCAGCGCCGCCCGCGTCTGATCGAAGATCTGCAGCGCCAGATCCGCCACGGCCCGCGCGTGCGGCTCATCGAACGCGTACTTGCGTCCCAGCGCCAGCGCCGAAGCGATGATCTGGTCGTAGTCGAGACGAGTCTCGTGCGACAGTTCTTCGGACACCATTTCGGAAATCAGCCCGTCTTTCAGGCTGACGCCGGGAATGGCCACCTCGTCGACGCCGGCGACACGCAGAATCTTGTGAAGCACGATGGCGGCGGGAACGATCACATCGGCCCGATCCGGACGCAGCCGCAACTGTGCGATTCGATCGGCGACCTCCATCTTTTCCAGTTCCTTGATGATGGTCGCCAGATCGTCGATCGCAACCTTCGAGGTGTTGCTCTTGCCCAGGAGATCGCGGCGCAGGGCGCCCAGAGATTCGATGCTGCCTCCGGCGCCGATGCAGCAATCGACCGTCTGATTCCCGAGTTCGCGCTTGAGCCGCCGCTCGATCGATTCCACATAACGCTCCATCAGACGGTTAAAGCGCCGTTCGCCCAGCCGTTCGTGCTTGAGAGTCTCGAGCAGCCGAACGCTGCCCATGGCGTAGCTCTCCGTCGACAGGATCCCGGTCTGCGTCGCAATGCTGACTTCGACGCTTCCGCCCCCGATGTCGATGAGCAGGGCCACCCGGTTCTTGAGAGAAATCCGCTCCTTGACCGCCAGATGCACCAACCGCGCTTCCTCCTCCGGTCCGATCACGACCAGAGGGATCCGGCAACGGCCGGCCACCGAAGCGACAAAGAGGTCACGGTTGGCGGCCTCCCGTACCGCGCTCGTGGCGGCCGCGCGGACGGTGACCGCGCCAAAGCGGTCAATCTGCTCGCGCAAACGTTCGAACGCCTCCAGCGCGCGGTCCATAGTTTCGTCGGAGATCCGCCCGATCGAGAACACATCCTTTCCCAACCGGACGGCCTCGCGGGATGTGTGAACGGTTTCCCGACGGCCCTCGTTATCAAGCGATACCACCGCCAGGCGGATGGCGTTGCTTCCTACGTCGATTGCGGCAACCGATGTCATAACGGCCAAATTCGAGGACAGCGTAGTTTGATAACGCCGTGTGAATAATGTGTGGCTACAAGATCAATAAATAGTGAAACGGACTCTCTCCCGGCCTCTCTCGGTCCTTCCGGTTATTGAATTTTACACGGGCCGTTCACAATCCTTCAAAACGGCGCGTTTATCTTTCCTGCCGGCGCAGGAAAGGAGACGCCATGAGCCACACGCAGGAACGTCCCTCCCAGGAATACGGAGCGCGACGGCTGGCCGGCGAACTGGAGCGCATCTTCGAGACGGTGAGCGCAAAAGCCGACGAATTCTGTGAAGCCCGCGGATGCGCCTGGAGCCAGGAGGCCGATGACTGGCTTCGCGCGGAGCGCGCCGTGATCCACAAACCGGAAGCCCGGATCGCCCGCGATCCGGCGGGGTTTGTCATCGAGATCGATCTGCCCGATGAGCCGCTTTCGGATCTCACGGTACAGGCGACAGAAGAACAGTTGCTCATTACCTCCGGACCCGGGACGGATGGGCGTGAAATATTCCGGCTGCTGAGACTTCCCGCCCCCGTAGAGCCGGCCAGCCTGACCATCGACCTCATCGGACAGGCCCTTCAAGTCGTCCTGCGCCGGAGGACCTGAGTCCACCGGGCAGTCCGCTCCGCAGGCCCCGCTGAAACTTTCTTCCATATGTCCGGCCGGACGACCCACGCCAATTCCCTGGAGCCTTCTCCGCCCTTTTCGATACTATCGGCGGCCATTACAACAGGGAGGTCCAGCAATGACCCGATTTCTCGGGCCCTACGCCGGCGTGGCGTACTCGTTGATGCGCGCCGTGTTCGCGTTTCTTTATCTCTGCCACGGCCTCAAATGGCTCTTCGGCGCCTTCGGCGGACGGCCGGTTCCGCTCACGCCCCTGCTGACGGCCGCAGGCATCATCGAAACCGTCGGAGGAACACTGATGCTGATGGGATTCCTCACTTCATGCGCCGCCTTTGTTGCGAGCGGCGAGATGGCGGTGGCATACTTTATAGCGCACATCCCACGGACGGGAAGCATTATTCCGATCGAGAACGGCGGTGAAATCACGGTCGCTCTGTGCTTCGGATTTCTTTACATCGCTACGCGGGGCAGTGGTCCGATCAGTATCGACGAACTGCTGAAAAGAAGGCCCGCGGCGCAGGAAAATAAGTGATCGCGGAGGGTCTTTGACGCGCTCCCCGCGCCGCCGAGGACGGTAGCTTCTTCGTGTTGACACCACAGAAACCGTGTGCTCCAATACCGCTTCTTTTGTGGTCGCGCGGTCCGCTCTTGGCAGCGGCATTCCCTCCTGTTAGAAAATTTGAATTGAATAAGATCAGTGGCTGACGAGAACCAAAACCAGAGCCCGAACCCTGAGAATCCGGCGCCATCCGAGCCGGCCCAAACACCCGTCCCAACCCAACCCGCTGAAGCGGCGCCGACTGTGACGGCCAAA
>DASUFH010000381.1:0-7192 GCA_036274645.1 Terriglobia bacterium
GGCGTTGTTGTTCGCGACATGTTCGCCTCCTGTGAGAGCACACCCACCAGTGGGCCTGCTTTGGAGGCGATAGTGATGCAGAAGAGGGAAACTTTCCTCGAGGGTCTGTCGTCCTGCCACCGCGCAGCGGTTTAGTTCAACATCCTAATTATGCGCTGACAGCGAACGCCCTACATGGAAGGCCGCAGCGGCCTATCCTAAGTTGTTCATCCGCTCTTCCACGCGTTTCATAAGGTTGAACGGTAAGAGTTTAGCGGGAAATCAAGAGGGCGGCAATGGAACATTAAACAACGCACAAAAGTGGAGGAGCGAGCGGCCTATCCTAATTCGGTCCGGGGAGGTCCGCCGGACTGATGACGGCGAGGCGGCCACGATTGAGGACATGGGTATAGATCTGAGTCGTGCTGACGTGGCTATGGCCAAGCAGTTCCTGGACCGTTCTGATGTCATAGCCATTCTCCAGAAGCGCTGTTGCAAAGCTGTGACGAAAAGTATGGCAGGTCGCGGGCTTGGTGATCCCCGCCTTGAGAACAGCGCGCCGTACTGCCTTCTGGATGATCGATTCATGGACATGGTGGCGACGCTCAAATCCCGCCTCCCGATCAAGGTACCGGCCTGAGGCGGGAAATACGAATTGCCACCCCCATTGCCGTTCCGCATTTGGATATTTCCGGACCAGCGCCTCTGGAAGCGCGGTCCGGCCAGTTCCAACGGCCAGATCGTGCTGATGAATCCGTTTAGCCACTTCCAGTTGCCGGTGCAAATCGGCCTTCGAAGCCACTGGCAACATCGTCACGCGATCCTTGCGACCTTTTCCGCGGCGGACCCGTATCTCCATGCGTTCGAAGTCCAGATCCTTCACCCGCAGACTCAGGCACTCGAGCAACCGGAGCCCGGAACCGTACATCAGGGTTGCCACGATCGCTGAAACACCACTCAGGCCACCCAATACCGCCTGCACTTCCTGCCTCGTGAGAACAACCGGCAGATTCCCCGGTCTCCTGGCGCGCACGAACGGCTCCAATTCTCCTATCGGCAGCCTGAGCACATTGCGATACAGAAAGACCAGCGCATTGAGCGCCTGATTTTGAGTCGAGGCGCTAACCTTCAATTCCTCCGCCAGGTGGATCAGAAAAGCCCTCACCTCAGCTTCACGCATCTGCGCCGGATGCCTTTTTCCGTGGAACAGCACATAGCGCCGGACCCAACCGACATAGGCCTCTTCAGTCCTTCGACTGTATCGCCGCAGACGGATCTCCGTTCTTACCGCATCCAGCAGCTTTGGCTTTGACCGCGAATCAGGCCCCCCCATGATTACTCCAGGAGTTCCCGGCGCTGCACATCCGTGACCATCCACACAACTGCCGAAAAATAACCCGCTTTTCTGCAGAAAGACCGGGAAACTACCGGACTATGTCGTCAGCGATGTCGCGACATTGCAGGTTGGACAACCTCCGGCAGAACCAGCTGACAATCTTCAGCCGACGCACTACCGCGCCGCAGCGCGCGGCGCGATCGTCACCTTCAGGCCCGGCGCCCAGTTCTTGTATTCGTCTGTGTAGTACAGGTACGCGCGGCTCGCCGGTCCCGTATAAACGCCCGGCACGGCGGCCACCAGGCTCAGGGGAATCTCGACCCGCTCGTTGGCCTTGAGGTATCGCCAGTAGAGAATCACTTCACGGCCGGTCACTTCGTAGGCGGCAATCTTTCCGGACTTCACCAGTTCCTTCAACTGATCGTGCCGCGCTTCCAGCCCGCCCGGAATCCCCACGATCGCGACTGGCGTCGGAATGACGCCGGCGCTCTTATTGATGATCGTCGCCATCGCTTCGGTTGCGCCGCCTTCCTCGATCTGGGAATTCTTCAACGCGACCTCGATTCCCACCTGCGCTTTCTCCGAACTGTCCGGATGCGCGGCGGAATACTGCACGTTCACGGAAAACGGCATCGCCGCGCCGCCTTCCATGCGCAGCGTCACGGAGTGCTTTCCCGGACGGAGTTCCGCGGCAAAATCGGGCAATACGATCGCACCCTCGATCTCAGGAGTGAACGCCACCGGCGCGCCGGCCGCCTTTCCATCGACAGTCAGGACCAGACGTCCGGGCGCCTTCGCCCGGGCGCGCGCCGCGTCGTAGGCCACAATGGCGCGCAACGCGAGCACCGTGGATTGCGTCGACCCGTAACGTCCGTTCTGGTTGGACTCGGCAATCCATTGCGCCGCTCTCTCAACGTTGGCCGCATACGCAGGATCGCGCAACCAGGCCAGCGCGGATAGCGCCGTGGTTTCCACCGCCAGCGCCACGCCACCCGAACGCGTGATGCTCGTCTCCGCGCCGGTCACTTCGCCGGAAGGCTTCTGCGCGCGCGCCAGCTTCTCCATCAACTGACGCGCGCCCGAACGGTCTCCAGTCACGGCCAGAATGTTCGCCCCCAACGCCACAACGTAACTGTCGTTCGACGCCACTGCGGATGCCTTGACGGCGCTCACTTCCCTGCCCAGGTTGCGCTCACCCGATTCGATCAGCGCCCACGTGATATACGCGTTCGTCGTCCCATCGGGAGCGCGGCCAAAACTGTCCACCGACTTCGCGTTGCGGCTGAATCCACCCTGACCATCGCGGCGATCCAGCAACCAGGATCGGGTGCGCCCCAGCATGTCCTTGTCCACGCTGCGCACCAGCGACATGTCGGTAAACTGCATCAACCCGTATGCCGTCAGCGCTTCGTGACCCGGATCCGCGCCAAACCACTCGTATCCGTTGCTGCGGGTTTCAAAGCCGATGAGCCGCTTGTACGACACGTCCAGCAGATCGCGCGTGCGCTGAACAATGGCCGGCGCCACGCCCGAGTGCGTCAGGAAATACTGCTGCGCCATCACCATCGGATAGCTCGTCGAACTCGTCTGTTCGAAGCAGCCATACGGCTGCTGCAGCAGCGCCTGCAGCGCCCCCGTCATGCTGGCCAGAGGCGTCGGATAGACAACGACGTTGGAAGAAACGCTGCCCGCTATCGTCTCGGCCGGAAGCGTGAATTCAAACGTGTGCGATCCATTCGGCTCCAGGATCCCGCCGCCAGCAGCGTTGTATGGAAAACCGAAAGGCTGGACATCGAGCCTGCGCGCCACCGTATCGCGATAATCGCCGGCCCCGGCGTGGACTTCCAGATCGGCGATCCCGCTGAAGTCCCGCGCGACTTCGATCTCGGCAATCCGCCGGGAACGCTCTCGAGCGCTCAAGGTCGCGTCACTAACGCCAGGAAGCGTGACCTTCAATCCACTTCCGGCCTTGACGCCCATCTCCGCGCCCCCAAGACTGCGGCCCGTCCCGTTGACCAGCGTGATGGGCAGCCGCACGATATCGCCGCTGGTCACCTGCAGCGGCAGCTTCGGCTCGACGAAGAACGGGCGAACCGATTCGATGCTGCCCGCGCCCGAACCGAGCGTGCCGTTCTCGGTGTAGCCGTCCGCCAGCACGCTGAATGACGTCACGGCGTCGCTGAGATTGAACGATACGGTGGCTTCACCCGTCGCCGCGTCGGTTCTCACGCCGGCGTTCCAGTAGATCGTTTCCGTAAAGTCGGCGCGGGAATCCGCCGTCCAGTCTGGCCGGCGGTCATGCGCGTATTCACGAACGACAGGACCGCGCGGCATTTCAAAACGTCCCGTATTCAAGCCTGCAAAACGGTCGTCCCGGGCCTTCGCCACGATCTGAACCTGGCCATTGCCGCGTCCCGCTTCAGCGTCGACAGGCCGGAGAATCCCTCGCATCTCGCTGATCATGTCCGGATTCAGGATGGTGTTCGCGCCAACCCCTCCAGGGTTGAAACCGTCGGTCACGCTCAGACCATCGCGAGTCGTGTTCATCATGGTCATGGGCAGACCGCCCACCGTGTCGAATTCATGCCCGAGCGGATTGGCGCGATAGCCGGGCAACGTCATGATCAACGCGAGCGGATCGTTGCCGACAAGTGGCAGTCCCAGCGTCTCATTTAGCGTCACGCTAATGGCAGGGTCTTTTAAGAGAGGGTCGATCTTGCTCGCGTCCACGACGACCGCCTGCTGGACATCCGCCATCTTCATCGCCATGTCCACCCGGATCGAGTCCGCTGCACGCACCGGGATTTTGATGACTTCCGAACGCCCAAAGCCTGGCATCTCGGCGATCAAGCGATAATTATTTCCCGGACCCAGGATGAACGAATAGGCGCCGGCGTCATTGGTCAACATGGATTGGCTGGTTCCGGTGTCTTCATTGATAACCTTCACGGTTACACCGGGCAGAAACGCCTTGTCCGCGTCGGTAACAACGCCGGTCAACGTGCCGACAGTGGAGCCTCCGCCTGCCGTGCGAATTGCCGGCGCCGGTGGCGGAATCCGGACCGCAAGCGCCCGGCGAGCCGCGTCCCCGGCGGCGGCAACAAACTTCGAAAGATCGGCCGCGGCGAAGCGGCGCCAGCCCTGCGTGCCCAGCAGCAGATCGGTCGCCCGGGCAGATTTCGGATCAGATTCGTCCAGATAAACTCTCGCATCCGCAAGTTCCCGGACATCGCTTTCGAGCAGCGCCATCGCCGGCAACTGCGGCGACTGCGCGCGCTTCTCGATCATCTCGAGCACGCTGCTGTCGGTCACCGCGAGACCCACAACCGCGCCGACCGGCTTGCCGGTGTCGTCCGTGGTGGCCACATGAAGCGTGACCCTGTCGCCTGGAACGAAGTCTTTCTGATCGGTCGTGACCTTGACGTTGAGGGCATGCTCCGGTTGACGGAAGATCAAACGCTCGGCCACGGGCTTTCCGTCGTCATACACCGTCGCGGTGATCACGCCATCGAGCGATCGCGGAACCGTGAACGTCACGTTCAGCGGCTGGACCGATTTGAGCGTGACCGAAGTATTCGAAATCTCTTTGCCACGCTGGCTCAGGCTGACGTCGTACACGCCACCCGTCGTGGACGCAAGGCGTACCGTCACGCTGCTTCGCTTTGGCGTGATGTCGGACGTCGATGACAGGACCACTCCGGACGTTTTGATCTCCGGCAGCGGATAGACCGTCTGGATTCCGGCCGGCTCCGTCAGCTTCAGCGAATACGACTCGCCCCGCGCCGGCGTAAACGAGAACCGGCCGCGGCCTTCATGTTCGGTCCGGAACGTGGCGACCTGCCGGCCCGCTTTGTTCACGATGATGCCCGCCATGTCCGCGGGTCGGCCCTGCGGCGTAC
This sequence comes from Terriglobia bacterium, assembly GCA_036274645.1. Taxonomy (GTDB): domain Bacteria; phylum Acidobacteriota; class Terriglobia; order 20CM-2-55-15; family 20CM-2-55-15; genus DASUFH01. The sequence goes on from DASUFH010000381.1 coordinate 5,215, forward strand.
GGCCTTCGACATAGACGCGATTGACCAGGCCGGCCACGAGATCGCCGCCTTCCGGATACATCTCGAGATCGACCGTGCGCAGCAGAATCGGAATGGTCTTCGCCGCGGTCTCCACTGTTCCGCCGTCGGCGATCGCCATGACGAGCGTGCCCTCGCCGCGGGCAATGCTGGAAGGAAGCTTGAAACTCGCGCCGGTGTTGCCGGCGCTGTCCACGACGCCTTCGCCCATCCAGACTTCAGTTCCATCGACGCGCGCGCTCACCGAAACCCGCGCGCCCGCAGGTATCCCGCCTTCGGCGCGCTCGACATGGAGGCTGGCGGCAACCGTGTCGCCGGGACCGTAGCCGTCTCGCGCAAACACGATCTGGCTCTTCAGGCGCGGCGCGCGATACGCGCGGATCTCGAACTTGCGTTCCGCCGGAGCGTCGCCGGTCATCGGATGCGAGATACGAATGGTGTATTCGCCACCCGCCTGACCCTCGGGAACGTCCCAGTTAAACGCTAACGTGCTATTGACGACCGGAGCATTGCCGGACGCAATCGTCTCGCCTTTGGGACCTTTGATCTCGACAAATGGCGCGACGCTCGCAGCAGCTGCCAGCGGCATGTGGCCTTCGGCGCGAAGGATCACGCCACGGATGAACACTCGCTCGCCCGCCCGATAGATCGGCTTGTCGGTGGCAACGTGGGTGAGGAAGCGGTCCGGACCGCCCAGATCGACGGGGATTGGTAGAGCGAGTCCCGCAGACTCATTCAGCGCAACACGCTGGGCGAGGCCGGATTCTTTCGGGGACCGGCCGGAAGGCCGGACCTCCGTAACCGGATTCGAGTTCTTTCCTGATGCAGCAACGCCTGAAGACGAACCCGGCACGGATGACGGACCCGGCGTCGGGCCCGGCGCCGGAACAGGCGCCGGAACGGGCGCGTTTCCACCGGCGCGTTTCACCGGTTCAGGCACGACCGGACGGCCGGAATGGCGCAGCATGGCCAGCGGCAACGCGACGACAATGATCAGACCTGCGGCCACCAGCGCCCAGCGCCGCGCGGGAACCCACCACGGCGTCGCCATACGCTCCGGAGAAGCCGGCGCGTCCATCGGTTTGGGTGTACGGAGGCTGAACTGACGCAAAAACCGTTCGAATTCCTGGTTATTGAAATCGTCTTCCATAGGCCCTCCTCACCCCAACCGGCGGCGCCGGCGATTGAAACTGCTCGCGCAGCTTCGATAGTCCATATCGATAACGGGAGGCCGCCGTGTTGGGCGATGTGCCCAACGCAACGGAGATCTCCTCGAACGTCATGCCGCCCCAGATGTGCATCAGGACGACTTCTCGTTGCTCCTCCGGCAGATCCCGCAGACTCGATTGCAGCTCGAGCGCGGTCTGCTCCAGTCCGGGCGGACTGTCGAACCAGCGGCTGCTGATGTCGTCGTCCAGTTCGGTTTCGCGCGACCGGCCGCGGATCTGGTTCAGGCTGGTGTTGCGAATGGCCCGGTAGAGATACGACTCCGCCGAACCGGTGATTTCGATGTCGCCTCGAAGCAGACGCTCGAAAACCTGGTGCAGGGCGTCCTCGGCCGCGGCAAACGAGGCCGTGAAGGAGCAGGCATAAGCCAGCAGGCCACGGCTTTGCCGCTCATAGAGTTGCCGGACTTCGTTACGGTCGATCGGCTTACCCACCGGACATCCTTAATACCGCCTTCGAGGGAGAAGACACACTAGACGGCGGGATTTGTCTAAGGGAAGGAAAAAATTGGCCTGATTGTTTGCGCTCACCTGTCGCTCGCCTCTTCTATCGGGCTCGCGCTCCGCGGCTCGCTCCATTCCGCACGCCGGAGGCGTGCCTGGCGTGCCCTCTCCCAGCGCAGCTGGGAGAGGAGGGCCTGAGCGAAGCGAAGGCCAGGTGAGGGCAAACAATCAAGGGACAATCCCCTGATTGTTTGCCCTCACCTGTCGCTCGCTGCGCTCGCTCCCTCCTC
>DASUFH010000382.1:0-6430 GCA_036274645.1 Terriglobia bacterium
GTCTGGAGTCCACAACCCGCATCGTTAGCGGCCCGGGGAGTCCAGCCCCCGGGCCTTTCTGTTGGTCCTGCCATTCCTAAGCCGCACTCCCGTGTTCAGCCTGCCGATCGGCAAGCCATTGCTCGATGTCAGCCAGGCGAAAGCCGACAACTTTTGGCGACAAGCGGACCTCTGTGGGCATGTCTCCACGCTTGCGCCACCGGTCGATTGTGCGGATGTTTACGCCGAGCCGCTTGGCGAGTTCGCCCTTACGCAGCAGAACGGCCTTGTAGCGGCTTGGGTGTGTCTGGTCTAGGTTCATTCGGTTTCTCCCTTTCGTTCGGTTCGGTAAACCATAAGTGCGATTTCTGGATCATTTCGACGGCTAGAAGTACACCACTGTCATGGCGTGTCTGTTTATTCTGTGGATAGTCAGATGTGCGCCCTTCAGTGTCATGTGCTGGCGCACGATAGGGGCTAGGTGGCTCGAACGGGGTCCCTATTTGAACAGGAAGGTCCCACTTTTTTCGTGGGACCCTGTTTTTTGTAGCGGAGGTGTTACGCGGTGGCGGCTTTGGCTTCGGATCCGAGCGCGGTAACAAACCGGCTCCAGGCTTCCAGCGCAGCGCGCCGTTCTTCGGTGTAGCGGAACCGGTTGTATATCGACGTAACGCCCTGCGTGCTGCCCGGCGTGTGATTCAGGATCGCCGCCAGGACGTGGGGCGGAATACCGGCCTTCGCCATGCCTGTGGCGGCAGTGCGCCGCAAATCGTGGAAGGTCCAGGCGTCGATGGCCTTTGTGATTCTGGCCTTCTTTCTGCCGGCCGTGATGGCGGATCCGATGTCTTCCTTGACGTCGGAGAACGAGTTGATTGGAGTCGCGCCGCTGTTATAGGTCCATACGTAATCGCCCTCGTCCCATCGCGGCAGGGAATCCAGCAGTGTCAGCGCAGCCGCGCTCAAAGGCACGTCATGGACGCGCCCGGGCTTAGTGGCTTCCTTTGGGAGCGTCCACATACGCGCTTCAAGGTCGACGTCGCGCCATCGCATCGTTGCCACTTCGCCGCGCCGTTGTGCTACTAGAACGAGGAACCGGACGAACGGGCCGGCGGGGTATTCGAGCGCTCCGGCGGCGTTCCAGACTTCCAATAACTCCGCATCGCTGAGAACACGGTCGCGGTCCTGATGATCAGCGCCAGGCTTGTCCACGTCGACCATGGGAGACGTTTCGATGTACCCGCGCTGCCGGGCCCACTTGAAGCAACGGATCAGAACGCCGCGGGTCCGGCAGGCCGCAACGGATGCGCCGCGGTCGACGATCGCGTCGAGCAGTCGGAGCACGTCCGGTTTTGCAATGGTAGATATTTCGCGGTGTTTCCAGGGGGCGGTTTCCTTGAGCAACATCCGTCCGGTCTCATAATGGGACTTCTGCCGGATGCGCACCTCTTCCTTGCCGTCGGACCTCTTTCGTTTCTCTGGTCTCACGACCCGATCGAGCCATTCTTCCGCGACGGCGCCAAACGTCTCACGCTTCCGTTCATCGGCCTCGATTTCCGCCGTCTGAACGATTGCGGGGTCGCGGCCTTCCTTCAATTCGTCTATTGCGGCATTCGCCAGTCCGCGAGCGCCGGCCATCGTGAGTTCGTCCGGATACGATCCTGGCAGCGTCAGGCCGCGGGTCCGGCCGTTGAACCGGTATCGAAACATGAACGTCTTTCGTCCGCTCGGGTGAATCGTCGCGTACAGTCCGGACGGTGGCCCGGCGGCCACTTCGTAGCGTTTCTCGTCCGGCGCAAGGTGTTTCAGTTGCTTGTCGGTCAGCCCTCCTGCTTTCATAGCAGTATCCTCCGCTTAACAGTTTCGCTTAACAAATGGCCTTGCTAGGCACTCCGGGACATACCGGGACACAGTACGCCAAACATACGGTTCAGTCAATGTTCATGCGGGTTATGTGGTGGTCGCAGTGTCGCGTGGTGTCCAGTGGTGTCGGTATTCCCTTCATGCCTTGGGAGCAGGAGGTCGGGAGTTCGAATCTCCCCGCCCCGATTAATCCCTGGAACAACCTACAGACGGGTTTTCACGGGCCTGAGAGCCTTCAGAGGCGAGGTGTGCCATTGGCCGCCACATGACCTGCCAAACCGAAACTCAACGTGGCCGCAGAAGAACGATTGTCTGATAGGGATCGACCGGCAGCGTTTCAACGCCTTCAATCACCCAGCCGGACCATTCCTGGCTGATGTAGTCCAATGAAATGGAAGTATCTCCATACGTGATGTCGCCATCGATCGGTAGCCGGTTATGAGGCGCAAATGCAAAACCGGATTCTTCATGTGTCCGGATGAGGCTTTCAATGGTCTCGCCAAACGGAAGCGCCTCTCGGTGGGCCCGCCAGTACTCTACGGGACGAATGGTTATCACCGCCAGCCCATCAGGATGGATCCGCGACCGGATGGTTTTCTGGACCTGGTGGGTCGTTTTCTTGGAGAGATGCGTAAATACAGAAAAGGCATAGACCAGATCGAATGGAATCGATCCGAACGGTGGCGAACGCGGAACATAGTCGCTGACCTCAAGGCGCGCATGCACACCGTACTGCCGGCAGAGATCAATGGACTGATCCCATGGATCCACTCCGTAAAGTCTCTCCGGTGGGATGAATGCGCTCATCAACCGCAGATGACGCCCCCACCCACACCCGTAATCCAGAACCGTGGCCGAGTTTAACGGGCGACTCGTAGCATGTTCGAACGCCTGCGAAATGACGCGGACGAAGCCAAGACTCTGGGCGAGGAGCGCACGACCGTAGTTACCGGCCCAATTGATCTGAACCTGATCCGGCGGCATTCGAGGAAGAAGAGTAGCCAGGTCCGGATAGTCCTCTGGCGCTTCCAGGACCAGGTCTGCAAAGTCGTCGAGCGGCAGTCTTCGCAGTACGGTCAAAGCGCCGGCTGCGTCGGACCGGGACGCCAGCGCATTTGCCTCCCGAAGCGCGTCTTCAACAACGTCAGACCTTTTCATACTTAAAAGGGCGAGGGGGAACGGTCAGTGACCGCATGAGGCATAGCAAACCGATTCCGATACCTGGCTCCAACAACTCCGAAGCTGTAACGAGAAATTTCTGTACCCAAGCTTCCGTTCGCTTGCAAAAGATCCGATCCCGGCAAACCGCGTGAATATACCATGACTGTTCGGCTCGGTGGCGGCCTTTGCCAGAGAAATGGAGTCCTTTGCGATCCTCCTTTTTCGCACAGCGGCGCCTGGCGGTTCCTGGGTATCCCGATTCTCGAAAAGCTCAAACAGCGATAACGATCTCTGCGATGTGCTCGGACCAAATTGCGTCGGACAGGAGGTGATGAGGTGAAGGGGCGGAGCGTCTGGCATGGTGACATTCGAGGCGTCAGGGTGTATGTTTGGCGGGCTCAAGCGCTGATCAGATTTGGTGAACTCGCCGCGACGGCGGAATGAGAAGGAGCAACCGGATGAACCGTTTTATTGTGCTGGCTTGTTTGACTCTGTTTGCAGTTGAAGCAAATGCGGCGGACTGCGACCGCGCCTGTCTGAAGAACATGATGACGACGTATCTGAACGCGCTGGCGGCGCAGGATCCGTCGAAGGCGCCGCTGGCGGCGAACGTCCGGTTCACCGAGGACTCCAAAGATCTGAAGGTGGGCGAGGGTTTCTGGAAAACCGCGACCAAGGTGGGCGATTACCGTCAGGACTTCATCGATGTGAAGGAGCAGGTGGTCGCGGCGCACGTGATCGTGGAGGAGAGCGGCAGGCCGGCAAAATTCACCGCCCGGCTGAAGGTCGCCGACGGAAAAATTACGGAGATCGAAACCCTGGTGGTCCACGGCGGCGAGGGGGTTGGTGGCGGGGCGAATCTGGTGGTGCGTCCGGATATGGGCGTGGAGCCGCCGGCGGCTCTGAAGAACAAACGCGAGGAGTTGATTCGAGCCGCCGATTTCTATCCGCGAGGCCTGACCGCCGGGGGCTTTGACAAAGTGGATGCTCCGTTCGCCAAAGACGCGTTCCGCATCGAGAATGGCATGGTGATGGCGGGGCCGGGTTGCGGCGCCGGCGCGCGTGGCGGTACGCGGGGCGCTGCAGGCGCTGGCCCGAGGGGGGCGAACGCGGGGCCTGGCGCTCCGGGCGCTGCTCCCAGAGGCGCGAATGCGGGACCGGGCGCTGCTCCCAGGGGGGCGAATGCGGGTCCCGGCGCTGCTCCCAGGGGGGCGAATGCGGGTCCCGGCGCCGTAAACGCGAGATCGCCTCAGGACGTGAGCACCTGCCAGGACATCAAGACGCAGAGAATTATCGAGCATCCGGATCTCACCAAGAGCGTCGTGGCCGTAGACGAGGAACAGGGAATCGCTCTGATCTGGATGAACTTCGGGGATACGGGCTCCTATGGCGCGGGCAACGCGCTGGTCATATTTGAAGCGTTCAAGGTTTTTGGAGGCGAGATGCACGCCGTGCAGGCCTTCATGAAGGTCCTCCCGAAGGACACGCAACGAGGCTGGGGAAAGACTCTGCGTGGTCTGGAATGATTGCTGATGGATGGCGCCATCCGAAGGCGCCACCCGAATTTTTCGCTGAACATGTAGCCGGCAACGATTGAAGTCCGGCGTCGATTGAACTTACTGGAGAAACGTCAGGGATTAAACCTTTCGGCTCGGCATCTCCTCACCAGGAACCTCTATTCCGGGCGCCTAGGCGCCATTGGTCCTGGGAGATCCACGATGCAAAGATCTCAACTTCAAGTAGTCGTCAAGGAGGACGAAGATGCTCAAGCCACCAGGATTGCAGGATGCAACCTCCGGGCAGTCCACTGCTGAAAACTCACCCGAACGAACCCAGAAAGTCTATAGCGCCGGCAGGATGAAGCGTATGCGTATTGGGGCTGTTGGACTGGGGATTCTCTGTCTGTTCGTTTTCACAGGGTTGGGATACGCCCAGACCGGTGTGATTTCGACGTATGCCGGACCTCCTTTACCCGCCAATGGGGCGACTGCCACGACGGTTGCGGTGGACTTTCCGACAGCGGTGACGTCCGACGGCAGCGGCGGCTTCTATTTTGCGAGCCAGTCCCGCGTGTATCACGTCACGTCAGGCGGCGTCATCAGCGCCGTGGTGGGGACAGGCGTTCCCGGGTTCGGAGGGGATGGCGGCCCGGCGATACTCGCCCAGTTGCGGGCGCCATACGGTTTGGCCGTGAGTTCGGGCGACCTCTATGTTGCCGACACCGACAACAACCGTATTCGAAAAGTGTCCGGCGGAGTGATCAGCACCGTAGCCGGCACGGGAACCCCGGGATTTGGCGGCGACGGGAACGCGGCAATTTCCGCCCAGCTGAACCATCCCACAGGTGTCGCCGTGGACGGTTCGGGGAATCTCTACATTGCCGATCAGAACAACCACCGGATCCGGAAGGTCACTGCCGGTGGAACCATCAGCACGGTAGCCGGTACGGGAACCGGGGGATTCAACGGGGACGCGCAGACGGCCACAACCGCCCAGCTGAAATATCCGGAGGATGTCACCGTGGATGGCTCCGGTAATCTCTACATTGCCGATCAGTTCAATCATCGAGTCCGGAAAGTCACGGGAGGAATGATCGACACGGTAGCCGGTACGGGAACCGGGGGATTCAGCGGGGACGACAACACAGCGACGTCCGCTCAACTCTTCTACCCGGACGGCGTAGCTGTCGATGGTTCCGGCAACCTCTATATTGCCGATCTGGCCAACTACCGCGTCCGGAAAGTATCCGGGGGCGTGATCACGACCGTGGCCGGTAACGGGTCTTACGGATTCAGCGGAGATGGTGGCTCCGCGACGTCCGCCCAGCTCCACGAACCGTATGGCGTGGCCCTGGATGGCTCCGGAAATCTGTACATTGCCGATTACAACAGCGACCGTATCCGGAAGGTGGCCTCCGGCGTGATCACGACAGTTGCCGGTTCCGACATTGAAGGATTCGGCGGAGATGGCGGCGCGGCGACCTCAGCCCGGTTGTATAACCCGCTCGGCGTCACTGTGGATCGATCGGGCAACGTGTACATCGCTGACGCCAACAACGCTCGCGTTCGAAAGATCTCGCAGGCCGGTGTGATCACGACCGCCGCCGGCAATGGCACGCCCGGTTACAGCGGGGATGGCGGGTCCGCCACTTCCGCCGAACTGTTCTATGCGACCGGTGTCACCACGGATAGTTCCGGCAACCTCTATATCGCCGATGAAAATGTTGGTGTGGTCCGAAAGGTTTCTCCGGGTGGCATGATCACCACCGTGGCCGGTAACGGAACGAATGGATACGGCGGGGACGACGGACAGGCCACATCGGCCCAACTCAACCTTCCAAGAAGTGTGGCCGTCGATGGTCAGGGTAACCTCTACATTGCCGACCGGGCGAACTACCGCATCCGAAAGGTTACTCCGGGCGGTGTGATTA
>DASUFH010000383.1:0-2796 GCA_036274645.1 Terriglobia bacterium
GCCCAGCCACAGTTCAGTGTTCTTGGAGAGCCCGCTTCGGATCGAACGGAGTTCGCGCTCGCGCAACGCCATGTCCGGAACGTGCGTCAACGCCAGCAGGACGATCGCGACGCCGGAGCGTTTGGCGGCGTAGAGGACCTCCCGGGACGGCAGATTCGGCCCGAGGTGAATGACACCCAGGCCGGCCCCGGCCGCGAGGATCGCCGCCGACAGGATCCCAAACTCATGAAGGTCATCGTCCAGCGTCGCCGTGAGGATCGTTGCGGGAGGATGTTCCGGCGCATAGACGCGCATGATCCCGCCGAGCAGGTTGCCCAGCAGGCTGGACATCAAATGCTCCTGCGCGATTCTCATCCGCTGCTCGTGCCACTGCTCGCCGGTAATTCTGAGAAGAGGAAGGGCCACCTCGTGAATCAGATCGCGAGGAGACATCAATGAGGCGAGGCGGCCCAGTTCCCGGTCCGCCCGCGCATAGTTGAATTGGTCAACGGCTTCCAGGATCCGTTCGATCGGTCCTTCCGTCCGCGCCGGCGAGGACGGACGAACCGAGCGCGCCAGCAGTCCCTCCAGATCCGTATTGGACATCCGCACGGCGGCGCCGATCGAGTGTCCGTGGGTCAACGCCCTCCTCAGCAGGGTCAACCGCTCGATGTCCGCGTCAGTATAGAAACGGATGCCGTTCCGGCGGGCCGGCTTCACGGCCGCGTACCGTTTCTCCCACGCCCGCAGCGTATCGATGCTGAGTTGCGTCAGCCGGGCGGCCGCCCGAATCGGATACAGAGTCGGCGTCTTGCCGCGCTTCATGGCGCCCATTATATGTCCAGGACATGGCATTGACGCCACTGCAGGCGTCTGGGAACCTCAAAGTGTCGCTGGCCGGCCATGGGACGTTGGGCAGGAGGCTCGAAGTCATCCGTTCCATGGCCGGAAGGCGCAATTGGGACCCACTGAGCCGCAAGGCGCAATCCGGGCCCACTGAGGAGGACGAGCCATGAGAGTACTGATCACCGGAGACACCGGGTTGATCGGCAGCGCGCTGACACGGCGCCTGGAGATCAGCGGCCACACAGTCGAAGCGTTGCCGAGGCCGCGCGGCTGGAATCCGGAAACCGGGTTCATCGACACCAGCCGGCTTGAGGGACAGGATGCAATTGTTCACCTGGCCGGCGAAAACATCGCATCGGGGCGATGGACCGCGGCGAAGAAGGACCGAATCCTGAATAGCCGTGTCCGCGGAACCCGTCTGCTGGCGAGGTCCGTGGCCCGGCTGAAACACCCGCCCAGGGTCTTTCTCAGCGCGTCGGCGATCGGTTTTTACGGGGACCGCGGCGAGGAAGTTCTGACCGAACAAAGCGCGGCAGGCGTCGGGTTCCTTCCCCGCGTGTGTGAAGCATGGGAGTCTGAAGCGCGCGCCGCCTCCGCGCGGGACATTCGAGTCGCGGCATTGCGCATCGGCGTCGTGCTCAGTTCACACGGCGGCGCGCTCGCCAGGATGCTGCCTCCCTTCCGCATGGGCGCCGGCGGAAGGCTGGGCAGCGGGCGCCAGTACATGAGCTGGATCACGTTATCGGACCTGTGCCGCGCTATCGAACACGTTCTCGGCGCCGACACCCTTTCAGGACCGATCAACGCCGTTTCTCCCCGGCCTGTAACTAATCAGGAGTTCACCGCGGCGCTGTCGGCTGCGGTTGCCCGGCCGGCTCTTTTGCCGCTTCCCCGTTTCGCGGCCCGCCTCGCGCTGGGCGAGATGGCGGACGCGTTGCTGCTGGCCAGCACACGCGTGATTCCGGAAAAGCTCCTGGCATCCGGATTTCGCTTCGAGGATTCGGATATTCGGCTGGCGCTGGCCAAAAACACACCGGGGGTATCGACGTTGCGCTTTCGCGAACGGATCCCGCAACCGATCGAGAAGGTCTTTCCGTTTTTTGCCAGCGCCGCCAATCTGGACCACATCACGCCGCCCTGGTTGAGATTCGAGACCCTGAATCCCGACGTGGAAGTGAAGCAGGGAACGCTGATCGATTACCGGCTGCGGTTGCGCGGAATACCGATGCGCTGGCAGAGCGAGATCTGCGACTGGGATCCGCCATTTCGGTTCGTGGACGCGCAACGGCGCGGCCCCTACACGCTCTGGGTTCACGAACACCGGTTTACTCCGGAAAACGAAGGCACGATTGTTGAAGACGTCGTCTGGTACACGGCGCCGGGAGGAAAGCTCATACGCAGATGGCTCGTCGATCGCGATCTGGAGCGCATCTTCAACTACCGGCGGGCCAGCCTGGCCGAAATCCTTTCCTGAAAACGGAGGCTTTGAAATTGATGACTACCAGCATGTTGATGTTCCTGCTGTTCTACACCGTCGTACCGGATGTAGACCTGCAGCGTTATGCGGGAGAGTGGCACGAGATCGCGCGACTGCCGAATCGCTTCCAGAAAGACTGCATTGTGGATGTGACCGCGAACTACACGCTTCGCAAAGACGGCCGAATCGATGTCACGAACCGATGCCGGACGAAGGACGGCAAGTTCATCGAAGCCAAAGGCGTCGCGAAGACCGTTGGCAAGGGGCAGCCGAATTCGGTTCTCAAGGTGCGATTCGCGCCCGCTTTCCTCTCGTTCCTGCCGATGGTCTGGGGAGACTATCAGATCCTCGCGCTCGCCCCCGACTACAGCTACGCTGCTGTGGGTTCCCCGGACCTGAAGTACCTGTGGATACTCTCTCGAACTCCACACATGCCCGAGAACACCTATCAGAAGCTGGTTGAGGCGATGCGCAGTCAGGGCTTCAACGTGGAG
>DASUFH010000384.1:0-18371 GCA_036274645.1 Terriglobia bacterium
ATTCGCGCAACGGGCCAGGAGTCTTCAACGAAGCCGGAAAACGTCGAGGAGTGCGCGCTTCCGGACGCCGTTTCGAAACCCGTTCTGTCCATCGTGCGGCCCGAGACCCGGGCCTGGCCAAAGGACGTTGAAGCGGGGAAAGGCGCGATCGACATCCGGGTGGTCCGGGAAGACAACACCCGGACGTCCTACGTTTATTGTTCGCAGAATTTCCAGTTTGTGGCGCCGTCCACGATCAACAAGGACGTATTGACGGATCTGGCCCGCGTGGCCGAAGGCACGCGAAGCCTGGTCCGCGCGCTGCCATGGGGGGTTGAACCGCACGCGCCCCCGGGCTCCTTCCATGCCAAACTCTACGACACGCGCGGGGAATATGCCGCAGACCTCCAGTCCGGCTCCAGGCCGGACGCGGCCCCGTCGTATGCGGTGTACGACAGCGGCGAAAAGATCATCCGCATTCCCCTGAACTATGTTGCGGAACGGCGCGACGGCGCGTTGGTCATGGTGAGATCCGTTGAGACGCATCCCGTCGTGCACGAAGTCACCCACCAGATGATGCATGACTACCTGCAGTTCCTGCCTCACTGGGTGGCGGAAGGCACGGCCGAATATGCGGCGATGCTTCCGTACAGGGGCGGCGTGTTCAGCGCGGACGCTTACGAAGCGGGGTTGAAGGAATATCTCAAGACGCAGGGACGGGATACGAAACTGTCCGATCTGGACCGGATCGACAGCCTGATCCGGATGACGCCGGAGGAATGGAATGCCAGGGCCGTCAAGGGCGGGGTGGAGCAGCGGCGTCTGTATATTTCATCGCTGCTGCTTGTGTACTATTTTTCCCATCTCGACGGCGATCCGAAGGGTGACCGGATCTTCAAATATTTCGACCGGATGGCCGAGGCGCGTAACGCCTGGGTGACGTTCCTCAACGATCCGCGCGTCACCTTGTTTCCGGGCGGACGCATCCTGTCGCGCATTCCCCTGCCACCCTATCCGGAAACATTCGGCCGCGATCACCTCGACATCCTTTTCAATGGCCGGAGCGGGGAAGAACTGCAGAAAGCCTTCCTGGACGCGTACAAGAAGATCGGCGTGAAGTAGCGGATCCCCTGCCTTGTAGGGGCGGTCTATGACCGCCCAGCGTTTCAGGGCGCCTTTCTGTTCAATCAGAGATTTCCAGTCCGAAACGTCGGGCGGTCATAGACCGCCCCTACAAGCAGGCGGGGACTCAACGTGTTTCTGTGGCGGCGGATCAGTTCTTAACCAGGCTTTCCCAGGTCGGGCACATGCGTTCTTCCAGCGGCAGGTCCAGTCCCGTGTAGTTGGTGTTGTCGATCACCTTCACTTCAAAGGTGTGTTCCTTCGGTACGGGCAGATTCCGCAGATGGCGGACGGCGGCCATTGTGCCGAGGCAGCCGTGCAGGAATCCGTCGCAGTCGCCGGAAGCGAGAAGTGTTCCGGCCTTGATGGCGTCGATGGCTTCCTTGGTGCCGTTGAGACCGACGACCAGCGCCTTGCGTTTGGCGCCGTCCAGCGCTTCGATGGCGCCGAGCGCCATGGAGTCGTTGGCGGCGAGGACGCCGTCGATCTGCGGATAGGACTGGATCAGGTTCTCCATGACCTCGAGCGCCTTCTTGCGCTGGAAGTTCCCCGGTTGCGACGCCAGAAGCTTCACGTTGGGGAATTTTTCGAGGGCCATTTTGAAGCCCTTGACGCGGTTGGCGCTGTTGAGCGATCCGCCGACGCCTTCCAGCAGGACGACGTTGCCTTTCCCGCCCATTTTCTCCAGCAGGTACTGTCCGGTGCTCATGGCAAGGTTCAATTCGTCGCAGCCCATGAACGTGACCAGGTCTCCGCCTTTGACCTTGTCGGTGATGTTGATGACGGGGATTTTGGCCGCGTTCAGCTTGTCGATGCCGGGAACCATGGCTTCGGAATCGACCGGAATGAAGACCACCGCGTCGGGATGCTTCACGATGGCGTCTTCAATCTGGTTCATCTGTTCGGGAATGTCGTCCGCTTTGGTGGGGACATATTGAATGACGCTGGCGTTCATCTGTTTGGCGGCGTTTTCGGCGGCAACGCGCACGGTCTGGAAGAATGGATTGGTCTGATTCTTCGTGAATACCGCGATGTTCTCTCCGCCGGTTTTTCCGGAATCGGCCGGCTCTCCCGTACTCGCCTCAGGTTTGCTGGAGCAGGAAACGGCGAATGCGGAAATGACAATCACAAGCAGGACGTTCTTCATAAGCTAACGGCTCCTGGGAAAACTGTACAGGTTGTCCCCTTTTCCACGCTTCGCGTGGGAGAGGGCTTACCCATCGGACCATTTTCTGGCCGCGGCATCCAATCCCGCGGCAATCAACACGACGCCGCCGTAAACCAGCGGGTGCCAGTGGGCATTGACGGTGAGCAGGTTCATGCCATTGAGAACCAGCGTCAATATCAATGCGCCGATCAACGTTCCGCAGAGGCTGCCGGACCCCCCGAACAACGACGTGCCTCCAATGAGCACCGCGGCAATCACAGGCAGCAGCAACGGATCCCCGATACCGGCCTCGGCCGAGCCGAGGCGCGCCAGGTACACGACACCGGCCAGTCCGGCCATCGCGCCGCTCAGCGTATATACCAGAACCAGCCGCGCCCGCACCGGAATTCCGGAAAGGCGCGCCGCTTCGGCGTTGGCGCCGATGGCGTAGATCTCGTGACCGTACGTCGTGTTTCGAGTGAAGAGAGTACCAAGGATCAGGAAAGCGATCATCAGATAAACGGGAATCGGCACGCCCAGGGCGTAGCCGTTGCCGATGGATTTGAACTCGTCGCTGAACCCGTAAATCGTATCTCCGGCCATGTACCAGTAGTTGATCCCATACACGATCCACAACATGCCGTAGGTCGCGATGAAGGGCGGCAGTTTCAGGCTGGTCACCATCAATCCGTTCGCGATGCCGATCACCACTCCACAGGCCAGGCCCACCGCAATGCCGAGCGGGATCGATCCGGTGGCCTTGACCGCGGCGCCGGTCAGGCAGGCGCTCAGGCCGACGACGGCCCCGACGGAAAGGTCGAGTCCGGCGGTGAGCACAACCAGAGTGAGTCCGGACGCGATCAGGAACGTGAGACTTGCCTGGCGCAGCACATTCAGGATGTTTTCGCTGCGGATGAAGGCGTCGGTGGATGCCGCCAGCGCGATCGCAATGAGCGCGACGCTGATCATCCGGTAGACGATCGGCGGAATGTGGAAGGAGCGCGCGCTTTTCACCGGCGCTCCCGAATCGAGTCCACCAGCAATGCGGCAATGACGAGCACGCCGATGCTGGCCACCTGCAGGGAGGACGATACCGCCATCACGTTCAGTCCATTCTTGAGAATGCCGACCGTGATGACGCCCAGCGCCGTGCCGGGCAGCCATCCGTTACCGCGCTCGAAACGGGTGCCTCCCACAATGACCGCCGCGATCGCGTCGAATTCCATGCCGATGGCAGCGGTGGGATGGCCCGCGCTCATGCGTCCGGTGAGAAGGAGCGCGCCGAATCCGGAGAGCAGTCCCCCGAGAACGTAGACGAGGATGTGATACCGGTTGGCGCCGAGCCCCGCCAGAACGAGGGCCTCGCGGTTCCCGCCGAGGGCGAAGACGTACGCGCCGAACCGCGTGCGGTACAACAGCACATGAAACACGGCATAGGTCAGGACCGCGGCCCATACGGCGAACGGAGCGCCGATGAACTTGCCGGCGTAGAGCGCGGGCAGAGTGGAACCGATTCCGACCACGCTGCGGCCATCGGTGAGCGCGACGGCCAGTCCTTCGGCGACGCCCATCGTTCCGAGCGTGGCGACAAAGGGAGGAATGTCGGCGACCGCCACGAGCAATCCGTTGATCGCGCCAAACGTCGAACCGACCGCCAGCGCCAGCAGGAACGCCACCGGCAGTGGCGCGCCCTGGACCAGCGCCAGCGACAGCGTCACGCCGGACAGGCCGAGGACGGCGCCGGCGGAGAGATCGAGTCCTTCCGCCATGATGATCAGCGTCATGGGCAGGGCAACGATCAGGAGGATGGCCGATTGCGCGCCGACATTGACCAGATTGGGTGCCGAGAGAAATCCACGCGCGAAGATCGAGAAGAACATGCCCAGTCCGACCAGCGCATACGCGACTCCCGGTATCCTCCGCGGGCTCCAGCCCTGCGCCACAGCGCTTTCAGGCATGATGCATGGCCAGTTTCAGGATGTTCTCCTCGGTGAGCTCGTCGCCCCGGAGTTCACCAACGATCGTTTTGTCGCGCATCACGTAGGCGCGGTCGCACACGGACGCAATTTCGCCGAGTTCGGAACTGATCAGGATGGCGGCCGCGCCGCCGGCCGTGAGTTCGTCGATCAGCCCGAAGATTTCCGTTTTGGCCGCGACGTCGATGCCGCGGGTCGGCTCGTCGAAGATGAAAAATCGCGAGCCCGCTTCCAGCCATTTCCCGATGACCACTTTCTGCTGATTTCCTCCGCTCAGTGTCTGGACGCGCCGGCGCGGTGTCGATGTGGCGATGCGCAGGCGCTGGATCAGCGTGGCCGCCGCTCCGGCGGCGGTTTTGAACCGGTACCAGCGGTTGGGGAAGCGCCGCCGCAGCCCGGAGACCAGAAGGTTGTCCTGCACCGAACGGATGAGCGCGAGCCCTTCGCTCTTGCGACTTTCGGGAACGAAGCCCACTCCCCGCCGGACGATGCCCGCGGGCCCCGCGGGCAACGGCTCGCCATTCAACCGCGCTTCTCCCGAGATGATGCGATCGGCCCCGAAGAGGGCGCGCGCAAACTCCGTGCGTCCGGAACCGACGAGACCCGCCAGTCCCACGATTTCTCCCGCGCGGACGGTAATGGTGGCGTTGCGAAGCCCGTTGGCCGCGCACAGAGCCCGTGTTTCCAGCGCGACCGGCCCCGCGCCGGCGGCCGCCTGACGGCGGTACGCCGAGTTGACGTCGCGGCCCGCCATCAACCGGACCAGCGCGTCGACCGTCGTTTCCAGGGGAGCGAGCGCCGCGACGTTGCGTCCATCGCGCAAGACGGTGATCCGATCGCCGATCTCGAACACTTCGCGCAGCCGGTGCGAGATGTAAACGATGCCGATGCCCGCGCTCTTCAGCGTCCGGATCCGTTCGAAGAGCCGTTCGATTTCATGGCCGGAAATGGCGGCGGTCGGCTCGTCCATCACGAGGATGCGCGCGTTTTGCGACAGCGCCTTGGCGATTTCCACCATCTGCTGCTGCGCCACCCCCAGGCCGTGCAGCGGCGCGGCGGCGTCCAGTTCGCTCATCCCCAGGCTGTCGAGCAAACGGCGCGCTTCGGCGCGCATGCGGCGGTGATCGACCAGGCCCGGAACGCGGGAAGGGAACTCGCGTCCGAGATAGATGTTTTCGGCGACGCTCAGGTAGGGAACGAGAGAGAATTCCTGAAAGATGACCGCCACACCCAGCCGGCGGGCGTCAGCCGCCGAATGGATGCGTTCGGTCTTGCCGTTGAAGAGAAACTCCCCCTCGTCCGGATGAACTGCTCCATACAGCGCCTTGATCAGCGTCGATTTTCCGGCGCCGTTCTGGCCGAGCAGCATATGGACCTCTCCGGCGTGGACTGTCATCGATACGCCGTCCAGCGCTCGGACGCCCGGAAACGCCTTCGAAATGCCCCGCATTTCGAGCAGCGGCGCGGTCTGAACCACCGCGTTCATGAAGGGGTCATTCTATATCAAGCGGGTCTGCCGTAGGGGCGGTCTATGACCGCCCATCGATGTTTCGGAAGGGATGGACGGTCATAGACCGCCCCTGCCATGAGGTTTCTGGGTCGAATTTCGACACCATGCTATGATCCGCCCCGGCTATGAAAATGATTGAAACGTCGACATTGGAAAGGATTTCCGCCCTTCACCAGGCGATGGCCCAGGCCGTCAAAGGCAAGGATCAAACCATTGCGCTGGCCATCATTGCGTTGATCGCGGAAGGGCATCTGCTGATTGAAGACGTGCCCGGAGTCGGGAAGACCACCCTGGGCCATGCGCTCGCTCGCGCCATCGACTGCGCGTTTCATCGCATCCAGTTCACGAGCGATTTGCTGCCGTCCGACGTTCTCGGCGTTTCGGTATTCAATCCCAAGCTGGGCGTCTTCGAATTCAAGCCCGGCCCGATCTTTGCCAACATCGTGCTGGCCGACGAGATCAACCGGACCACGCCAAAAACGCAGAGCGCGCTGCTGGAAGCGATGAACGAAGCCCAGGTGACCATCGAAAACGACACCTACAACCTTCCCCGGCCGTTTATGGTCCTGGCCACGCAGAATCCGGTGGAGCATCACGGCACGTATCCGCTGCCCGAATCGCAACTGGACCGCTTCCTGATGAAGATCGAGATCGGCTATCCGGATCTTTCCGCCGAGCGTGAAATTCTGCGCAAGCAGACCAATGGCTCCTCGCGGTCGCGCATTGAACCGGCCCTGACACCTGACGACGTGCTGTTTCTGCAGGCTGAGAGCCGCCGGGTGCGGATCGACGACTCGATCCTGGATTACATCCTGACGCTCGTGAGCAAAACGCGTCAGCATCCCGAAGTCGAGGTCGGTGTCAGTCCCCGCGGTTCGGTGGCGTTGAGCCGGTCGGTTCAGGCGGCCGCGCTTGCGGAGGGCCGCATGTTCGTTGTTCCCGACGACGTCAAGCGCCTGGCCGCTCCCGTCTTTACACACCGGCTGCTCATGAAACGCAGCGGCGGGCGTGCGCAGGGCGAGCCGCGGCGGGTGGTCGAAGACATCCTGCGTCAGGTCCCCGTTCCCGCTTAGGTCCGCGATGATTCGAAAGGTCATGGAAGGTCTTCTCGTCCGCATTCTGGCGGACGCATCGCGCAGCCGTTCCATGTGGAAAAGCTTCCTTCAGTCCATCGGCGCCCTGTCGGTGGCGCTGATTGCCGCGCTCTATTCCTCCAGCGTCGCCGCCGAGGGCCGCGTGATTGCGGCGAGTGTGGCGGCCATGCTCTCCCTCGCCATTGCCGTCTGGGTGGCCTGGCGTTTTGTTCCGCGCCTGGCCCGTGGCGTGGACTGGGACTGGATCCCCTTCCTCTCCGGATACCACGTGACCCGCGACGGCTGGATCTACTTTGGAGCGCTGGCCGTCGTGGTTTCCGCGGCGATCAACACCAACAACAATCTTCTCTACATGGTGCTGGCCGCGCTGGTGTCCGTGCTCGTGATTTCCGTGTTCCTGTCCGCGTTGAATCTCCGCCAGGTGGAGTTCGAGGCTCAGGTCCCGGCGCGGTGTTTTGCGGGCGAAGCGTTCCCGATGACGATCATCGTGCGGAACCACAAACGGGTGTTTCCAACACTGTCGTTGTTCACGGAGAGTTTCAGCGGCGGAGGAACGATGGCCCTTGCAGACGGGGAGCCGCCGCTGTATTTCGCGCTGGCGAAGCCACGGGGGCGAACCACCGAGGTGCGGTCGGTGATCCTGGCGAAGAGGGGACGGTTTGCAGTGGGGCCGGTCCGGGCGGTGTCGCGATTCCCGTTCGGTTTCCTGATGCGGGCGCGGTTGTTCCCGACCGAAGCTGAAGGCGTCGCGTATCCCGCGCTGCTCGAACCCGAAGAAGCGCGACTGGGCTTCCCCGACGCGCGCGGCGAGAGCCGTCGTTTTGCGCGCGGTTTCGGCTATGAGCTGCACGCGATCCGCGACTACATCCCATCCGACAGCGCGCGCAGCGTGCACTGGAAGGCGTCGGCCAAAACGGCCACGCTCAAAACGCGCGAATACGCCCTCGATGAAGAGCCGCGCGCAGTGTTCTGGTTTGACCGGTTCGGCGATCCGTCCGATCCGGCGGCGGCCGCGGCGTTCGAGCGCCTGGTGTCGCGCGCGGCCTCGCTGGCCTTTTATCTCATCCGGGACGGCTACGAAGTGTCGTTTCAGTCCGATGAATGGAAGTCGTCCGGCGCCGCTTCCGAGTCTCTACTCGAGTCGATCCTGACGTATCTGGCGCTTGTGGAGATGTCTCCCGCCACGCCGGCCCCTGAGGTGGGTGTGGAGTCCGGGATCCTCGTCTTCTCCCTGCGATCCGCCGCCCTGTAGGGGCAGTCTATGACCGCCCACAATGTTTCGGAATGGAAGCATTCCCCGCTGACCGCCCATGCCATACAGACACCGGACGGAAAGCGGAATACTCCCAAAGTTGGGCTTCTTTTCGGACTTAAGTTCCTGCGATCTCCTTCCATTTCCAATAGATAGCGCTTGCAATTGATTCCTTGCTGTCGGACAATCGGCCCGGTTCGATGATCGTTTCAGGAGAGTTTCTGGACTGCACCGTCAATTCTGAAATCCCTGCCGCCGTAGGCGATCTGACCTGGAGTTGCCGTTGGACTCGACCCTGATCGGCGCCATTTTTGTCGACGAACATTTACATATCAGGCGATTTACGCCCTCCGCTCAGGTCGCGGTTTCGCTTGGCGCGGAGAGTATCGGCCGGTCGATCCGGGATCTGCCCACAAAACTGGAAGACCTCGATCTGGCATCGCTGACCCGTTCGGTTCTCAGCGAAGGCCGGGGAGTGGAGACCTCCGTGCGGACCACAGACGGGACACCGCTGCTGGTCCGCGTGCATCCCTACGCGCTTGCGGCGAACTCCGCCGGCGGCGCCGTGATCACGTTTGCCGACATGGCCACGGCGGAGGCGGCGCAGCAGAAGGGATTCGAGCAGGCGAGCATCCTGCCGCGCATTGCGGCGGCCAGTCGCGACGTGTTCTGGATGATGGATCTCGAAACCCTTCGCATGCTTTATGTCAGCCCGGCGTTCGAGCGCATCTGGGGCCTGCCGGTGGATTCGGTCCTGCGGGCGCCCATGTTCTGGCTGCTTTCGGTTCATCCGGAGGATCGCGAACGCGTCGAGCAGGAATTCCTCCTGAAACTGCCCGGTGACAACCTGGATATCGAATACCGCATCCTCAGGCCGGACGGCGCCGAGGTCTGGGTCCGGGATCGCACGTACGGTTCGGTCACCACGGAAGACAATCGACGGACGGTCATCGGCATTGCCGAAGAGATCACGGGCCGGGTAAACAGCGACCGGCAGCGGCGCCGCACCATCGAGCTGTACCGTCAGGCCTGCGATCGCGTCCGCGCCCCGATGCTGCTGGTGGCGCCGGATGGAACGATCATCTGGTCGAATACGGCCGCGCGAAAATCCCCGCTTGGCGCTCCGGACGCGATTCCGGGCACGATGGCGGAGCTGCTTTCCGGCCGCAAGGATCGAAAGGTCTGGGATGCGGCCGTTTTGAGCGTTCTGGCGACCGCCATCGAGAAGACAGTCCATCTCGACGTGAAGCGCCAGAAAGGGGATCCGCTGCGCTGCGAAGTGGAGCTGGCGTTGGTGAGGGAAGCGGAGGCCGACGAAGGCTTCCTCGTGTGCCAGTGGATCAACCTGTCCAGCCAGCTGGCAATCCAGGAGGCAATCGAAACCCGCGCTGAAGTTCTGGCCGGAGAGGCGGACCGGGATCCGTTGACGGAATTGCTCAGCCGCCGCGGAGTCGAACGCGTGCTGGAGCGGCAGTTCGCGCTGAGCGGTTCGGGAGTGGATCAGACGATGGTGGTGCTGATCGATCTCGACCACTTCAAGGACATCAACGACGAGCACGGACACGTTTGCGGCGATCGCGCGCTGCGGGAAGCGGCCCGCCGTATCGCGGGGTCGCTCCGGCCAAGCGATCTGCTGGCCCGCGTCGGCGGCGACGAGTTTCTCGCCGTGCTGCCCGCGACACGGCTGGCGGAGGGCGCCTATGTGGGAGAACGGCTGCGCCGTTCCATTTCCGATGAGCCGATGCGCTTCGACGGCAAGGAAATTCGCCTCACGGCCAGCGTCGGCGTGACGTCGGCCCCGTCCGCTTCCGCCTCCGTCGAGACGCTTCTGGGCGCCGCCGGCGAAGTGCTGCGGAACAGCAAACGCGTCGGCCGCGACCGCGTCACGTTCAGCCGCGGCGACGGAACCGTGTCGCACATGCCGATGGTCTCGCCCGCGCTCGAACAGATGCTGGCCGGCGGCATCACCGTCGTGGCCCAGACCCTGAATGACGTCCGGACCGGCAAGCCCGTCGGTTACGAGTTCTTCTGCCGCGGTCCGGAGCCCGTCCGCATGCCCGACACGTTCTTTGAGGAATCCCGGCGGATCAACTGCCTTGAAGACCTGGATCTCGTCTGCCTGGAAAGCTGCGTGAAGCAGGCGTCACGCTTGACCTCCAGCAAACGGCTGCACGTCAACCTGTTCCCATCTTCACTCGTGTCCGGCAAGTCGCCCGGCGTCGAAGAAATCCTGAGCGCCGTCCGGAAACCCGAACGGTTCTGCATCGAATTGAGCGAACAGCAACTCATCGGACCGTCTTCCGAAGTCGGGCGGCAGGTGGAGAAGTTGCGGAAAATGGGCTTCAAGATCGCCCTCGATGACGTGGGATTCGGCAACAGCGCCCTGGAAACGCTCCTCGTTGTCGAACCCGACGTCGTCAAGATCGACAAATCCATCGTCTGCTTCATCGACCAGCAACCCGACGCCGAACGAACCCTCGACCGCATCGTTTCGATGCTCGGCCGCCTCGGCGCCGAAATCATTGCCGAAGGCGTGGAGCGGGAAGAGCAGCGCCAGATCCTCGATCGCATCGGGATTCGCATCGGTCAGGGGTACCTCTGGTCCCGCCCGGAATCCGTCATCTGACATTAACGACCGATGGAAAACGAAGCGCGCATTCAGCAGGAGATTGCAGCGGCCCTCCCAGCTCGGCTTGATTGGCCATCCGCCATTGGGATCAGCGTCAATCTCATCCTCTCTCCAACATGACTCGCTCGATTGAGTAGAAGTATCCGTTCTGCTTTAGGGGAGGCCGGCTCCACGAACTGTGCCGAAAACTTTTCGAAACGCTGTGGGCGGTCATAGACCGCCTCTACAGGGAAGGAATGGGAAGTGGATACGGAAACAGCCGATCAGGCGCTTTCGAGAATCCCTGCGCGGCTCATGGCGCGGGCGGCTTCGCGCAGGGAAGTCTCGGCGGTGACGTGGATATAGGCGGCGCCGGCGCGGCGGGAGGCGCGGGCGAGGCCGGCGCGAAGACGTCCGAAGCGTTCGCGATATTCCCGGACGGCGCCGGCGTCGATAACGAGGTCCACTTCGGCGTCGTCTTCCGAGTCGATCAGGCGGCGTCCTCCTTCGACGGCGGGATCGGCTTCCTCTCCCAGCGTGAACTGAATCACCGAAAGCGACGCGCCATCCCGCGCGAGACGGGAGACAAGCGCGTCGGGATCGTGCGGAAACAGAAAATCGCTGATTGCCACGCGCAGGGAACGGCGGCGCAGCGCAAGATGGGGTTCTTCAAGCGCGGAGAATTTCCCGCCGCAGTCGAGGAATCCTGCGATGTCTTCCGGGCGGTGGAGCGGAACGGGCTCGGTCGCGCCGGAGGTGATCACGCGCAGGTCCGTTTCCAGGGACGCGGAGGCGCAGGCCATCAGCGCGGCGATGGCCCCATAGGCCCGCTGCTTGAATTCGGTCACGGCCATGGAACGGCTCACGTCGATCACCAGGTCGACGCGGGGCGCCACTTCTTCGCGATACAGACGCACCGCGAGAATTTCGCTGCGCGCGTATGCGGCCCAATCCACGTGGCGCAAATCGTCGCCGGGCGCATAGTGACGATAATCCTGGAATTCGAGGGAACTGCCGGCGCCGGCCCCGAGGCGTTCGCCAAGCCGTCCTCCGAGGGGGCCGCGCGGCATGGCCAGACGGAATGGCGCGGCCGCGCTGCGGATGGCGGCCCAGTCAATCAAACTCTTATCCGGCATGCGCGGCAGGCGCGCTCACCGGCTGCACGTTCTTCCGGCGCGCCATGACGATGAGCCGCACGTAAGCGAGCAGACCCGCGGCGCCCATGGCCAGGACCGGCCATTCGTGCGAAGTTCTTTCGAGGATTTCCCACTCCCCGAGCGCAGCGAGAGGATTGAGAATGTGGCGCAGCGCATAGGGTTCAAATCGCCCGGCCGCCGATCCGAAATACTGCACCAGTTCCGGCGTGACCATGGCGATCAGAAGCGACACGAGAATCGCCAGCCGCAACCAGCCCGGCGTCGCGCGCTTTGGCGCAAGCAGCCGGACCAGGTACGTCGGCACGCCGGAAAAAAAGCAGATGTAGCCGCAGAAGGCGAGCAGCCACCGGAAATCTCTTCCGGCCGGCGCCAGCGCCGCGCCGGCGGCGATGAGAATGCCCATCTGCGCCAGCACATACCCGATGGCCCGTCCGCCGCCCGGGCGGAAAATCACCGTCAGTCCACGGAACAGCCGCGTCGGCCGGTCGCGCAGTCGCGTGCGGCGCGACATCTCGAGGTTCCCCGTCGACATGAAGAACGCTTCGACCATCAACTGGAAGCCGCAGAACCCGCACATCGTGTAGAACCCCTCCGACGCTGAAAACGCGCCGCCTCCCGCCGGCAGGATCAAAGGGGAAATCAGGATCCAGGCGATCACCATCAGGAATTGCGCCAGCAGCCCGACGCGCAACGCGGGGGTCCGATCCTCGTCTTCGAGCGCGAGACAGTTTTCCGCGAGCAGAATCAGGTTGGTCATGGTGACGAGACAGAACGTCGTCATCACGGCCAGGGTCCACCAGATCTGGGAAGCGGACCCTCCTCCGGCAAACATCGATATCCACATGCTTCCGCCGCCGTAGTATCCATAGTACATACCGGGATAGAGCAGGCCGCGGATCATGTAAATGAACGCTCCCCCGCTGCCCATTCCGAACAGAATCAGATACCCGATGCCCATTACCGCCATCATCGCGCCGGACACGGCGCGCGTCTTGGCGGCGGAGGAAAGAAACAGGCACATGGCGCACGCCCACAGCGACCAGAGGAACAGCACGGTCAGCGAGAGCAGAATCGTCGCGAGATCGACGCCGCCAAGCAGGAAACTCATCGCCATGAACGGCGCAATACCCGCAAACAGCGTGAGAAGCTTCACGCCCTGAGCCAGGATCTTACCGATCACAATGCGGCGCGGCGGAAGCGTTGTCAGCATGATGAGGTCGAACGTCCGCTCCAGCCGTTCATTGCGCAGCGCCATGAACGTCCCGATGGGCGCCACCACCAGGCCGACAATGGTCAGGCAGTACATGAGGTACGTGAAAATGTCCGCGCCGGCCGAGAGGCTGCCCCGCGCCGTGGAGGTGCCGCCGAGCAGCGCGATGGTCAGGCCCGCCAGCAGGCTGAGCGCGAAGGAATACAGGAATCCGCGCTGCCGGACAATCTGCCGCACTTCCTTCACGACGATGGGACTGAGACGGTCGCTGGCGTCGTCGAGGCGGCCGAGTATTCCTTCAAGTGAGCTTGCCATTGTCTTGTCCTACTGAACGTTGCCTGCCGTAATTTTCATGAAGAGACCTACGACCAGTCTGCTTGCCATTGCTGTTTTCCTACTGAACGTTGCCTGCCGTGATTTTCATGAAGAGATCCTCGAGCCCGGCGCCTTCAGCGCGGAATTCGAGAACCGGGAATCCCGCGGCCGTGATCCGCTGGAGCAGCGCGGCCTGTTCGATATCGCCGCCGTCGAACTCGAATTCGAGGCGGGTTCCCGAGTCGAGGGAATCGTGGACGCTCAGCACCCCCGGTTGTTCCAGCAGGAATCGCTCCAGTTCGCCCGCCGAGGCGAGACGAACGGAAAGGACGCGGTGCGGCCGCATGCCCTGCAGGATTTCGTCAACTGTTCCGGTCGCGAGGATCGCGCCTTTTTCGATCACGGCGATCGTGTCGCAGATTTCGGCGAGTTCCGTCAGGATGTGCGAGCTGAGCAAAATGGTTTTGCCGTCGGCTGCGAGCTCGCGGATCAGGGCGCGAAACTCGATGCGCGCGCGCGGATCGAGGTTGGCGGCCGGCTCGTCGAGAATCAGGGCGGCGGGATTGTGGACAATGGCCCGGCCCAACGCGACGCGCTGCTGCAGGCCTTTGGACAGGCTGTCGACCTGGCGGTCCCGCAGGTCTCCGATTCCCATGAATTCGATGATGCCTTCCACCGCGGAGCGGCGCGGGCCGCCGCGCAGCCCCTGACTGCGGGCGAAGAAGTCGAGATATTCGGCCACCGTCGTGCTGGCGTAGACGCCCGCGTAGTCCGGCATGAAGCCCGTGATGCGCCGCGCTTCCTCCGGATTCCGGACGACGGAGAACCCGCCGATCCGCGCGTCGCCTTCCTGCGGGACATCGAGCGTGGCGAGAATGCGCATGGTGGTTGTCTTGCCCGCGCCATTGGGCCCGATGAAACCCAGCACCTGCCCGCGTTGTACGCGAAACGAGACCTTGTCTACCGCGCGGAGACTGCCGAACTGGCGCACGAGTCCGTCGATTTCGATCATCGCGTCGCTCTCGATCATCGCTTCAGCGGTTGCGCTCACAGTTCTTCTCCCGTATATCCGGCGATGACATGGAAGCCACCCCGCTCCTCGAATGTTTCGCCACCGGGATTCCAGAACGGCGACTGGTCGACAACGGCAAAGAAGGCGCCGTCCGACAGGGAATCGAGAAAGAAGTGCTGGAACTCGTCGGCGCGAGTCGCCGCCAGCGTGCCCGGATCGGCGTCGTTCAGATGGAGCGCCGCCGCCAGGTCCTTGCCGGCGCCGGGTTCCAGCCCGCCCTGCGCTCCCGGCGCCACCGCCGCGGTCAGCGTATACACGCGGCCGCCGGCGCGGTAGTAGAGATGTTGGATGGCGACCCCGAGCCCGTTGGATACGGAGACGCCCTCGCCGGCCCGGGTGAACGTCAGGCGTTCCCGCGCGGTACGGAACGCGACTTCATCGAAATTCAGTGGCGTGCGCGCCTGCAGCAGTCCCGATGGGTATCGCTGGGCGTCCGTCAGGTCGAGGCCGCCGCCCCACGTAAATAACTCCCGGTTCGGTCCCGTGGGCACAATGGCCACATCGCGCGGAAAGCGCAGGCCGGCCCACGGCGCCATGCCCGCTGCGTATTGAGAGACGGTGGCGCGCGTCGCCGCCTGTTTGGACGCCTGATCCAGAAAAGTGAACGTTTCCGCGCGGCTGCGCACGCCGAGCCCTTCGCCCGCCACCGCATATCCGGCCAGCAGCGCGATGAAGGCCACGGAAATGATCGGCGTCGTCAGGACCATCAGAACCTGCTGCCGTCTTCGCTTCAGAAAGGCGTAGTTCACCGGTCCGATCAACACCGTGAACAGCGTCATGATCGCGAGATAGATGCGCGTCGATACGATCCCGACGCCAGGAATCGGCAGACGGAATCCCCAGCGGTTGTCCGGACCGGCTGAAAAGGGCGCCGTCGCTTCGAGAGGAAGGCGCCAGCTGGTGTAGTTGGGAACCATGCCCGGCGCGTGCGGACGGGGCTTCTTCACTTCGGTCCGTAGCGATTCCGCCGCGGGATCCACGATCGTCCGTCCCGGAGGGGAAAGCGCGTACCACCGATTGGGCCCATTCCGAAAATCGTTCAGGAATGGCTCGATTCCTTTTTCAGACAGGGCGCCGGAACTCGTGAAGAAGAGTTGTCCCAGGAAGTACCGTTCCGACGCGCCTCCCGCTCCCATCGCCACCGGACGACGGTCCGCCTGCGGAAACAGATCCGACCAGGCGCCATCCACCAGGCAGAGATCGCCGCCGGCGGCGGCCCACGCGAGGAGCGCGTCTTTCTGCGCTTCGGAGAGGGACTTCCATTCCTGGACCCCGATGATCACGGCCCGCAGGGTGGTAAAGCCCAGCCAGTTTCCCGGCAGCCGGGCGGGTTCGCGCACGACGTCGATACCGCCCGCGGCCCCCGGTCCAGGCATGGGGTACCGGGCCGCCACCGCCGGCGGCATGCTGGGAGGCGTTTTGCGCGGAAGGTCCCGCGCCACCTTTTCGAAATCACTGGAAGGGTCGGCCACGATCATCACGGGCGCCAGATCCGGAGAAACCGATGTCTGAAAATAGAAGGGCGCCGTGTGGAGGACGCGGCTACGCCCTTCGGTCACGCGGACCAGTCCATTTTCGTTGGTTGCGCCAACCGGCAGGGGAATGGTCAGCCGCCGTTCGTCCCCTGGCTTGAGACGTATTGTCACCAGAACGTCGAGCGTGCCGGATCGTTCCGCGCCGTATCCCCACATGCCGTTGTTGATTTTCTGGGTCTGGCTCGAGATCGTGATGACGCGTTCCCTGAGCTTGTTTGAAATATCCAGAGTGATGGGGACGTATCCGGGCGAACCGATCGTGCTCCAGATATCGATCGTGACGCGGAGTCCCTCGTCGTCGAATGTCCGGTAGTAGTCTTCCGCTCCGGCGGATGCGGCGAAGCAGAGAACCAGAATCCACAGCAGAGCCAGTCGCTTCGACCAATCCTTTTGACGCCCCATGTTCAGTCTCCCGCAACCTCGGCTTTCAATGTCTGCGGCAGGCCGCGCTCCACTTCGGGAATCGCTTCGAGCAGCGCAGCCACGATCCGCCGGCCATCCCAGCCTTCGAGTCTGGCCGCGTAGTCCAGCACCAGGCGATGGGCCAGCGCCGGCGCGGCCACGCGCCGGACCTCGTCGAATCCGACGTTGGGCTTGCCGCGCGCCAGCGCCAGGCCGCGCGCGGCCGCTCCGATCGCAATGGCGCCGCGCGGCGAGCTGCCATATCGAACGAAGTCCCGTACGGCCGCCGGCGCTTCCGGCGATTTGGGATGCGACGCGGCCACCAGTCGCGCGATATATCCGGCGACGGCCCGCGGCAGGTGAACCCGGTCCACGGCCGTAAACAGTTCTCCGATCTCGACGGCGTTCAGGACGGGCGCCAGTTCCGGCGGCTCGCCGTGGATCCGCGTGGCCAGAATCTCTTCCAGCACGCTGCGGTCAACGCCGACAATCTCGACCTTGAACATGAATCGATCCAGCTGCGCTTCCGGCAGCGGATAGGTGCCTTCCAGCTCGATGGGGTTCTGCGTCGCCAGCACAAAGAACGGATCCGGCAGCGCTCGCGTTTCGCCAAACGCCGTCACCCGCCGTTCCTGCATGGCTTCAAGCAGCGCGGCCTGGGTTTTGGGCGAAGCGCGGTTGATTTCGTCGGCGAGAAGCAGGTGGGTGAATACCGGTCCGGCATGGAACGTGAATTCCTTCCGGCCCTCCCGTTCCTGCAGGATGTGACTGCCGGTGATGTCCGTCGGCAGCAGATCCGGAGTGAACTGGATGCGCCGGAACTGCAGAGATAGAAGGCGCGAGAGCGCTTTTACCAGTTCCGTCTTGCCGAGTCCGGGAAGGCCTTCAAGCAGGACATGTCCGCGGGCTAGCAGCGCGGATACGACTTCCTCGATCATCTGCGCGCGGCCGAGGATGACCTGTTCGAGGCCGCCGGTGAGGCGGGCGATCTGTCCCTGCATGGCGGTCACGGTCTCGGGCGAAAGAAGCGTTCGAGATTCCGATGTCATGGTGTTTTTTCAGCCGACCGAGTGTGCATCATTCGCGGGCGGCAATCAACTGTCTGCTTTGCCTCAGTTGCTGGCGGACCACGACGCCTTCCACGGCGCAGATGATCAGGGCGAGCCACACCAGACTGAACCCCAGGAACTGCGTTCGGGAAAAAGCCTCCTTGAACACCAGCACGCCCAGCAGAAACTGAATCGTCGGCGCGATGTATTGAAACAGGCCCATCCACGACAGCGGGATTCGCTTCGCGGCCGCGGCAAAGAAGATGAGTGGAACCGTGGTGACAGGCCCCGCCCCGATCAGCAGCAGGTTGGTCACCGGTCCGACGTGCCCGAGCGCGCCGCGGCCCGCCGATTCCAGATATCCGAGATAGACGACTGCTGGCAGAAAGAGCAGTCCTGTTTCGAGCGCCAGTCCCTGAAGCGGCTGCAGGATCGCGGTCTTCTTCACCAGGCCGTACAGACCGAATGTGGAAGCCAGCGCGAGCGCGATCCAGGGAGGGGAACCGTAGGAGATCGTCAGATAGATGACACCGATGGCTGCAAGTCCGATCGCCATCCACTGGGCGCGGCGCAGCCGCTCGCCGAGAATGAAGACCCCCAGCAGGATATTCACCAGGGGATTGATGAAGTATCCGAGGCTGGTCTCGACAATGAACCCCGCATTGACCGCCCAGACGTAGATCAACCAGTTGGCGCCGACCAGCAGCGCCGCCAGCGTATAGACAATCACGGCGCGCCGGTTCCGGACGGATTTCTGAAAGGCGCGCCACTCGCCGCGTAGAGCAAGGAGAGCAAAGAGGGCCAGGCAGGACCAGAAGATGCGGTGTCCGATCAGTTCAACCGCAGAAATGGTCTGGAGCCACTTCCAGTAGATGGGGACGAGGCCCCACAGGCTGTATGCGGCAACCGCATACGCCATGCCTTTACGCATTGTGGATGGGAA
>DASUFH010000385.1:0-2767 GCA_036274645.1 Terriglobia bacterium
ATTTCTGTTCGGCTGCGACGGTTGTGACTTCTTCGCCGCAATGGATCGATTGTCGTTTGAGACCGGAAGCTTCTGGACTGTAACTGATGCGGGCGTCATCGTGGTGGCCACCGACAATCCGACGGTGCGGCGCGATGTGGAAGACATGATCGTGAAGGCGATTTACTTCAGCAACGGCAAGACGTCGGGACAGATCACCGAAGCGGTCACGGCCTTGCGGATAATGCTCTCGTTCAACCAGATTGGGATGAGCGCTGCGGCGAATGCGATTGTGTTGCGCGACACCGCCGACAAGATCGGGCTCGCCGAAAAGATCATTGCGGTGTTCGATCCTCAGGCGACGTTTTCGGCATCGATTTCCTCGGGGGTCTTTGCCAACGCGATGGATCGGGACGCGCGCCGCAGCCGCCTTCCCACGCAACTTCAATTGAGTTCCGCGGGGCCGCTTTCCGTCCGCTTCAATCAGCCCCCGCGTGAAGCCTTTGCCACGGTGGCCGGACTCGCCGGAATCCGCGCGGAGTTTCATCCGCAACTTGCGAACTCGCCGCCCTTGCCTTTCCAGGTGGACGGCGCGGATTGGGTTACTGCCATGGATACGCTCGCCTTCCAGACCGGGACGTTCTGGATACCGCGCGCCCCGCAAACTGTTCTCGTCGGGACGGACAATCCAACGGTGCGCCGCGACGTCATTCCCGAAGAGACCAAAACCATCCCACTAAGAAATATCAACTCCCCGGCGTCGGTGACGGAAGTCAGCGCCATGTTGCGGACACTTGTTGCGCCGCGTGAAGTGCAAGACGCCGCGAACGCGGTCGTTGTGAACGGTTTCCCCGACGTCATTGCCCTCTCGGAGCGTATTGTGGCCCTCGTCGATATCGCGGGCAGAACTCCAACCGTGCCCACACCCCGGCCGCCCACGACCAGCGCCGGGCCTCAACCGCCGGGCGGCGCAGGCCCGCGGGGTGGTCCAAATTCCTCTGTAAGGCCGGGAGCTTTCCCAACTCCGCCAGGCGCGGGCGCACCGCCTGGCCCGATCCCTTTTGGCCCCGATCTGGAGCCGGGATTTGGTTCCATTGCCGGACAGGTTCGATTGAACGATGGCTCCCCGGCTGTGGGCGTTCGCGTGTCGGCGGTAGCGCTCCCGTCCGGTCGCGTCGAATCGATTACCGCGAAAACCGATACGGATGTTTCGGGCCGTTTCAAACTCGAGAACGTTCCGTCCGGCCGCTATGCCCTGCGTGTCGATTCGGCGCTTTTCCCTTATCCCACCTACTTTCCGAGCGCGGTATCGGCGCAGGAGGGCGAGGTCATCACGGTAACAGCGCGCGGCGCCGTCGAAGGCCTGAGTGTTTCCACGTCGGACGTCCTGCCGCTTGGCCGGTTCACTTGCATGGACAATGCTTCCTGCTTTGATTTCCAGCGCCGGATTGTGGTCGAGGGCGTGATGAAACAGTTTTTTGTGCAGGGCCCGGCGTTGAAAGCGGTGCTGAGCATCAGAGGCGAGCTTGGCCCGCTCGACTTCGATGTTTCCGGACCGAACGCAGCCATCCTTAACGAAAAGGGTTTCTCGCAGGTCAAGGCGGGAGACCGCGTCAAAGTGATCCTGAGCCCCAGGCGTGACAGTGGACCCGGCGCATTCCTGGCCGGTTTTGTGAAGGCGGATGGCGCGGAGGTCAGCTTCGGCGTTCCGACCGGCGCGCCGGCGCCGGCGGACGCCGCCGGAGATACGATTCGGATCAACTTCCAGCCGTCCGGCGCGCCGCCGCCCGCCGGCTATCTGGTGGACACCGGCTCGGTATTTGGTGATCGCGGCAACGGCTACCGCTACGGTTGGGCGCAGCAGAATTCCAATGGCCAGGACCGCAAATCTCCAAATGCTCCCGATCGACGCTACGACACGCTCGCGCACCTGCAGTGGTCCGGTTCCGACCATGTCTGGGAACTGGAAGTCCCGAACGGCTTCTACAGCGTGCGCCTGGTGGCCGGCGATCCGAGTTTCTTCAACAGCTTTCATCTCTTCAGCGTCGAAGGCGTCATCGCCGTCAACCGGATTGCGAGCAGCGCGAATCTGTGGATCGAAGACACCGTCCGAGTCGCGGTCAACGACGGCCGGTTGACGATCGCCAACGCGTCCGGCGCCTGCAACAACAAGCTCGCATTCATCGAAGTGACACCCGTGACGTGGGGCCCCGAACCCGCCGCCGCCGCGGCTGCGCCCGCCTTCGTTAGTTCGGAGCCGGCGCCGGCATCGCTCGAAGGCCGCAGCGTGATTGCCGGCTTCGTCCGCACGCCATCCGGCGCCCCTGTGCCGGGTGTGCGTGTCGCATCGATGTCCGTGGATTCGCCGACAGGCGCGTCGTCGTTGTTCGGCATTGCTCAGACGGACGAGACCGGGCGCTATGTGATCGAAGACATTCCGGACGGCCGTTACTTCGTGGTTGCGGGTTCGCTGACGATGCCGCTCTATCATCCAGGCGTGGGCACGAGCGCCGGCGCCACCATCATTGCGATGTCGGGCAAACCGGTGACCGGAATTAACTTTTCAGCCGACGCCGCCCGCTTTTCGCTGGTATGTTCGAACGGAACCGGGCCGAAACTGTAGGACAGAATGCGCTGCAGGCTTCCCAGCCCTTACCGGTTTCACACGCCTCGAAGAACTGCCGGGCTGTATCCAGAATGGAACTCACTGGAACTCTCCTTTGAGATTATGGTTCTGTTTGAAAGGTCCCTGCCTCCAGTTCGGCAAACACCGCCGACAAGCAAACCT
>DASUFH010000386.1:0-4224 GCA_036274645.1 Terriglobia bacterium
GCAATGAGCGCCTCAACACATCCCACACAGCCTTCACGTACGGCATAGAGGAGCGCCGTCAGGCCGCCCGGGGCTCGCGGACCGGCGCGCGGTTCGGAACTGACGTTGGACGGCCACTCGCGCGGGCTGAACGTGGAATAGTTTGCTGTCGCGGTATTGTTGATGACCGTCCGCGCATTGACGTCCGCGCCATGCGCCACCAGGACCTTCACGATCTTCGGCTGACTGGCGGCCGCCGCCCACATCAGCGCCGTCTGATTCTTCTGCCGCTCCGCGAAATTCGGATCGGCGCCGTGTTTCAGCAGAACTTCCGCAGCGTCGGCGTGGGGCGTTCGCGCGATCACCATCAGCGGCGGATAGCCTTCCGCAGTTGGCGTAATCGCGTCCGCTCCCGACTGGAGGAGCCGTTCGATCACCGCCGCGTTCCCGATGGCCAGCGCCACCGACATCGGCGTTGCGCCGTTGTTGTTCTGGACATTCGCCCTGGCGCCCGCCTTGATGAGTGTTTCGACCAGCTCAAGATCGTTGCGCTGGACCGCCCACCCGAGCGCGGTCGAACCGTCCATCGACGCCGCGTTCACCTCGGCGCCCCGAGCGATCATCTGAAGCGCGACGGTCCGGTCTCCCGAGCGGACGGTGTCCACAAGCGCGGGCCCCGCGGACTGCGCAACGCCAAGACTGGCCATCCAAACGGCGGCCACCCCACACCCGATCACACGCTTTGCGGCTTGATGCACTGGCGTCAAACCTCCGAAAACGCCTT
Source organism: Terriglobia bacterium (assembly GCA_036274645.1). Classification (GTDB taxonomy): domain Bacteria; phylum Acidobacteriota; class Terriglobia; order 20CM-2-55-15; family 20CM-2-55-15; genus DASUFH01. The sequence continues at coordinate 764 of DASUFH010000386.1, forward strand.
CGTGCCGTCGTCCCCAACCTTCTCAACGGGGATTCCGGCCCGATTCGCGAGGGTCAGCAACAGGTTGGAATGCGGCGTCCCCTCCGGGAAACGCAGGTGCTGATTACCTTTGATCTTCCCGTTGCCCCCGCCCACAATCGCCGCCGGAAGTGGCGCGTGATTGTGGCGGTTGCTGTCGCTCATGTTGCTGCCAAAAAGCAGTATCGAGTGATCCAGCATCGAGCCGCCGGCATCCGGCAGTTCGGCCAGCTTCCTGACGAAGCCCGCGAAGATCTGCGTGTTGTAGGTCTGGATCTTTTCCAGTTTGTCGAGCTTCGTCTTTTCGCCCGCATGATGAGACGTGGCGTGGAACGCGTCGCGAACGCCGATGGCAGGGAATGTCATCCCGCTTCCTTCGCCCTGCATCATGAGGGTAAACACACGCGTGAGGTCGCCCTGGAACGCCAGACCGATCAGGTCGAACATGAGTCCAATGCGATCCTCGAAACTCTCCGGAGCGCCGGTGGGCGCCTCAGGCACATTCAGACTGGAAAGGTCGCGCTCATCCATTTTTTGGACGCGGCGTTCCAGTTCTCTCACGGTCTCGAGATAATCCCCGAGCATCGCGCGGTCCGCGACGCTGAGGTTGCGGCCAAGGTCGGTCGCCTCTTCCGACACCAGATCGAGAAGGCTTTTGTACTGCTGTCCAATGATCTTCCGGTCCTCGGCCGTATCCCCTAATCCGAAGAGTCGCTGGAAAATCTTGCGGGGATTGTCCTCCATCGGAAGCGGCATCGATGGGGTGCGGAACGCCAGCGTTCCCGAATAGCTGCTCCCGTATTCGTGATCGAACGCGCCGAACCCCGCACGCTCGATACAGAGTTCAAGGGATGGCAACGGGGTGTCTTTGCCGAGATGCCGGGCGGCCATCTGGTCGATTGTGATCCCACCCCACGGCGCCTGGGACTTGCGGGGCGCAGCGCCGCTCAACCAGGTGCCCGGGCTGAGAGCGTGGACGGGAGGAGCAATAGCCGCCTTGTTCTCAAGCCCGCTGACAACGGTCAGATACTTCCGATACGGTTCCAACGGCTTGAGGATGGGCGTGATTTCAAAATCGAAACCCGTGGTGGCCGGCGTCCAGCGATTCATGTTTGCGCCATGAGGAAAGTAGAGAAAACCCATGCGTGTCTTCGGGACCGCCGCAGTCTGGGCGAAAGCCGTGGACGCCGGAATCATCGCATCCAGCAGCGGCAGCGCCAGTGTGGCGCCGGCCCCTCGCAGGAATGTCCGACGGGGCAGGCTTTTCCGGGTATTGAACATGATCCTCCTCCTCTCGCGTTCGACCGCTAATTGCCTTCGGTCTTCGCCGCTTCGGGCGCCCGCGCAGTTAGAAACGGCGCGCTCTTCACGATGCCCAGCACAATCGCTGAAAACCGGTTATCGTCTTTTGCCGCGTCACGAACGACCTGGCGAACCGTGGGCATGTCGTAGTATTCGACGGTACGCCCAAGGGCGTACATCAACATCTTTTCCGTGATGGTCCGGACAAACTCTTGCGGGTGCATCTCCAGGGCCTGGCGCAGGTCGGAAGGCCCCGAAAGCGTCGTGCCGTCCACCATTCTGGCCGACGCGTCGATTGCGGCCTGCGCCCAGCGATCCCGCTTCCGATACTCGCCGATCGCGTCGAAATTTTCGAGCGCGAAGCCCGGTGGATCGATCAAAGCGTGGCAGGCGTTGCACGTCGGACTGGAGCGGTGCGCCTCCATGATCTGCCGGATGGTCCGCGCCTGTTCGCCGTCCTTGTTCTCCTTAAATGCTTCCACGTTCGGAGGCGGAGCGGCGGGTGGCGAACCGAGAATGTTTTCCAGCACCCAGGCGCCCCGGCGGACAATCGACGTCCGATTGGGCAGTGACGTCGCGACAAGAATAGCGCCTTTGCCCAGCAGTCCCCACCGGTTCGAATCGACCAGTTGGACGCGACGGAAAAGGGGGCCCTGAACACCGTCGACTCCATAGTGCGACGCCAGTCGCTCGTTGAGAAACGTATAGTCCGCCGACAGCAGGTCCGTTACGCTGCGGTTCTCGCGAAACACGCTGTCGACGAAGAGTTCCATCTCGCGAAACATCGCCTGTTTCAGGGTGGCGTCGAAGTTGGGAAACAGGGCCGAGTCCGGCATGGCCCGGTCGAGTTCACGAACGCGGAGCCACTGAAAGGCAAAATTGGTGACGAGCGCCTTCGACCGCGGATCGGCCAACATCCTCCGCGTCTGTTTTTCAAGAACCGCGGGATCGCTCAACTGCCCCTTGATCGCAAGACCGATCAGCTCATCGTCCGGTATCTGGCTCCACAAGAAGAACGAGAGGCGCGACGCGAGTTCCAGATCGTTGATCCTGTAGATGGCGCCAGGCTGGACACCGGAAGGACTGGCCGTGACGCGATACAGGAATTTCGGACTGGACAGGATCGGCATCAGCCCGGCCTGTATACCCGCCTCGAAATCTCCTCGCGACCGGCCATCCTTGAAGAACGCCAGCGGCGCCGCGAGATCCCTGTCGGTAACCGGACGCCGGTAAGCGCGACGGGCCACCGTGGAAAGAATCTCGGAAGCGCAGGCCAGCTCTTCCTTTTCAGTGGGCGACGGGCCGGGCCGGCAGATGAACAGACGCCGTCGATTCGGCGTATCCAGAACAGGGCCGACAGGATTGTACGGTCCGTTGATCTGGACCCCGCCGGCGCCCCCGCGGCCACCACGGCCGCCACGAGCGCCGCCGGCGCCGGCTGCGCCTGCGCCACCAGCGTTGAGGGCCTGCAGGGTCACTTCGGATTCAAGGCTGCTCCGCGGAACGGCGCTCACCCCGACCGTGTGGAGTCCCGCAGTCACGTGCACGCGCGCATTCGCGGAAACCATCGATCCATCGAGCGTCACGGCCTGGCCCTGGCCGCCGCGCACCTCGTAATCGCCTTCACCGGGAAAGAAGTGTTCCGCCAGCAGTATTCCCTGCGTGCCCAGCGGCGCCCAGCCGCCACCGGGATCCGGCAAGTCGCCGTCGCGCAATGTGGAGCGGATAACGCCGGAAGGCCGGGGCCTGCCAACCGCCTCGACGCTCACGGCGCGAGCCGCTGCAATGAACTGGTCGAGAAATGTCGGCGACATGGTCAACACATCGGCGATATTGTCGAACCCCTGACTGATATCGTCGGCCGGCAGCAGCGCGCCGGCATCGACCTCGATATCAAACAACTCGCGAATCGAGTTTTCATATTCCGCGCGATTGAGGCGGTGCAGCGCAACCGCGCCCGGATTCAGCGGCGCCGCGGCGCGGTCCAGTTCGCTTTCCAGCCAGGCGACAACCGATTCGACCGCGGCCCGTTCCGGCTGGCGATTGCCGGGAGGCGGCATCATCGAACCCCGAAGTTTGGCCACGGCTTTTTCCCACACGTCGGCATGCTGGCCGACCTGGGTCAGGTCCAGGGTGTCGAA
>DASUFH010000387.1:0-12382 GCA_036274645.1 Terriglobia bacterium
AGGGCCGTGGCGGTCGCGGCGGCGGCGGCGGAGCCCCGATGGTGTTCCACCGCATCCCGTAAGCGTCTTTTGTAAGTTTCTTCCTGCAGGCGCAGCGTTCTCAGCTGCGCCTGCAAGCTTCCCGCGTCACAGCAGCCCCATCAAAGCGTCGGGGCCGCAGACCGATCGATCTTCAGCGCTGTACTCTTCCTCCACCCCCGCCGCTTAACAGGCCATTAATCTCATCCAGAGTCAGACGGCTCAAGTCTCCCGGTACGGAGTGTTTCAGACAACCAGCAGCTGCTCCGAATTCCAGCGCCTCCTGGTGCGTCGCAAGATGCAGGAATCCGTATATCAGGCCTGCTGCAAACGCGTCGCCGGTTCCGATGCGGTCCACAATGGGAATAATGTCGTAATGGCGGCTGACGAGAAATTCCGACCGATCGTTCAGGCAGGCGGACCAGCCATTGTGAGACGCGCTGTGAGACTCGCGCAGGGTAATGGCGATGGCTTTCAGATTGGGAAAACGCTCCAGAACGACTTCGGTCAGGGCCCGGTATTTCGCGCGCTCGAGTTTGCCGCTTTCGACATCAACCGGCGTTTGAATGCCGAGCGACATCTGGACGTCTTCTTCATTGGCAATAAGAATATCGGCCTGGGCCGCCAGTTCTCCCATCACGGTGTGGGCCGGCTGACCCCACTTCCAGAGATTCTTCCGATAGTTGAGGTCGCACGACACGATCAGTCCCCGGGCTCTGGCCTTTTCGACGGACTCGCGCGCGAGGGCCGCGGCCGGCGCGCTGATTGCGGGCGTGATACCGGTGATATGGAACCAGCCCGCTCCGTCAAAAACGGCTTCCCAGTCGAGGTCTCCCGGTTTGGCGAGGGCGATTGCGCTGTAATCCCGGTCATAGACAACACGTGAGGCGCGCTGACTGGCGCCGGTTTCCAGGTAGTAAGCGCCGAGCCGTCCGGGGCGTCGGACGATGTGGGCAACCTCGACGCCAAGGCCTTTGAGCGCGCTGACAGCCGCATCCGCGAGAGGGTTCTTCTCGGGCAAGACGGTGACGTAGGCGGCGGAGGCGCCAAAACCGGCCAGCGCGACGGCGACATTGGCCTCGCCTCCCCCGAACGTGGCTTCCAGCCGGGGGCTCTGCAGGAATCGTTCAAACCCGGGCGCCGCAAGGCGGAGCATGATCTCGCCGAACGTGACAATGGTTGTTCCTGTCACTCTTATCGTCCTTCCCGCGCTCTCCGGATCTCGCTGATGAAACGCGACGCCAGATCGGTAACGGTTTTGTAGTCGCCATGTTTGGCGGAAGCGGTGAGGTTTCCGCCGACGCCCACCGCAACGGCGCCCGCCTGAATCCATCCGGCGACGTTGTCGACCGACACCCCGCTGGTCGGCATGAGGCTGGCCTGGGGCAGCGGCCCTTTGCAGGCCTTGATGAACGCCGGAGTGAGCGTTTCTCCGGGAAACAGCTTGATGATTTCCGCGCCGCACTCCAGCGCGTCGACAATATCGCGGACGCTGCCCGCGCCCGGCATGTACGCCACCTGGTACCGGTTGCAAAGACGCGCCGTGTCGGCGCTCAGCGATGGACTGACGACGAATCGCGCGCCGGAAAGAATCGCGATGCGCGCCGTTTCCGGGTCCAGTACGGTGCCCGCGCCCGGGATGACATCATTCTTGAATTGTTTGGTTACCGCTTCAATCGCCGCCGCCGCGCCCGGCACAGTGAAGGTGATTTCAATGGCGGTGATGCCGCCGGCCCGGCAGGCCTCGGCCATGCGGATGGCCTGATCGGCGCTCTCCGCGCGCACGATTCCCACAATGCCGATGTCCAGGATTCGGCTCAGGTCTTTCAGTTTTTGCATATGAAGAAAGTCTCCAGTTGTCCGGATTGGGAGGCGCAATTATCTCTTGTCCCCCGCGCCGCGCTCGACTATTTTACTCGCCATGCCAGTGCCTCCGAATGAACAACGCGCGCTTGTCGATCGTCTCACTGCGATGTGCGGTGGGGCTTATAGTCCCGAAGTCCGGCGAAAATATTTCATATCCGGTCCTCAGTGGGCCGCCGCCTATCGCGGCCAGGCCTTGTTTCACGCGCCCACACGGGATCCGGTCGGATACGAGGAAGTCATCCAGGAGTTCAGCCGGATCGGTATTCCGTACTGGGTGACACACGACAGCGACGTCATTCCCACCGAGCATCTCGGCTCCGACCGACAGGCGGAAATTGTCGGCCACATCCGCCAGACGCTTCGCGAGCATGGCATGAAATGTTCGATGGTGACGACCGAGACGTTCTTCCACGAAGTATTTGCCGCCGGTCCCGCCGCCGAATCGCCCGAAGTTCGGGAGTACGCCGCGTTTCGTGTCACGAACAATGTCGATATCGCTCATGAACTCGGCGCCGGCTATGCCGTGTACTGGCCTGGTTCGCTCGGGTATTTCGTTCAGGGCGCGGTCGAGGAAACCCAGACATTGCGGTGGTACGCCGATGCGCTCAATGCGGCGTGCGAGCGCGACATCGAAGTGGCCCGGCGCATGGACCGTCCGACGTTGAAACATTGTCTGGAGGCGAAGCCGTTCGAGCCCCAGGCGGAGATCCTGCTGCCGACCAGCGACGCCATGCTGGCGTTCATCTCATCCGGGTTGCTGACCCATCCCGAGATGGTCGGGCTCAATCCCGAATTTCTGCACGAACTGATGTGGGGTGGCGCGCCTCGGGCGGCTCTTGCGCGCGCGCTGGTCGCTGGAAAGCTCTGGCACTTTGATATCAACGACGGGTACCGCCTCAAACACGACGTCGATATCGGCATGGGCATGATCAATCCCCTCGACTGGCTCAACACGCTCATGCTGCTGCGGGCGCACCACTACTCGGGGCCCTTCAACCTCGATTTCAAGCCCCTGCGGACCACCAGCAATTACGGCGTGTTCGCGGTCAGCTTCCCTCAGGCGGTTGACCGCTTCATCACCTTGTGGGAGATCGCCGGCGAAGCGCTGGAAGATCCCGTTCTCCGGCAGGCGACAGACGCGCTGAAGGCGGGATCCGGCGTTCACGCCGGCCGGGACGCTCACGCGATTGCCGAGGCCAACAAGGAACTCCTGACGCTTCACGAACTGATCGGGCACCGCATGGTCCAGTTGCTGCTGGGTTTGCATCGCGGGCGCGTCTACGGTCTCTGACGGCTGGTGGGCGCGTCCGCCGAGGCTCTGGTCTGAGTCGCGCCCTTACGGTCTGAACAGCGCGGGGTCCGCCGCCGCGCCTGCGGTGACACCCGTGATGTTGAACACAAACACCCGTTCTCCATTTTCGTAACGTTCCACCTGGCTCGGGTACATGGATCCGTCGATCCTGCGCCAATCGGAAAAACGCGTTTCGACGGGGGTTTCATCAACGATGTAGGTGGTTCTGGCCAGCAGCCCGGTTTCGGTGTCGAAGAAGAAGCGTTTTATTCGGACCGGGCGGTCCGGACTCGTGTTTACCGGATAGGTCAGCGTGTAGATATCGTAGTGAGGTTCCTTATGGTCTGCCGTTTCGCTTTCCGGCGCGAAATCCACCCCCAGAAGCCTCAGGGCGCCGCCAGCCTGAACCGCCGCAAATAGTCCTTCCGGCAGATCTGCGGTAAATGTCTCCACCAGCGCGGCATCCTCTCGAGACATCGGTAGAACGACAGGATTGCCGTCGAATTTGAGTTCGGCGCCGGCGTTGAACCCACGCAGGGAAACCAGTCCGGGCGTCTGCAGCGTGACCCGCGCTGCCGCCTGCCTGCCGTACCGATCGGTGACCTGACCCGTAAGCGTCGTGCGCTCCCGTCCGGGAACGCGCATGCGTTCCCCCAGCGCGTCCTTGTGGCGCGCGAGTCCTCCCGCGGCGCTTTCGCTGCCGACGACCGGGCGAGTGACAACCCGCTTCGGGGTATCCCTGTTCCCCGGGTGGCCGAAGATTTCCGACAACGGTCTCTGGGTGGCGAGAGCGCCGGTCCATGCCGGAACGGTGGCGACCGTGACGGTGGCGCCGGCAACAAGCCGTCGAAGAAAGGTCGAGTGCGTTTTGAAGATGATCATTAGTCCTCCTGGGTCAGGGGTTGGTCTCGACGGCAATCAGGCGCCCGCCAAGATAGATGTATTCCTTCGAACTCAGGCTGAGCGCGGGCGGCGCCGGAACCAGCCATATGCCGGAGCCGGGGAGCCAGGAGTTTTCCAGTCCGAAAGGCGAAATTCCGTGCGCGTAGATGACCTGTCCTTCGAACTGTTGCCTTACCGACAGGGGAATCTGCAGCGAGAATCGGTGATTGCTGCCCTCGGAGTTGCACGCGATCGACACCGCGGGCTCACTGGCGAGGTTCGCCGTTCCCGCAAACAGGAACGTTCCACCTCCACCCGCCGGTCCGCCGGCGTACACGTGAACATCGATGCTGGAAGACGCAGTCCGCGCGCAGGCCCACCCGTTCAGGTAGTAGTCCGGACCCTGCTGCGTCACGCTCTCGACATTTCCGATGATCGACCGGTCGACGTATGGAACCGTGAAGAAGCCTGACCGGTACAACGCCGCGTTCGGCAGCCATGTAAACGGGGAGATCCCGTACACATGGATCGACTGTCCGGCGTAGCTCCCGGTGACGCCTGGAGGAAGTTCGATGGAATAGCGATAAGCGGTTCCGGTGGACTGGCATTCCTCAGCCACGGCCGGTTCGCTCGAAGCGTCGGCCGTCGCGGCCAGGATCATCGTGCCCCCTCCGCCCGCCGGTCCGCCAACATAGACATGGACCGCGATGCTTCCGGGATCATGGAGCGCGCACGCCCATCCGCCGATCACGCCGGTGGCGCTGACGCCGTCGATGATTCCGAGCACGGAATGGCTGACCGGAGCGATCGTGACGTCGCCGGACCAGTTGGGAAACAGGTTATTCACCGCCCATGCCCTCAGCCCGTAGAAATCGAATGGCGGCCACACGCTTGGATTCAAACGCACTGTAATGACCGTCGGTTCGACGTGCAGGTCCGTGTATGCCTCAGGCAGGATGTCGGGTTGATCGGGAAGTCTGAAGTCGACATGCGCGTTAAGCGGAAAACCGCCTGTCAGCCTGACGCAACGGTAGTCGTCGCATTCCGGACCTCCTCCGGTAATCACGGGCGCCGGCGCCTGGATCAGCACCCATGGCGATGTGGCGTTGCCATTGATGACGCGGGCATAGATCCCCCACCTGTCAAAACCTCCGAACCAGTTGCGCAGCGCGGCATCAGTGATCTGAAACGTCACGACGTTTCCTTCGGGCGAGACCCAGATTGCCGGAGACATCTGCCATGCCGGTCCGTAAAGCGTCTGGCTGACGGACCAGTCGCCCGCGACGATCTCAACCCGCGAATCCTCGGCAAATGCCGCGCCATAGATCCAGACGCAATCCCAGTTATCGCATCCGGAGCCCTGGCTGTAGATGACGGGCGTCTGGCGCGGGGCCGGCGCGACGTAATAATCGCTCGACCAGTTTGGAAACAGTCCCGTGACCGCCCACGCCCGGAATCCAGACACGTCGAACTGCGGCCATACCTCTGGATTCAACCGGAGCGTCATCAACTCCGGCTCCACCTGCAGGTTGGCATAGGCGCCAGGCAACACGTCCGATTGATCGGGTAACCGGAAATCCACCCAGGCGTTCAGCGGGAACATGCCTGCGAGCCAGACACAGCGCAGATCCGCGCAGGAGAGGCCGCCGCCGGTAATGACCGGCGCCGGCGCCTGCGCCCACGCCCACGCCGAAGCGCTCCCATCGCTGTTGACGACCCGCGCATAAATCCCGGACTTGTCAATTCCGCCGAACCAGTTGAGCAGTACGGGATCGGTTATCTGGAACGACAGGAAGTCGCCTTCCGGCGCGATATCGACGGTTGGGGATAACTGCCACGCCGGTCCGTACCGGGTTTCTCCGGCCGACCCGTCCGCCGACACGATTTCAACTCTCGAGTCGGAAGCAAAGTCGGCGCCAGAAATCCACACGCAGTCCCAGTTATCACATCCGGAACCCAGGCTGTAGATCAGCGGGGCCGGACCCTGCGCGAATGCCGGCGCCGGAAGCGTGATGAGCGCCAGTATGAAGAATGCAAAACGTGTCCATTTGGCCATGGCTGATGTTCCGATTAGCGTTGAGGCGCTGTGTTGCGCGCTGCGACAACCTGTTGAACCTTCGTGATGGTGAGTTCTTCCCGTCTGACGCCATTCCGAAAATGTTCGACCCTGTAAGGAACCAGGTTCCCGCCGGCGTCGCGAAAATCGGAGAACGTGTAGGCTTCGACCGCATCCTGCACGATTCCGCCATCGCCTCCAGCTTGACCGCGATGGAAATCAAAGCGCCGTACGTTCAGCGTGGCGGGATCCACAATGTATTGGGCCGTTGCGCCGTCTTTTTCCCGGACCGTCAGGGCGCGGCCCTCCGTGTTCGCGCCGTCATCGCGAATCAGCGCGTTGCGGGCCGGCGCGTCCAGCAGTCGTTCGGTCCCCTGCATGAACTGCGTCTCGAGGAAGTCCAGGGCCCGCCGGCCGGCGGCGGATAGATGATCTCCCCGCCCGTCCCAGATTCGGCCGTCCGGCATCTTCAGGATGATGTGCTGGGCGCGCCGGTCCCCGTTGCGGACGAGGGTCACCTGAAATGTTTCTTTCGAGCCATTGTCGTTGTACACAACGACAACGCCCTCCCTGACGGAGTCCTTTTTTGTCGCGCCTCCGCCGGCCGGGTTCAAACCGGCGCGCTGCAGAGCGTCCTTCGCGCCTTCGAATGACTGGGCATCGGCCGGGTTCGGCCGGGAGAGAGTAAGGACAACCCACGAAATCAGGAGAAACAAGACCCGAACCCGCAAACTGCCGGCGCCAGTGAAGGCCAGCCTCGCCACCAGAACACGCAACATTCAACACCTCCGAGAATCAGGATCCGTAACCGGCCACGAGCGATTTGTACCAACTCGGCGCCGTTGGAGTCTCGTCAGGTGTTAAGTTCTTTGCGTCATCCGTTGGGGGGATCCAGATGCCGATGTTAATGATCGGAAGCGTCAGGCGGAAACGGGATCTGTGCTGCGGGACAACGGTGTTCCTTTTGGGCATTGCTTCGGGTTGCGACTCTCGAAACCCAACCTTCGGAGGTTTTCGCGAACGATATCGCCATCGAGAACCTCGACGACCATGCCCCGCGCGAAGCGTCTCGGCCAGCCACCGGGAGAGCGTTGTCTTTCCGGCGCCTGAAAGGCCGGTGAGCCAGAGTGTTATTCCCGGTTTCATGGTGGCGTCGGAGGGAGACTATGACAGGAACCGCCGGGGTTCCCCGGGGTGTCCATTGTTCATGGTCTGTTGTCGATCGTGACTTGAACTTCTTTCATTGTTCGTTGCCGTCCGCGGCAGCGAACAATGAAAGAAGTCCATCGGACAATCGACAACAGGCAATGGACAATGAACAATCGGGGGAGGAAAGAACAGCCCCCCACGGAAACTTTCGCTTCACAACACCCGTGCGCCTCACTATCCTCGCGTCCGAAGGGCTATGACTTCGTTGCTCCGGCTGAGCCTGGCGCCGGACAAACTGACTCGCGAAACCTCGATCGACTGGAAGTTTTACGGAGATCTGTCCGTCGGAGGAGACAATCACTGATGTACTGGCTTGGACTGGATATTGGAACCGGTGGGACGCGGGCTCTTCTGGTAGATGCCGAAGGACGCGTCCGGCACGCCTTCACGGCGCCCCATGAACCCATGCTGATGCAGCGTCCGTTGTGGGCGGAGCAGCGTCCCGAAAACTGGTGGGATGCGGCGGTGGCGGCGACACGCGGAGCGCTTGCGGCGGCCGGCGCGTCCGGACAGGACGTGTTGGGCGTTGGCCTGTCGGGCCAGATGCACGGACTGGTCATGCTCGACGCCGCCAGCGCGGTCATCCGTCCCGCGCTGATCTGGTGCGATCAGCGGAGCCAGGCCCAGGTCGACGCCATCAATGCGGTCATGGGATCAGCCGCGGTGGTGGCGGCCACCGCCAATCCCGCGCTGACCGGATTCACGTTGCCCAAGCTGCTCTGGGTGCGCGATAACGAGCCGCAACAGTTTCAGCGAATCCGGAAGATGCTCTTGCCGAAGGACTACGTCCGCTTTCGTCTGACCGGCGAATTTGCGAGCGATGTGTCCGACGCGTCGGGAACCGCGCTTTTCGATGTAGTCCACCGCAGTTGGTCTCGGGAAATGACTTCGCGGCTGGAAATCGATGCGTCCATTCTGCCGCCCGCGCTGGAATCTCCGGAAGTTGCCGGAACGATTTCACGCGCCGCCGCGGCCGCGACGGGTCTGGCTGAAGGCACGCCTGTTGCGGCCGGCGCCGGCGATCAGGCGGCGAGCGCCGTGGGCAACGGCATTGTCGAAACGGGGCGTGTCTCCTGCACGATCGGCACATCCGGTGTCGTGTTTGCGCACACGGAGGCCCCCGCCTACGATCCCGCCGGGCGTGTACACACGTTCTGTCACGCTGTCCCCGGCGCGTGGCACGTCATGGGCGTGACGCAGGGCGCCGGACTGAGCCTGCAATGGTTCCGCAATACGCTCGCGCCAGGCATGGAATACGACGTTCTCGCCGCGGAGGCCGCCACCGCGCCCGCGGGCGCGCAGGGCCTCATCTGGCTGCCGTATCTGATGGGCGAGCGCACACCGCATCTGGACGCCACGGCGCGCGGCGGATGGGTTGGGCTCACCGCGAAGCACACCCGGGCAGATATGATTCGCGCCATTCTTGAAGGCGTTTCCTACAGTCAGAAAGACGGTCTCGACATCATCGAGGGCATGGGCGTTCGGGCGGATTCCGTGCGTCTCTCCGGTGGCGGCGCGCGCAGCGCGTTCTGGAGGCAGATGTTCGCCGACGTGTTTGGCAAGCCCGCCGTGATGCTGAAGACCGAAGAAGGCTCCGCCTACGGCGCGGCGCTCCTCGCCCTGGTAGCAACCCGGGAGTACGCTTCCGTCCGGGAAGTGTGCCGGGCGGTCATTCGCGAGTCGGCCACGCTGACGCCCGATCCTGAGGCCGTCAACGTCTATCGCCATGGCCACCGGCTGTATGGTTCGCTTTATCCCGCGCTATCGGCCTTCTACCGGTCTCTCGATTCCGGAATGAAGTGAGGATTCCAGACGATCTCCCAGAGGTGGCCGTCCGGATCGAGGAAGTAGCCGGCATAGCCGCCCCAGAACGTCTCCTGAGCCGCCTTCACGATTGTCGCGCCCGCGGCCGCGGCCTGGGCCATCGCCGCGTCGACTTCCTCCCTTGAGGCCAGATTCTGCCCGATACTGAGATCGGCCGGACTGCGGCCGGACTGGGGCAGGCCCGAGTCCTGCGCGAGACTCGCGCGGGGCCAGAGCGCCAGCTTCGCGCCGTTATCGAGATCGAAGAACGCAACGGCGCCGTATGCGAATTCCTTGCCGATGATTCCCTTCGTGGCCAATCCAAGCCCGTCGCGGTAAAAAGCGACAGCGCGCTCGAGATCGTCCACGCCGAGGGTGAGAACGGTGATTCGTGGTTTCATGATTGTTCGTGGGTCCCCGTCTGCCGGTAGGGGCGGTCTATGACCGCCCAGCGTTTCGGAGTGAATTCTTTTGAAACGTCGGGCGGTTCCAGACCGCCCCTGCAGGTTCTATTTGACGCAGTGTCCAGCCTTGTTCGTCGGATCCAGCGGGTCGACTCCGCGCCGTCGCTTGTCGCGGTACATCTGATGGCAATGCAGGCAGGAGTCGTTCAACTGGTTGGTGGATTCGCTGACGGCTTCCTGATTCCGGGTTTGCGACGCTTTGTAAGCGGCTTTGCCGGCGTCCGCCAGTTCCTGGGTGAACTTCTGCCACTCGGGATCGTCGATCGGGACCGGCTTGCCGTTTTCGCAGCGCCGGCCAGGCGTCATCATCATCGCGGCCGATTCGGAGATCGCGATAGCGGCGTAGTCCACCATCTCCCACGGCGGATAAATCCCTCCACCCCACACGGCCCAGTTGAAACCCCCATCACCGGCCGCGTCCTCCGCCGCCGGCTTCCTCGGCGCGCCCGGGTCCACGGATTGCACCGTGAAAATGATGTTCGCGCTCGGAAACAGAATGCCGCGCATCACCTGCGCCATATTGCCGGCCGCGGGAAAGGTCATCACGGGCGCTGTGGCCGTCTTTGATGCGCCTGTGGCCGGCCACACAATCTGTTTGAGCGCGGATTCGTCCGGGCTGAGTTCCGCCGCGCCCGTGGGGAACTGTCCGGTCTGGAGAATGAACGTCACGAGATCGGCGGTTTCGTTTCGCGTGAGTTTGCCGGGATCGCCCTGGGGCATCGTATTGCGGATCTTGCCCGCGAGTTCCGACAGCGGCTCCACTTCCCATGTGCGAATAAACTCGTCCCCCGTCAACGGCGGCCCGGAACGCCCTTCGAGCGCGTTCCCATGACAGGACGCGCACTGCGCTCTGTAGAGCGCGGCTCCGCGACCGGCCTGGGCCGCGGTGTAGACGCCCTGCCTGACGGTTGGCGGCTGTTGCGCCCCGTTCGTTGAAAGCGTTCCGAATACCACGAGGGCGGCCGCGCCCCAGATCAGGATGACGTGTTTGCTTGAAAACCTCATCGATTGGCCTCGCTTGCTGGACGAGGAGTATACGTGAATAGCTCCGTCACTGACGGACCACTAAGAGCGCCTGACAAAGGCCTGCTGTGGCGGTCCCCTTTTGCGTTCCCGTTGTCCGCTGTGCGCCGGTTGTTTTCCGCTGTGTGATGAACCTTGTTCATTCAATGCCCATTGATTCATTGACCAGTCAGCCAGTGGGTCATTGGGCCGTTTAGCCAGGTTCATTACACAGCGGACAACAGCCAGCGCACAGCGGACAACGAAGGAACAGAAGGGGGAAGGCAGGGTACAGGCTTGGGGCTATACTCGCTTTAGTGCGGCACACATCAGTGATCGAGAAAAGCCGGCTGGATCCCGGCTCTTTACCCGGCGTTGAACGGGCGACGCTCGGACGGATTGCGGCGTATCTCCGTCCGTACACCGGGCAAATCCTTTTGATCGGCCTTCTCCTGGTTTCCAGCGCGTTGCTGAATTTGCTGCCCCCGGTTCTGATCAAGCGGATCATCGATCACGCGCTGCCCGAGCGGAATGTCGGGCTGCTCCTGTGGCTGGTTCTGGCGATGGTTGCTGCTCCCGGCGCGGCGGGCCTTCTCGATGTGGGCGAAAAATATCTCACCACGCTGCTGGGAGAGCGCGTAATGTTCGATCTGCGCACGACGCTGTTCCGCCACCTGCAAAAGCAGCCCATGGATTTCTTCACGGCGGCCAAGCCGGGCGCTGCGCTTTCCAGCGTCCTGAACGACGTTCAGGGAGTGGGGGGCGTCATGAGCGGAACGCTCATGGACATTGCGCAGAGCGCCATCGTGTTCGCGGCGACCATCGTCATGCTGTTCGTCATGGACTGGCGCATCGCGCTGGCCGCCAGCCTGTTCCTTCCGCTGTTTGCGTTTCCGGCGCGGCGGGCCGGCCGGACGCGCAAGCAGGTCCGCAGGCAGACACAGGACAAGATGGCGGAGTTCGTGGGACTGCTTTCCGAAACCCTTTCCGTATCCGGCGCTCTGCTGCTGAAGATTTTCGGAACCGAAGAAATGGAAGCGCGGCGCGTCGAGGATAAGGCGCGCGAGGTCATGACCCTGTCGCTGCGCCAGGCCCTGATCGGACGCTGGTTCCGCCTCATGATGAGCATCCTCGAGAGTTCGGGGCCGGCGCTGATCTGGGGAATCGGCGGCTGGCTGTATCTCGGAGGCGGCGTTCCCCTCGGAACGCTCGTTGCCTCGGCCGCGCTGCTGCGGAATCTGTATGGTCCGGCGACGAAGCTGGCCGGTGTGTATGTCGAACTCATTACCTCCTACGCCTACTTCGATCGCATCTTTGCGGTACTCGATCGCGAGCCCGCCATTCAGGACCGCCCGGGCGCCCGGGACATCGGGCACGCGGAAGGCGCGCTGTCGTTCCGGGGCGTCTCGTTTTCATACCAGCAGGGCGAGCCGGTGCTCGAAGACATCCGTATCGATGTCGCGCCCGGTCAGCGGCTCGCTCTGGTGGGCGCTTCCGGCGCGGGCAAGAGCACGATTGCCGCGCTGGTCGCGCGGCTCTATGACCCCACGGAAGGCGCGGTTCTGCTCGACGGCGTCGATCTTCGCGACATCACGCTCAAGAGTCTGCGCGCGCAGATCGGCGTGGTGTCGCAGGACACGTTCCTCTTTCACACATCCATTTTCGAAAACCTGCGCTATGGACGGCCTGAAGCGACGCGCGAGGATGTCATCGCCGCCGCTCGCGCCGCCCAGATTTATTCTCTGATCGAGCGACTGCCGGAAGGATTCGATACTCCGGTCGGCGACCGTG
>DASUFH010000388.1:0-6214 GCA_036274645.1 Terriglobia bacterium
TTCCACGTCTGTCCCCGATTTCCATTTCTTCGACCTGTGGGACAATCGAAGGTCTATGGCAGACGTTTATCCGTTTCGCGGTCTTTGCTATTCCTCCCAACGCGTCGCAATTGCCGATGTCGTCACTGAGCCGTACGACAAGATCTCGCCGGAAATGCGCGAACGGTATTACGCGCGCGATCCCCACAACATCGTCCGCATCATTCTGGGCAAACCGAACCCGGACGATACACCTGCGCGCAATGTGTATACCCGGGCCACCGCATATCTTCAGGACTGGAAAAAGAGCGGTGTGCTGCAACCTTCGGCCGCTCCGGCTTTCTGGGTGTACCGCCAGCGCTATACCGTTCCCGGCGCCGCAGGCGCGCGGGAGCGCATGGGGTTCGTCGGTCTCGGGCGAATCGAGGATTACGCCAGCCGTGTGGTGTTCCCGCACGAGCGGACGCTGGCCGGGCCCAAGGCGGATCGACTGGAACTGCTGCGAAACACACGCGCGCATTTTGAACAGATCTTCATGCTTTATGAAGATCCCGATAGGACGATCGACCGGATTCTTGAAGGCGTGGCCGCCGGGCCTGCCGATATTCAATTGACCGACGAACGCGGCGTTGAGCACGCATTGTGGATGATGCGCTCGGCCGCGGACATCGCCACGATTTCCGCCAACATGGGTGGACGGCGTCTCATCATTGCCGACGGACACCATCGTTATGAAACCGCGCTTCGCTTCCGCGACGAGATGCGCGCCGCCCATCCCGGGGCCGGCGCGGACGCGCCGTTCGAGCGGATGCCGATGACCTTCTTCAATATGGATGCGCCCGGTCTGGTGATCCTCGCCACGCACCGCATCGTCGCGCGTCTCCCCGGCTTTGACGCGACCGCTTTTCTGGGGCGGGCGCGCGAGTGGTTTGATATGGATGTCGCTTCAGAGGACGATCTCGGTCAGGCCATCGAACGCGCCGGCCGGCAGCGGCCGTCGATCGGCGTCGTGGCGGGACAGTCGCGATGGATCCTGTCATTGAAACCGACACTCGATCTCGGCGCGGAAATGCCGGATCTGTCCGCCGGAGAGCGCGCCCTCGACGTCGTTTTGCTGCACCGGTTGCTCATCGAACGCGGTCTCGGAATCACCGAAGAGGCCGTTCGCCACGAGAGTCACATCACATACGCGCGAGAACCCGACGCGGCCATCCAGGCCGTGAAGTCCGGCGCGGCGCAGATTGCGTTTCTCCTCAATCCAACCCGGATCGACCAGATGCGCGATATCGCCTATGCGGGAAAAGTCATGCCCCAGAAATCGACCGACTTCTATCCGAAGGTCCTTTCGGGGTTGCTGATCTATACACTTGATTGACCCGCGGTCCGCAAAGCTCAAACACGCAATTCGCGCGCCTGCGCAACGAGAACTGCCGTTTACCGCCTGCCGGGGTAATCAGGGACAGACCAGAGGAATTTCGCGTTCGCGAAATTCCTCTCTGTCCCTGATTCCCTTCAGACCACTGCAGCGCCTTTTTCGAGGAGCAGACTGCGCAGAATTGAGCGATGGCAACGCTCCTCGTTTTCACAGTAACAGCCTACTGAAAAGTTCGAGTGATGGGACAGCGCCGCCAGCAGTTCGATGGCGTGGCTGGCGTCCGGCTTCGCCATCTCGGTCCGGTACTTCCGGGTAAATGAGGCCCACTGCGAAGGGGAACTGGCGCCGAGCGCCAGTTTGACCGTTTCGGCGGCAGGCGCGAGCAGCGGGAGCCAGACATCGTAGTAGTTCAAAGCGGCAAACCGGTCTTTCGGGACGCCGCGCGGAGGGCGGCGGACAGTTCCGATGCGAACGCCTTCCGCTTTCGAGCGCGGCGTCCCGAGTCGGACGATACGAATAGACATTGTTTCCTCCCGCCAATCTGTGTCGCGCAGGTAAGCATAGCGCTGGATAATGGCGCGACTTGTTGTAAGCTGCGCCCAGCAGGAGGAATTCTCAATCTATGTCTCTGAAAGTTGCGGCCGCGATTGCGGCGATTATTGCCGTCATTCCGGCTGGCGTCCCCACGCGCGCCGCCCAGAAACGAGCCAACTGCACACCGATTCCCGTTGAGAAGATCGCGCTGCAACTCTATTCGGTGCGCAACGTTCTACAGCCGCCCGCGCCGGGAGGCCGTGGGAGCGGGGCGGCGACACCGGAGACGATTGACGCTGTGTTCGGGCAGCTTCACTCGATCGGTTTCCGCAATGCGGAACTCTACAGTGGGACGCTGGGACTGACAATTCCCGCTTACAAGGCGCTCCTTGCAAAGAACGGACTTCACGCGCTCGGCGCTCACGGCAGTTTGACCACCGATATCGCCGCCTGGCAGACCACCATCGGCAATGTCGTGGAACTGGGACAGGGTCCCTTTATCGGGTCCGCCGGCTTTACCGCCAGCGGCCAGAGCCTGAACACGTATGCGGGCGCCCTGGAAATTGCCGCCAACCTCAACAAGCTTGGAGAGGCGGCGGCCGCAAAAGGACTGCGCCTGTACCTGCACAATCATGCTCCGGAGTTCAACACCTGGTACGATGCGCCCGGGGCCGGCGGCAAGACCACGAAGATGCGGTTCATCGATGTGATCATCCAGAACACCGATCCGCGCTACGTCCATTTGCAGATTGATGTCCATTGGGCCCGTGTCGGTATTGGAGTGGACAAGTTCGACGAACTGCTGTCGTTTCTCGAAGCCCGCCGCGACCGCATCGATCTGCTGCATGTGAAAGACACCGACAGCATGGGCCGTTATACCGATCTCGGCCGCGGCACGACCGACTGGGTCAAACTGTTTGCCGCCGCCGGTCCGCAAATCCGCTACTACATCTGGGAACTGGACGATCAGGCGCATCCGATGCAATCGGCGCAGATTGCCTATGACTATCTGACCTGCCGTCCTGGAGTGTAGCGACGCGCGTGTCGCGAACCTGTCCTTGACTATCCGGCGTTCCGGCGCCATGATTCCGGTCGACAACATTGTTAACAATATGCGGGACGGGAGGGATGGTGGCGGTGGGGGGCGGCGGCGGCCGCCCCCCGCCGGGCAGATCCGTCAGGGGTGGAGCTTTTCGCTGAGTTCGGCCACCGCGGCAAGGCCGTCCGCGATGTGATTCCGCATGGCCTTCTCGGCCAGTTCCGCCTTTCCCTGGATAATGGCCGCAGTGATGATCTTGTGATCCGCGTTGGCGCGGTCGATCCGCTGCGCGCTGTAGAAGCTCGTGAAGAGCAACCGGTAGATGGGCGTGGAAAGCTGCGAGAGAAACTGGGCCGCGTACCGGTTGCCGGAGCCTTCCATGATCAGCCTGTGCCAGGCGTCGTTGAGCTGGGCAAAGCGGCGATGATCGCCGGTTCCTTTCAGGGCATTCATGGAACTCTGCAGCTGCCGCAACCGTTTCTTCAGCGGTTTCTTGTCCGACTGCGCGAACTCTGCGGCCACCATGCCCTCCAGGGCCATCCGGGTGTGATAAATCTGACGAACTTCATCCATACTCAACTGCCGGACGGTTGCGCCGCGAAACTCCTCGATGGCGACCAGTCCCTCGGTCTCCAGGCGCTGCAGCGCTTCCCGGACCTTGCTGCGGCTTGCGCCGGTTTCCTTCACGATATCGGCTTCCACCAGTCGTTGTCCCGGCACGAGTCGTCCGACGCGAATGTTTTCGCGCAACGCGTTAATGACTTCCCTGGCGCTGACCGCCGGCTCTCTTTCCAGATTGTTCAGTCTTGCTGATGTTTTCGGCATTGATTCGAATCCTGCTGATATTTCTCCATGGCGCGATAGGCGGGGTGCTGCCATAGTCCACTCACGGTTGAATGATGAACTATCTTCAGGCCAAGTTCCATCGCCTGTGCAGGTGACAAGGCATTTTTTGCGGAGCCGGGTAGTGGGAGGTGTTTACCGCATGATCCGGTTGACGTCCTCGGGTCTGAACGACATGATCGGATTCAACTCGCCCTGGTCCAGGAGGATGGCGTGGCCGTCCGGCACGAGTGCCACTCCGTAGGTCCTCTCAAACGCCGTCGCCAGCCTCCGTTTGTACTGATACTCATGGCCGACGTTATAACGGACGCCCCACCGCTGGTCGCTTTCACGGGCCGCCGCAACACAGGCGTAAATACCCGGGGAGATCCGGCTGAAAGCGCGGTTCCAGTTGCAGAAGATGCCGCAGACTTCATTGTTCTCTTCGACAGTGACGCTGAGGTCCACGAAGACGACGTGCCCGTCGATGCGGCCCTCGATAATCAGCAGTTGGCGCCGCTCGGAAAATCGCAGGAAGGCCTCGAGGTCTTCCCGGCGGAATTCGTAGCGTTCGAAATGAGCGCCACCCAGGGCGGCCAGTTCGCCGACGGTCATTTCATTTCCCGGAATCAGGGTGCTGAAGATACGTGCGCCGTCGAACAGGCGGTCCAGCCGCCGGACTTCCTTCAGCTGATCCGTATTCCACTCATGCGGCCGCATGATGACATTCCGTCCCGTGGCCATTTCGACGCCGAACGGCGAGTCTTCCACGATGTTGAACATGAAGAACGGCCGGGGCGCCTGTTCGAATACTTCAGGGGAGGGATTGAGGTACGGGCACAGGGCGTCTTCCGGTGTGTAGTAGTAGGTGATTCCCTGATAGTCTTCGGCCATGAACGACGTCTGGCCGCTGACGCTCGTTCGCCGCTGCATGATCATCTGCATCTGTTCCATCTCTCTTTCGGCACGTAGTCGGTCCATTCTCCTTCGGTGTCGTCGTCGCACAATACAATTCCGAGCGCCGGTTCGGAGGAGGTGGCCACCGCGCTCTTGTAGCCCATGGCGGGGCCGACATTGAGCCTGGTTCCGAGTTCATCGCAGGTGACCCGGGCGCATTCGAACAGGGCCCGCACGCCGACCATCATCCGGCGGGCGGCCGGGTCGTCTCTCAACCAGCTGGTGAATACGAGGTACCACTCATGGAGGCGCTCGACGTGGACGAGCAGAGACTCGCTGAGGAGCGCGCCGGCCTCGTCTTTGAGCGATACGGTCATGGCCGGATAGCCCGCGCAGAGGCGGCGGAACATGGTCCGTTCGGCGTCATCGATGTCGGCCCAGGAGAAATACCCGGAGCAACGCTCCTCCATGGCGGCGTCAAAAAGACGCTCGAGCGTTCCCGTTTGCACGGCGCGGTGGACGACGCCGCAGCGCTTCGCGGTTCGCCGTTCCTCGTTCCGTTGCCAGGCATTCCATTGGGTCGTGGAGTCGCAGTAGAGGCGGCGGTATTTCTCGGCGGCGGGCACGCCGGCGCCGCTCCAGGGAGCGATGTCGATCACCACGGTCGGACGTTTCCATTGCCAGATATCCTGGATGTCGGATTCGTCCAACTCCAAATACGGCGCCATGGCGCCTTCGGCGACAAGTCCGACGCCATCGACGTCGACGCGTGTTATCACAGAAGCTTTCCGATGTCCTTGTAATCCAGCAGGAGTTCTTCGCCAGCCTCGATGTCTCGCACGGCGATCATCAGGCTGCCGCCCCTGTGTTCGACCCATTCGACATTGGCTTCGGCCGTGGTTCCGCCGTTGACAAACCAGGCCGGATCGATCATTCCGCGTTCCGTGATCCGGACCCACATGCCGTCGTCTTCCTCGACGTGATAGTCCTTCATCATCTCGGCCACGGAAGGGGCGATTGCGACATTGTCTTCATAGTCCGACCGGTTCAATCGCACCCATCGGCGGCCGGTCCGGTCGCCAGGCAGGGGTTCCTCTCCCCGGGCAATCGGCGTGACGGCAAATACGCCGACACCGTGTCGTCCCCTCATCAGCCGGCATTTCACTTCCTGCCATTGCTTGAGCAATGTTTCCTTATTCACCTGTTTCTCCAACCGCGGCCAGCCGCAATTCTTCGCCGGCATGGACGTCCCGCGTCAGTCTCAACCGGAACTGTTCCCAGTCCCATTCCACGTTGGCTTCCGGTTTCGGGCCTTCCTCAACCAGAAACGCAATATCCACCAGGCCGCTTTCCATCGGTCTGGCCCAACGGCTTCCATCCGGCTTCGTTACGGCGTAGCCGGAAGCCGCGCGGGCAATAGCGTCGCGAACCCCCATTTCCTCGGAGACATCAACGGTGTCGATCCGCACGATGTCTCGCGCCCGGCCTGGCGAAGGCGCGGGATCCTCGTCCTTCTTCATGTCGACCAACGCGAAGACGCCCGGACCGCGCGGCCCGACGCCGAGGCT
>DASUFH010000389.1:0-5965 GCA_036274645.1 Terriglobia bacterium
GCCTGCGTTGCCGTCGGCTACGCAAGGGGCTTCAATCAGGTGGGCTAGAATCATTGGAACGCTTTCCGCTGACAATGGGGGCGAGCGTTGGTACCTTCGATGAAGATGCTTAAAAAAAAGCGAACCCACGAGGTTCTCAGGACGACGAAGTATCACGTCATCTTCTTCGTTCTGGCCGGCGCGCGCCTGCAGCTCTCCTCCTTCCTGTTGATCGGTCTGAGCGGAGTGGGCTACACCTTTGCGCGAATCCTTGGGAAAATAGCGGGCGCCTGGTTCGGCGCCCGCAGGTTGGGCGCCCCTCCGGTCGTGAAAAACTACCTGGGGGTGACCTTCGTGGCGCATGCGGGCGTCGCGATCGGTCTGGCCCTGCAGAGTCAGAAGACGTTTCCGCAGGATGCCGAGGTCATCGCGGTGGTGATTCTCGGCTCCGTGTTGATTAACGAAGTCGTGGGCCCGGTCATGACCCGGTTCGCGATAACCAGAGCTGGAGAGAGCCGGGAAGAGCGTTCCGGCGCGTTTCAGTCTGTATAGGTGCTGGTGAGAACGAAACTTCGATTCCTGTTGATCGCCCTCTTCATGTGCGCCTCGGTGGCCGTTGCGCGGCAGGCCCCACCCCCTGCGCCGGCCGAAGCGCCGGAAACACCCGTCGAGGTTGTGGTGGAAGGTCACAGCCTGTTTTCCGTCAGTGAGCGCGTCCTGTCATTCTCCCCGCAGGAACGCGCCGACGCGATCCGCCAGAGAATCATCCAGCTGCTGGACCAGCCGCCGTCACAGGTATTTCCGATCCGGGTCGTCGAGACCCCGACCACATCCGACATCGTTTCGCAGGATCTGGTGATCATGGCGGTCACCGACGCCGACGCGCGGCTGGCGCGGATTTCCCGCCAGGCGCTGGCCGCCCAGTACGCCGAATTGATCCAGCGCGCGATCACCGACTTGAGGAACGAGCACAGCATCCAGACCATTGCCCTGGGCGCCCTATACACTCTGCTGGCGACAATTGCGCTGATCCTGATCATCAAGATCGGCCTCAGGGCCTACCGGAGGACTGTCGCATACATTGACGTAAAAGGACGCCTTCGGCTGCCCTCGTTCCGGATTCAGAAGGTCGAACTGGTCAGCTCCAGCCAGCTCGCCAACTTTGCCCTGAGCATCCTTTATCTCATCCGCGCCGTGCTCGGCGTGCTGTTCTTGTACGTCTATGTTTCGGTTGTCTTCGGATTCTTTCCGCAGACTCGTGGCTACGCCGCAGCGCTGGCGCAGTACGCCTACGCGCCGATTCGCTCGATCCTTTCGACACTCATCGCCAAGACCCCGGACTTCATCTTTGTTGTGGTCGTGATTGTCATTTCGTACTACCTGACCAAGCTGGTCAAGTTCATCTTTGGCGAAATCGGACGGGGCCGGATCACATTCCAGCGCTTTTATCCGGACTGGGCGGATCCGACGTACAAGATCGTTCGATTTGTCATCATCGCCATGACCCTGGCGATCATTCTTCCCTCCCTCCCGGGGTATCAATCGCCCGCGTTGCAGGGGGTGTCTCTGTTCGTCGGCGTCCTGTTTTCCCTGAGTTCGACTGCGGCCATTTCGAATATCGTGGCGGGACTGGCGCTGACATATACCCGGGGATTTCAGGTGGGGGATCGTGTGCAGATCGGGGAAACGACCGGAGATGTTGTGGAAAAGACGCTACTGGTGACACGCGTTCGCACAATCAAAAACGTCGACATTTCCATTCCGAACTCGCTTGTTCTGGCCAACCACATGGTGAACTACAGTTCGTCCGCCGAACGGGATGGGTTGATCCTGCATACAACCGTAACCATCGGTTACGACGCGCCGTGGCAGAAGGTGCAAAAGCTCCTGATCGATGCGGCGCTCGCGACCCCGAACATCCTGGCCGATCCGGCGCCGTTTGTATTGCAGACCAGCCTTGATGACTCCTATGTCTCCTACGAATTGAACGCGTACACGCGGCAGCCGCGGCGGATGGCAATTACCTATTCGGCGTTGCACGAGAATATTCAGGACGGTTTCAACAGGGCGGGTGTCGAAATCATGTCGCCCCAGTACTCGGCGATCCGCGACGGCAACGATACGACGATTCCGGAAGCGAATCGCGGTCCGGGATACACGCCGGGCGCTTTCCGGATCCGCCGCGATTCGGCGCCCCGGAAATCCTCCGGCCAATGATCGCGCGTTCGCAACATGCGGGAATGAACAACAGCCATGCCTGAGCCGCGGTCATCGTCGACCATACCTCCCTTGCCCGTTCCGCGGACCGCCCCGCCGAAAACCGCGCTGGGCCGCTGGCTTTATGGCGGCGGCAGCCCGGGTCAGGCGGAGCGCGGGCACACGCATCCGTGGTATCGGGTGCTGTGGCTGACGGGCGTGGACTACTTTTCGACGCTGGGTTACCAGCCCGGCATCGCTCTGCTGGCCGCCGGCGCCCTGTCGCCGATTGCCACACTGTTTCTGGTTGGCATGACACTGGCCGGCGCTTTGCCGACCTATCGCCGGGTGGCGGGATATTCCTACGCCGGTCAGGGTTCGATCGCGATGCTGGAAAATCTGCTGCCCGGCTGGGCCGGCAAGATCATGGTTCTTGCGCTGCTCGGTTTTGCGGGCACGGATTTTGTCATCACGATGACGCTGTCGGCGGCGGATGCGGCGAATCACGCCATCGAAAACCCGTTCGTCGCTCCCTATGTCGGGCACGGCCAGCTGGCCCTGACGCTGTTCTTTCTGTTCGTCCTCGGGCTCGTGTTTCTGAGAGGCTTCCGCGAAGCCATCGGCGTCGCCTCGCTGGTGGCGATCCCGTATCTCATCCTGAACCTCATTGTCATTGGAAGGGGTTTTGTCGAAATTGCCTTCCGGCCCGAGGTGATCACAAACTGGCGCGCCGATCTTGCGGTGTATGGAGACTGGTCGCGTCTCGCGCTGGTCGCCGCGCTGGTTTTTCCGAAACTGGCTCTTGGTATGAGCGGTTTTGAAACCGGGGTGGCGGTCATGCCCGTGGTCCAGGGGAGCGCAGGGGAAGATGAGGACGGAGAAACGGCTCCCGCCGGCCGCATCAGCGCCACGCGAAAGCTGCTCACCAGCGCCGCGCTGATCATGAGCGTGATGTTGATTCTTTCCAGCGTCGTCACGACGCTCCTCGTGCCCAGGGAGGCCTACGCCATCGGCGGGCCTGCCAGCGGCCGCGCAATCGCGTATCTCGCGCATAACCTGCTGGGCGATGTGTTTGGAACGGTCTATGACCTTTCGACCATCCTGATTCTCTGGTTTGCCGGCGCTTCGGCCATGGCCGGCCTGCTCAGTCTGATACCACGTTACCTGCCGCGATTCGGGATGGCTCCGCGCTGGGTCGCTTTTCGCAGGCCGCTCGTGATGGTTCTCGTCGTCATCGCGTTCATTGTCACCATCATTTTCAACGCCAGTGTCGAGGCTCAGGGCGCGGCTTACGCCACCGGCGTGCTGGTGTTGATGCTGTCAGCCGCAGTGGCCGTTGTGCTTGAACTGTGGAGGGAACGGGGCCGTCCGCGGTCGATCATCCTGTGCGGATTCTTCGTGCTCGTCGCCGTCATCTTCCTGTTCACCCTGGCGGACAACGTCGTCACCAGGCCCGATGGCGTGATCATCGCCGGCGCGTTCATTTTTGTCGTCATTACCGCCAGCGCCTTCAGCCGTTACCTGCGGTCAACCGAATTGCGCGTCTCGGAAATTACATTCGCCAACCCCGAGTCCGCTGAACTATGGAACGGACTCATTGGGAAAAGAGTGCATCTGGTCCCACTTCGGCGCGCCTCGGAGTCTGCGCGGAAGCGGAAAACGGCGGAATTGCAGGAACATTATTCAATCCGTGGCCCCATGGCGTTCTTTCATGTCAATCTCGTCGACAACCGCAGCGAGTTCCTTTCCTCTCTTCGTCTGCGGATCAAGCGCGAGGGCCATAACTATGTCATCACCGTCGACGGCGCAATCGCCGTCGCCAACACGATTGCCTACTTCAGCGAACTCATTGATCCGATCAGCATATTCCTCGGACTCACCCGGCGAAATCTGATGAGCCAGGCGTTGCGATACTTCTTTTGGGGTGAGGGTGAGACCGGCTTGATGGTCTACGCGATTCTCCTGCGCTATTGGGAATGGACACCGGAAGATGATGTTCGTCCGCTGATCTTCATGATGAGCGAGTAGTCGGGTCAAGCTGCGAAAGTGCAGGGGAAAACAAAAATCAGGCCGGAGCCCGGAGACTTTTGATGTCCCCGAACCCCGGCCTTTCATGGAAGAAGCGCGGACCGTTAAGTTCCGGAAACCGCCTCTCCCTCCAGAATCGAAACTACTGGCAAACGCCGCAGGACGGCTTCGCCAACACCGGCGTGCACTGGATCTTCGGCGGAGTCGGCACCGCTACCGTCGTGCAGGTGACGCAAGTGGGCTGGGACTGTAACGAAGCCAGGGTCGCCTGAGCGTCATTGAGCTTCGGCCCGTACTTCGCATACTTCTTCTGCTGCCGTTCGCACGTTTCGGCCATCTCGTGTTGGTAGTGTTCCTGAGCCTTCTGCAGTCTGGCCATGTGCTTTTCCTGCTTCTTCAGCGCCCGAGCATTGGCTTCCGCAAGTTCGTGCTGATAATGATCGGCCTCCTTCTGAGCCTTGCGGATGTCTTTCGGGTCCACAACCGGGCAGGCGATGCAGCTGGTCTGGCAGGTCGGCGGCTGCGGAACCGCGACGCAAACGTTCGTCTGGCAGGTCGGCGCCGGCGCGGCGCAAGCGTTGGTCTGGCACGTCACTTTAGGCTGCGCGACGCACGTGTTCGTCTGACAGCTGACCTTCGGAGCCGGCGCGCAGGTCGGCTGCGGGCATACCACTCGCTGTGTGGCACAAGTCGTGTGGGGTTGCGGACACGCGATGCAACCGCCCTGAGGATCTTTGGCGTAGAGCGAAGGCATTCCGAAGCCAAGCAGTATGATTCCCACAGCAAACGCCAGAATCCGTCTTGTGGCAGCAGTGGATGAAACGTACATACTTCCTCCTCGAAAAAATCCGATATCACAGTATGAGACGTTTCAATTCCACGAAGGGAACCTGCAATATTTCTCGCTGGTGGAACCTCCATGGATTCCGCGTGTTAATGGCCGAAGAGTTTTCCAATATGGCGGCCCACGTTGTCGATCTCCTGTTGTACGCCGATGCGGAAGATGAATCCCACGCTATTGTCGTTGATGCCCCACCCCGGCGATACACGGATGGCGGTTTCGCTCGGCAACGCCCAGAGAATACACGGAGCGATGTATTGTGATGTTCCTCTGAACGTGAATTTGTCCCATATCCCCAGGCCTCCATACACTTCCACACCCGCCGAAAATTGCTCGGCGCAGAACGCGCACTGCCTTCCGGTTTTCGAGGCCAGCGGACGGCTCGCAGCAACGGTATAGCCAAATTCCCACTGCTCTCCATGGATATTCTTCGCTCCAATGAAATTGCCTGCGACGTTCCATGATCCGATATCGCTGGAGAGAATGATCCGACCCTCAAATTCCCGTTCTTTCTCTTCCCGGGTTTCACTGTTGGGCTCCTTGAGATCTTCGATTCCGTCGAAGCCGAGGATTTCCTTGAGCGTTTTGTCGGCTCCATTCAGGTGCTCATACTCGATGTAGAGGACCGGATTGATCCGGTGGGTTCCGGAAAGGGCCTTGAAGCGATTTTCAAAGCGGAACCCGGTATAGAGGCTGCCTTCGTGCCGCGTATGCTGGGTGTCCAGATAGAATTCGGTTGTCCACCATTTGCGCACCCCATATTCGAACTCGTTCCAGTTGCCCACAAACGTGTTGATCTCGTCATCTTTCCCGACGACGGCATTGGCCGCCAGTTCGAGAGCGTCGACCTCCTCCAGGTGGTGGTCGTAGGTGATGAAGTAGGGAGTGGGTATCCTGTCCTGGGCGGAAAGAGACGTGGAG
>DASUFH010000390.1:0-4652 GCA_036274645.1 Terriglobia bacterium
ACGTACTTCCGGCTCCGCGGTTTTCCCTCATTGGTTGCGCCCCGCTCGCGTAACTGACTCGAACCGCCGTGTACGGACCCGTACGCACGGTGGTGTGGCAGGGGTCGGCGGGCGACCGCCGCCCCTATGCCGATGCAGACGGGGGCAGGCGCCGGAACAAATCGCACTGGCCATTACCGTGGTAATATTGCGTCATGCCACTCGCTCAATCGAAGGTTACAGCCCAGGGACAGACGTCCGTTCCGCTGGAGATACGGCGCAAGCTGGGCATCGGTCCCGGCTCCGTTCTGGAATGGGAGGAACAGGGAGAAACGGTCATCGTCCGCCGCGCCGGCCGCTACACCTCCGAGGAAATCCATCGGGCAATCTTTCCAGGAGGATCCGGCGCTCCGCGTCCCTTGAGCCAACTCAAGGAGGGCATTCGCCAGCAGACCCGAAAACGCCATGCGCGCAGTTGATACAAATATTCTGGTTCGTCTGATTGCGCGCGACGATACGCGTCAGACCGGCGCTGCTGAAGCGTTTGTGGAAAAAGGAGCCTGGGTATCTCACCTCGCGTTGGTCGAGGCCGTCTGGGTTCTGGATGCCGTCTACGACCGGACCCCCGAGGACATCGCAAGCGCGGTGGAAATGCTTCTGAACCACCAAACTCTGACCATTCAGGATTCGGACGTCGTCTCGTCCGCGCTTACCCATTTTAGAAAACGCCCGTCCCTGGGCTTTTCCGATTGCATGTTGCTCGAAGTGGCCCGCAAGGCGGGCCATCTACCCTTGGGTACGTTCGATCGGGACCTCGCCAAATTGCCCGACGCCGAACGAATCTAGCTGCCGTGGCAGCGAAGCCGAAAAACCTCCAAAGCGAAGGGGCAAACCTTTTACCAGGGTTTTACAACCGTCTGACCTTTGACTCAACCGGTGGCGATACTCTACCCGGCGACTCCGCACATTAAGGGAGAGTGCAATGAGAACGAAACCCATTGGCGTTTGTATCATCGGCTGCCTGGTATTCCTGACTGCGGCCGCGTATGGCCGTTCACAGCGATCGCCATTCCCAGTGGCCTCGCCCTGGACGCCCGCCGAGCGCTGGACGTCCGAACTGACGATGCACGACTACTTCATCGACCAGTTCCTCGAAAGCCCGGGCTTTGGAGACAGCCGCATGGTGATGCCACGGATGACGATTCTGGATTCGATGAGGCTGATCATTGGCTGTGAGTCGTACGTCAAGGGACGGTCGCCTGATCCCGGCGTGTACAAGTTGGAGAAGATTGCACTGATTGGTATCGCCAAACACTCGAGTCCGGTGGTATTCGTCAGCCGCTTTCATGGCCTTCCCTCAGGCTCCCCGACTCGTCCACTCACCGCCTTCGAGCAAAAGGCGCTTGCCGGTCTGCGCATTGGCGAGACCATGGTCAGTCAGACCGACGAAAAGGGTAACGCGGTAGCGATAGGCGCGGTGCAGGCGCGAAAAGAATGCCTCGGCTGCCACGAAACCTACAAGGTCGGCGATCTCCTGGGCGCGTTCTCGTACGGCCTGGTCCCGGCGCCCCCGGAAGAAAAGGATGAAAAGGACGAAAAGGCCCGCGGCGTCGGGCGTTGAATGGCAAAATAGCGACGATTCTCTGATATTCCGTTCCCGGAAGACGCTATGAAATACGTTGCCATTTTGTTGATGACCCTGACGTCCTTCATCCAGCAGCGGGGACAACCGGCCGTCCCGCTCGTCAAGGAGAACGCCACGCAGCAGATTTCGCCTCACGTCTACGTCATTCCGGACGGGAATGTCGGCGGTGTGCCCAACGTCGGGATTGTGGTGGGAGACAAGGCGACGCTCGTCATCGATACCGGACTCGGACTCCGCAACGGACAGACCGTCCTGCGCGAAGCCGAAAAAGTCCGTAAGGGGCCCGACCTGTACGTCGCCGCGACACACTTTCATTCCGAACACACGCTGGGCGAAGGCGCGTTTCCTTCAACCGCCCGCGTGATTCGCTCACGCGCCGAGCAGCGAGACATGGACGAGTTTGGCATCCAGCCCAACTTCGGCGCGCGTTCCGCGGCCAGCGCGGAACTGATGCAGGACGCGAAACTGCGGGCCGCCGATGAACTGTTCGATACCGAGAAGGTTCTCGACCTCGGCGGCGTGCGCGTACGTATGACCTGGGTCGGCGGCAAGACCCACACCAACGGGGACACCATCTTCTTCGTCGAGGGCGACAACGTGCTTTTCGCCGGCGATATCGTGATGAACCGGCGCTACCTGGCATTCGGCGGCGCGCAGTCCAGCGTGAAGATGTGGATAGACGCGCTCGACCGGATCATCGCGCTCCACCCTGTGCGGATCGTTCCCAGCCACGGTGAGATGGGAGACGGTACGCTCGCCGATGCGGACCGCGCGTATCTGAAAGGGCTTCAAACCCGCGTCGCGGAGCTGAAACGCGATGGGAAGACCGCCGACGAGGCCGCCAATACAGTCACTACGGAGTTTCGATCCAAATATCCCGACTGGACCGGGAGCGCCACCGCCGCCGCCCGCTCCGCCTACGCCGAAGCGCCCTGAGGGAAAAACGTCCGATCGGCTTCTGCTTGTAGGGGCGGTCTATGACCGCCCAACGTTTCAAAGTGAATCCTTGTGAAGCCAGGGGATCCACTCCGAAACCTCGGGCGGTCATAGACCGCCCCTACAAGCAGACGGGGGCTCAACGTCCTTCCTGTGTGACAGGAGAGAAATCCAATTATCCGGGTCCTGGGGTGGTCGGCTCCTGCAACGCATAGCTCGTGCTGCGCCCGCCGGCAGCCTCTTTCACGAAGATGCCTTTTTCGATAAGGTCCTGGATATCCCGACTGGCCGTGTCTTGAGAGCACTTCGTCAAAGCCGCCCACTTCGACGATGTCAGCTTGCCCTCGAACCCCTCGAGCAGCTTGCGGATCATCAGGCGTTGCCGATCATTCAATCCCACTCCGGAGTGGGTCTCCCAGAACCGGGCCTTGCGCAGGACGCCGGCGAGCGTAGTCTCTGTACTGTTGAATGCATGGCCCAGACAACGGATGAACCACAGAAGCCAGTCCGTGATGTCGAGCGAACCTTTCTGTGTGCGTTCGAGGATCTCGTAATACGCATTGCGTTCCAGGCGGATCTGGGCCGACATGCTGTAAAAGCGCTGTGCGCTGTTCTCCCCGCGCGCCAGGAGCGAGTCCGCGATCGCTCGCGCGATGCGGCCGTTGCCGTCTTCAAACGGATGGATGGTCACAAACCACAGATGCGCGATAGCGGACTTGAGGACCGGGTCCACTTCGTCTTCGGCGTTCACCCACGCGATGAACTTCTCCATCTCCGCATCAAGGCGTTCCGCGGCCGGCGCTTCGTAATGCACGCGCTCGCGTCCCATCGGGCCGGAAACCACCTGCATCGGTCCGCTGGCGTCGTCGCGCCAGCCACCCACAGGAATCTTCCGCATCCCGCTATACCCGGTCGGAAACAGCGCCGCGTGCCACCCGAATAGTCGCTCCCGGCTGAGAGGCGCGCGGTAATTCCCGGTAGCGTCCATCATCATTTCAACCACGCCCTCCACATGACGGTCCGCCGGAACCGCTCCTGCGATATCCATGCCGAGCCGCCGTGCCATGGAAGACCGCACCTGGCCCACGTCGAGGCGCTCGCCTTCGATCTCGCTGGTCTTCACCACGTCGATCGTCATCGTCTCAAGCGCTGCTTCCTTCTTTAGCTGGAATCCCAGACCCTCCATGCGGCCCAGCAGTCGCCCCTGCCGGTGGCGGACCTCCGCCAGAGTCTCCGCAACCGCGTCCCGATCCCAGTGAAACACGGGCCAATCCGGAAGTTCATGGATATACAGGCCATTCGCGCGCTCCATGCGGAGATTATACCTGTAATATCCGTACATCATGCGGAGATTAAGTGTTCTATTCTCCGCATCGTCTTTCGGGCGCTACCTTACTCGCGGACTTCTTCTCCGTACCAGTCGATCCCGCGCGTCGCGAACATGATGCCGGCCAGGCTGACGAACAACCCGATCGATCCCACCAGCAGCGCCGCGTCTTCGTTCGTGAGCAACACAAACAGATACCCATAGAGGATCGTCGCGCCGCCCGCTATGACCGCCACGTGGCGTCCCCGTTTGAAGATCACGCGGCTGTACGCCGCAATCATCGCGACAACCGCCAGGGACGCGATCCCATACGCCATCGAAAAACTCATGTGTTCCGCAAGCGAGAGCTCCAGCAGGTAGAACACGCACATCGCTGCCCCCAGCAGCAGGTACTGAATCGGATGGACGCGCGTGCGCGCAAGCACCTCGATCAGCCAGACGGAAGCAAACGTCAGCAGGATAAACAGAATCGCGTATTTCACGCTGCGGTCCGCCATGCGATAGGTGTCCACGGGCTCCGACAACGACACGCCGAAACGCGACGCCTCGATCGTCCGCTGCCGGTCGTCTCGCGAACCCACGACCCACGACTGCGGATAGTTGCGTCCCAGGTACGACACCTTCCACGTCGCGTCGAAACCCTCCTTGTCGGACACGTTCCGGTCCGTCGGAAGCCAGCTGCCCTGAAAGCTCGGGTTGGGAGAGTTCGATGTCAGATGGACCGTTGTCTCCTCCGCAAACGGCACGAGATACACACCGGAACTT
>DASUFH010000391.1:0-4615 GCA_036274645.1 Terriglobia bacterium
CGAAGAGGAGCGAATCTTCCACCACGGCGCCTTCCTCGACGCGGACATTGGGGAACAGTATGGTGTGCTTAAGCGTTCCGCCCACAACCAGGGTGCCCGAGGCCAGCATGCAGTTGACGATCTCCGCCTCCCGGCCGGACAGGCCATGCACGCTGCGCGCCGGGGGATGCTGGCCTTCGTATGTCCGAATGGACCAGTCGCCCTGATAGAGATCGATGGCGGGCAGGGGTTGAAGCAGGTCCATGTTGGCCTCGTAATAGGCGTCAATCGTACCCACGTCCCGCCAGTAACGATCCGCCGTGACGCGGCCGCTCGATCCACCAAAACGATACGCCCGTACCTGATAGTCGCGAACGATTAACGGAAGAATGTCCTTGCCGAAGTCATGCGCGGAATCGCGTTCGTGATCCTCCTGGAGCAGTCTCGAAAGAAGACTGATCGAAAAAACATAAATCCCCATGGAAGCCAGCGCCCGCTGGGGATCGTCCGGAGTGCCCTCCGGTTTCTGCGGCTTCTCTTTGAAGGAGAGGATGCGATCCATGTCATCGACCGTCACGATTCCGAATGACCGCGCTTCGTCGAGTTCGACCGTCTGACACGCCAGCGTGACGTCCGCTCCCGAATCATGGTGGTAATTCAGCATCGCGGCGTAGTCCATGCGGTAGACGTGATCGCCCGAGAGAATCAACGCGTACTCCGCCCCGCTTCGCTCCAGCAGGTAGAGATTCTGGTAAATCGCGTCTGCCGTGCCGCTGTACCAGGAGTCTCCCGTCCGCATCTGGGGTGGGACCGGAGTGATGTATTCGCCCAGTTCCGGGTTGTAGATCGACCACCCGTCCCGCAGATGCTTCTGCAGGGAATGGGACTTGTATTGAGTCAACACCAGAATCCGCCGCAGCCCGGAATGCAGACAATTGCTGAGAGTGAAATCGATGATTCGGTACCGGCCGCCAAAGGGAACGGCCGGCTTGGCTCGGTCGGCCGTCAGGGGGTGGAGTCGTGAACCGATTCCGCCGGCAAGGATGATGCTGATCGTGTTTTCAAGCATTGGAATCCGCTCCTCCCTTGAAGAGTTGTGCCAATGAGGGCGCGTTCAGACCCGAACCGCGTCTGATCGGTCTTACGCTCATCATGTCTCAGAGGTTAGCACCAACTGTGCAAGGCTGAGCGATCAAACGAAGGCGCTTAAAAACGTCGGACAAATATGTAGCGCGAGGCCGGTTTGCCGGCCAGATCTGTCGTCGTGACCGCTGCCGATGGGGTTATCCGTCGTCGCGCGCGAAACATGAAGGTGAGGGCGTTGTCGATTGTGAAATGGAATTTCGTCCGGGAGTTGTGGGCCCCTGTTGCGCGACAACAAAAGAACGCCATCAGGACTCACGCCGTCATGAGCGTTTTTCCGGTGGCGCCGCGGGAGGGGCCTGCGGCGGGGAGGGCCTGTCCTTGTCGGTCCGCACATCGACGCCGCCGATAATGTGGATGTCACGCTGGGGGAAAGGAATCGGGATGTGGTGTTCGGCGAATGTCTTGTAAATGGCGAAATTCAGGTCGCTCCGCAGCTTGCCCTTCCGGTGCATCAGGGTGGTGCTCCAGACTCGCAGCTCGAAGTTCAGGGAGCTATCTCCAAAATCGATGAATCTTACGACGGGTTCCGGATGCTTCATCACATCCGAATTGTCCCACGCCACCCGGAGCAGGAGGTCTTCGACGAGCCGTACATCGACTCCGTAGGACACGCCGACCGGAATGCTGAAGCGCACGGTGGTGTCGTTGTAGCTCCAGTTGATGATGGGCTCGCTGATGAATTTGGAATTGGGAAGGATGATCGCGATGTTCTCATTCGTCAGCACGGTGGTGGAGCGGGCGCGGATCTCGACGACGTCTCCTTCAACGTCCCCGACTTCAATGCGGTCTCCGACTTTGACCGGACGCTCCAGCAGGATGATCAACCCGCTGACGAAGTTCGAAGCGACATTCTGCAGGCCGAAGCCGAGACCGACTCCCAGCGCGCCGGCGACCACGTTCAGCGTGGTCAGGTCGATGCCGGCGGTCTGGAGAATGATCAAGAGGCCGAGCAGGACGGCCGAGTACTGGAAAATCGAGCCGATCGCCTGGCGCGCCCCCACGTCCAGGCTGGTGCGCGCCAGCGCCTTTCCGACCAGCCATTTCCGGATCCGGCTTGTGGCCATCAGGAGAAGAAGCAGAAGAATGGCGAAGTACAGCACCCCTCCCAGAGTGATCGAGGCGCTGCCGACCTTGAACAGCTGCACGTCCAGAAACGATCGAATGCTTTCCCACATGAGCTCCTCCGGGTTCGTGGGCAACGAAGAGCGCGCTTCATGGCCTGACGGACTGCAGCAGGATAGGCGATTCATCGCTGTTCCGAAACCCAGGAATGGATGACGCCGGATTGCCGGGAAAATTGGTGTGGATCCTGCGGCGGCCTGGCGTATGATGCCGCTATCGCAGCGTCAGGTTCTTCTGCCGCTGTTAATTTCCCAAAACGCGTCAACGATCGCAGGGGTTCCGGGAACCATTCGGGGTTCGTGCGACGTCGCGCGTTTGGGTCGGGTATGGTTTAAAGGAGGACAACATGAAGGTGAAGATTCTGCTGGTGGCCGCGGCGTTTGGCCTCATGGCAGTGTCCGCTTATGCCGTTGATCCGCGCGGGACGTGGTCCGGCGAAATCGCCGGCGCAGCCGGCGCTGCCGGCACACCATTCGAACTGACAATTACGGCAGTGAGCGGGACGGGCGCAAACCGGACGATCACTGGCACACTCAAGATCGGCGACGGCATGCCGACGGACATTACCAACGGCAAACAGCCGGATGACAACACGATCACCTGGACGTCGTCGGCGATCGCGCCTCCACGCGGTGGCCGCGGTGGCGGCGGTGGCGGCGGCGGCCGCGGCGGCGCCGGCGGCGGTGGCGGATTCGGCGGCGCCGGTGGCGGTGGCGGATTCGGCGGCGGCGGTGGCGCGGGTGGATTCGGCGGTGGCGGCGGCGCGGGCGGGAATAACTTCGTCGCGCAGGCGCCCGGCGGCGGACAGGGCCGCGGTGGTGGTGGTGGCGGAGCGCCCGGCGCCGGCGGTGGACAGGGCCGTGGCGGCGGTGGCGGCGGCGCGCCGGTGAACTACCGCGGAACCTTCAAGAGCGCAACGGAACTGGAAATAGTTCAGGTCGTTGCGACCGCGAAGAAGAAGTAGGTCCGACCGGCCAGGATCGCGCCTGGGACTGTGAAGAAATCGAAGGGACAGACACCGAATCTGCAAGCAACTCCTGAATCTGAATCGTGGCTTCGCCGAATTCGCAGGCGGTCCCCAATTTCTCCACATTCCCCAGGCGCCCCTTCGAGTCTCGCCAGGTTCCTCCAGGTTTCAAGCGTGGATTCAATATCTTGCATTGTGCCGCGGAAAAGATCGGTGGATAATGCGGGCCACTGGCAGAAGCGTTTGAGCGCCTTTTGAATCTCATGTGGAGGAAAGCATAATAATGAGCGCTACCCAAGACCCACCGGTTCGCCGAGTCGATGTTTCCCTGCAAGACATGTTAATGGGCCCGGAGCCCCAGTGGAAAAAGCCCATCAAAGACCTGGAAGACGGCGAGGGCCTTCCGGAACCGCCGTATCCGGCGCGTCCTGGAGTGAGCTTTGAAGCAGGACGTTCCTACCACAACATGAAACTGGTGCGGCAGGTCAAAACGCTGGGAATTCCGTACCTCAAGTCCCGTGTCATGCCCGGTGAACTGCATCCGCTGATCGCCTATCTGTTCACCGAATGGAAATGTAACCTGGACTGTCACTATTGCTGGTCCTTCGACAACAGCGTGAAGGGGATGAGCGAGGCTGTGGCCAAACGATCCATCGACTGGCTGCACTCCCTCGGATGCCGGTTCCTTGCGCTGATGGGAGGTGAGGTTCTTCTTCGGCCGAAGTTCGTGCACAAGGTCATGCACTACGCGGCGATTCAGAAGGGCTTTCAGGTCTACCTGCCGACTAATGGACGCCTCATGAAGCCGGATGTCATTGACCGTCTCGGCGACGCCGGGCTTGGAACCGTCAATCTTGCGGTCGATTGCGTTGACGAAAAACCCGGCCTTCCCAAGGCCCTGGCGCCGATCCGTCCCTATTTCGAACATCTGATCAAGAAGACCAGGACCTATGGCTACACGGTCTTCTTCAATACGTGCATCACCCGTTCAAACATGGACGACGTCCGGCAACTTACCGAGATCGCGCACGACAACAACATTGCGATCGACTATCACATTGTCGAAACCCCAATGCTCGAGCAGAGTCACTTCACGCGGCTGAACGATAATCCGACGTACCTTCGTCCGGAGGACAAGCCCAGGGTGGTCGAGTTGATCGACTGGATCCTCGAAAAGAAGCGGCAGGGTTACAAGGTGGTCAACCAGACCGAGCGTATCGAGCAGATGAAGGATTTCGTGCAGGGCAAGCTCGAGCCCTGGGGATGCCGCGCCGGACAAAGCACGCTCATTATCCGGACGGACGGCACGCTGGCGCCGTGTTTCCCGATGTATTCGGCGAACTACGATTGGGGCGTCGTGGAGCACCCGAAGTTCGACAACCGGCAACTCTCCGAGATGAA
>DASUFH010000392.1:0-10659 GCA_036274645.1 Terriglobia bacterium
AGTCCAGGTCACAATCGACAACAGGAAATCGATAATGGATAACCGGGGGAGCGTAGTAGACACATGAGATACACATGTATCCGTAGTGTATACTCGCCACGCGAATGCACACAGAAGAGAATCTGAAGACCGCACGTCACGGCCAACACTGGGCCATCTCCGCCGGCGCCGTCATTCTGGCGATGATGTCGATCCAGATGTCGAGTCTGGGCTTCTCCCCGCTGCAGCCCGCGATGCAGGAAGACCTCGCCGCCTCGTACTCGCAGATGGGACTGTTCGCGGGCATGTACGGCATCATTGCGTTGATCGTGAGTCTGCCGGCCGGCATCCTGGCTGCGCGGATCGGCGAGAAGCGCGCGCTGCTGGGCGGCCTGGCGATCACGGCCATCGGGCTGGTCAGCCTCGGCAATGCAGTCACCTTCAGCGGAGCGCTCGCCAGCCGCGCTCTCTGGCTGGTTGGATACCGCGTGGCGTTCATCAGCGTGTTTACGTCGATGGCGATTGTGACGCCCGCGCAATATCGCAGCCGCACGATGGGCGTTCTTGGCGCGATGGCGGCGTTGGCCTCCGTGATTGGAGCCCCGTTCGGAACGCATCTGGCCGGACTGCTCGGATGGAGAGGCGGCATCTTCGGTTTTGCCGGCATAGCGGTGGTGGGCGGCGCGCTCTTTGCGGCGCTCTACCGTCCCGGGCATTCTTCCGAATCGACTGGCGTTGGACCGCACGGACATCCCGTCACGGCCATAGCGGTGTCCGCGTTGCGAAGTCCCATCATCTGGGGAATGATGCTGCTCGGCCTGATCAACATGGGCGGATTCAGCGTGACCTTCTTCGTGCCCTATGCGGTTCGGACCGTCTTCGGACTGGCCGACCGGGAATCCGCCCAAATCATCAGCGTGGCCTACGCGGTGGCGATGTTTCTGAATCTCGGGGTCGGCTACCTGTGCGACCGGTTCTCGCGCTGGAACATGATGATCGTTGTCGCCATCCTCCTCATCCCCTCCAGCTTCGCTGTGATGTCGCGCGATCTGGCGATCTTCCAGATTGCAGTGGCGTTGATCGTGTCGCTCGGTCACGCCGCCACAAACCAGATGTATGCGATCGGCAGTCTCGTGCTGCCCAGAAACGAAGTGGGTAAAGGAATGGGAGTGGTTGCGCTCGGAGGCGGAGTCTTCGGCTTTCTTGGCCCCCAGATGCTGGGCTATCTTCGGGATGCGACGGGAGGATTTACGGCCGGATGGCTTTTCGTCTCCGTCGCGGCCATGCTCTCTCTGGCCGACTTGCTCGCGCTGCGCGCCTACAGCCTGCGTTCGAGATCCGCCGAGGCGGCCAGCGGCTGAAACAGGTAT
Organism: Terriglobia bacterium; assembly: GCA_036274645.1. Taxonomy (GTDB): domain Bacteria; phylum Acidobacteriota; class Terriglobia; order 20CM-2-55-15; family 20CM-2-55-15; genus DASUFH01. Next base: position 1,350 of record DASUFH010000392.1, read on the forward strand.
GGATTTCGCATGAATGGATTCACCGGATCTGCGCTGACGCGCAAGCCTCGTGTGCGAGTATGCGCGGACGCACAGCCCTCTTCTGAAAACCACCCTGAACGTATTGCCGGCGTCACATCGAACACGGTTCCCTGGGAGATTTTGCGCGCCGCCGGTTACGCCCCCAGACTGCTGGAGGACGAACCCGGACCAACTCCATACGCGGACCGCTTCATGGAGGACGTTTTCGAAAGAAGAACCCGGGTAATTTTCGACCGGCTGTGCAGCGGCGCGTGGAGCGAACTGGACCTGGTTGTCATTTCCAGAACCTCGGAGGAGGAGCACAAACTGTTTCTGTACCTGAGAGAGGCCTCCCGGCTTCATTACTCCGACAACATCCCAGAACTGTGCTTCTACAACATCCTGCACACGCGATCCGACGAGTCATTCCGCTATGGACTTGATCGGACTCGTCAAATGATTCACGACCTCGATGTCCCGGAAAACCGCCTGCGGGACGCCATCGTCGAGAGCAACCGCGCCCGCGCCGCCATCCGCGAGATTATTCAATGGCGAGAGGCCGGGCGCCTCGAAGGGTCGGTCGCAATCGAAATGATCCGCGGATTCTACCGGGACGATCGGGGCCGGTTTGCCGAAAACGCGCGCGCGCAGCTTCAGAACAATCGACTGCCCCACGCGACTACCCGGCCACGGATCCTGATCAAGGGCGCGCTACTGGACCATACCGCGCTGCACCGTCTACTGGAAAGGCACGGCGCCTATGTCGTGGCCGAGGACGATTGGCGCGGTTCGCGCGCTGCGGGAGACCGGGACATTCGCGAGGATGGCGACGCCGCGGTGGCCATTTTTGAGAAGTACTTTTACGACGCCGTCAGCCCGCGCATTCAACCCTTTCACGAAGCCGACGCATGGTTCCGCCGGCAGATTGAACATGGCCGGGTGGACGGCGTGCTGTTTTACGTGCCGGAGCACGACGTTGCGGGATGGGATTACCCGAGGCATCTCGACTTCTTAAGGGCGCGGGCAGTGCCGTCTCTGCTGGTTCGGGACAGTGGATCGCCGGAACCGAACGCAGAGTTGACCGCGCGCGTGTCGACATTCATCCAGACTCTGGAGCGCCGCTGACATGGCGGAGAAGCAGCTTCAATCCACCATCGCCGCCTCGGAAAACCAGAAAGCCTGGTTTGCGGAACTTCGCCGGCGCGTCTTCGAGAACCGCGCGCCCTACGCCATCGTCCAGGCGGACATGCCGTTTGAGTTGTTTCAGGTGATGGACATTCCGACGGTCAGCAATCAATGGTGGGCCGCGGTCATCGCGTCCAGACAACTGGCGCCCTATTACCTGGATCAACTGAACGAAGCCGGATTCTCGCAGGGGCTCTGCCGCTACTGCAGTCTGTCGATGGCATCAACAGCGCTCGGTGACCCGCAACGGGCGCCGTGGGGCGGACTGCCCAGGCCCGCGCTGCTCGCGGCCCGGCTGACCTGCGATTGCGTCCAGCGGGTCTTTGAAACGTGGGCCGAGCGCTTTGAAACGGAACTCATCCTGCTCGATGCTCCGGCGGCCACGCATCTCCCTCCTCGCTGGTGGGATTATAGCCGTCACTCCTGGCGGGATCTCTACGAAGACCATCGCCTGCGGTTCATGGTCGCACAGTTCAAACGTCTGATCACGTCACTCGAACGGATCACGGGCCGGCAATTCGATCTCGAACGGCTGCGCTCGCTGATGGAACAGGTCAACCGCCAGGAAGAGTACTTCGACGAAACCAGGCAGGCGATCCGCGAAGCGCCGAAAACCCCCGTCCGCATGCAGGAGCAGATCACCAACGTCATGGCGGCGCAGTGGCAGCGCGGCTCGGAATGGGCGGTCTCTCATGCCCGCGCCTTCCGGGACGAGGTCGTTGAACGCGCCAGACAGGGCGTCGCCGCCTTGCCTGCGGAGCGACTGCGTCTGATGTGGGTGGGCGCCGGACTGTGGTACGACCTCGATTTCTATTCGGCCTTCGAAGCGTCGCACGGCGCGGTGTTCGTCTGGTCCATGTATCTGGCCTTTGGCCCGGACGGATACATTCGTTACGGTCTCGACGATCCCCTGCTCGCTCTGGCCAGCCGCACCGTCAGCATGAATGAACAGCTCCACAACCCGCCCTGGGCCAACGAGTGGATCGTGGATCAGGCGCGTTCGCACCGCATCGACGCGGCGTTTGTGCTGACGCCGCTCGGGTCACGCCCGTCGGCTACCGGCACACGGTTTGTCGAACTGGCCCTCGAGAATGCCGGTATCCCGGTATTCTCCGTTCATGCGGATATGGTGGACTCGCGAATCTGGGACGAGGCGTCCATGCGGCGCAGGGCCGCAGAGTTTCTGACCCGCGTGCTCTCCCGTTGCAGGGGCGGTCTATGACCGCCCGTTTTTCCCAACGAATGGAGCGTCGTCATGCCCCCCTGCCGCTTCGCGGCTCTGCCCCTTCGCAGGGGGAGAATGCGCTCCCTCGGCGTCATGCATGGACGACCAGCGATCTCTTACGTAATGTCGGCCTGGATCTCGGCCAGAAAGGCGTTGATGTCCTGCGGCAGAGTCGCTTCGCGTTCGCGACGGTTGAACTCTTCAATGCGGCTTTTCCGGCTGTTCGACACGTGGCGGCAGATACACTCGGCGGCGGCTTCGGCGTTTCCCGCCTGGACGGCGGCGATCAGATCCTGATGATCACGGCTGATCTGTTTCAGCATTGCGAGATTGTGACCGCCGCGCCGGGCCGCAAAGATTCGGATCAGCAGACGAATGCTCGATACGACCTTCAGGCTCCTGCGATTGCCCGCGAGTTTCATCAGGTAGGTATGAAAAGCGAGGTCGGCCACCTCGAAACGTTCCATCTGCCTTTCGTCCAGCGCGGGCTTGTGGCTTGTCTCGAGTTCTTTGACCAGCGTGGTCATGGCCGCGGCAACCGTCCGAAAATCGCGAATCTCAGAGGCCGAAGGAGACCCTTCGGCGACCGTGCGGGCCGCGAGCCCCTCCAGCGCCTCGCGCATTTCAAACAATTCCCGGATATCGTCGCGGTCGAGTGTCACCACAACCACGCCCCGGCCCGGCATCGATTCGAGCAGACCTTCGCTCACCAGCTGGCGAATGGCTTCCCGAGCAGGCGTGCGGCTGATTCCCAGTTCCTTGGCGATGGTCAGGTCGGAAATGGGCGCGCCGGCGCGCAACTCCCGGGAAGAAATCTTGCGCTGAATATGGTGGTAGGCCACCTCGCGCATCGGTCTCGATGTCTTGGACTGTCCGCTCACAGGGTGTCTAGTATAGCGGCAGGGGGTCATGACACGGTTTCGGGATTTGGGTGAACGAATTGGGGACAGCCTCCGAATTCGGAGACAAATGCTGAGTTATCAACAACACCATCACCGAATTCGGAGGCTGTCCCCAATTCATTCCCTGCAAGGAAGGCAAGACGGTGGCTGACGCTACTCTCATTCAGTTTGTCGGAGATCTGATCCTGGACGAGCCAAACCCGGACGTCCTGTTTGACCTGGCTCGCGCGCAGCTGGCCTGCGACCTGCTGATCGGGCACGTCGAAACGCCGTACACGAGGCGCGGACAGGAAGCGCATGTGACGGTCCCTGCCCCGCCGGGCAATCCCGATCGACTCGCCGCTCTCGCACGCGCCGGATTTCACATCGCCACGCTGGGCGGTAATCACATTGCCGACGCTGGTCCCGAAGGCGTCGAAGACACGGTAGCGGAACTGCAGCGTCTCGGCATCGCTACAACGGGAGCGGGTATGAGCCTGAACGCAGCGCGAAAACCGGCGGTCGTCGAGCGCCGGGGCCTGCGCGTCGGGGTGCTCAGCTACAACTGCGTCGGACCGCGGGAATCGTGGGCGGGCGCGGCGCGCTCGGGCTGCGCGTATGTCCATGTCCTGACGCACTACGAACTCGATTATGCGTCGCCGGGCGGCCCGCCGACGGTATACACCTTTGCCGATCCGCAGACGCTCGACTGGATGATCGCCGACATCGAAAGACTCCGGCCGAACGTCGATGTCCTGGTGGTGGCGCTGCACAAAGGGCTGGGCCACACTCCCGCCACGATCGCCATGTATGAACGGCAGATTGCCAGAAGCGCCGTCGACGCGGGCGCGGACGTCGTGATTGGACATCATGCCCACATCCTGCAGGGCATGGAAGTCTATCGGAACCGGCCGATCTTTCATGGGCTCGGCAACTTCGCCATCGCGACGCGGGCGCTCAACGTCGATGGCAACTCCAGTCCGGAACGGCGCGCGTGGGCCGAACGCCGCCGCAAGTTGTTCGGCTTCGAACCCGACCCGGAGTATGGGACCTATCCGTTTCACCCCGAAGCGAAGAACGCGGTCATTGCCTTCTGCGAAATCGATCGCGAGGGCGTTCGCCGCGCCGGCTTCACGCCGTGTTTCGTCAACAAACACTCCCAGCCCGAGGCGCTGGGTAACGATGTTCGGGGCCGCGCCGTCGCCGACTATGTCGGCGACATCTCGGTTCGCGCCGGCCTGAACGCGCAATTTCAGTGGGAGGGCGATCGCGTCCTCTTTTATCGAAGGCCTGGTTTATGAATTCCCCTGCGCGTCCTCTCGAAGACATCACGGTTCTGGATCTGACCACCGCTCTGGCCGGACCGTATGCAACGTTTCTGCTCGCGGGACTGGGCGCCCGTATCATCAAGATCGAAAATCCGTTGGGGCCGGACACCTGCCGCGCAAATCCACCGTATCTGGGCGCGGGCGGCCCGCATCTGACACGTCAGCATGCGGACGACATTTCGGTTTCCGCCATCAATCGCCTGCGGAACAAGCAGGCGATAACGCTGAACATGAAGCATCCCCGGGCGCGAGCCGTCTTCGAGAAGCTGGTGGCAAAAGCGGACATGCTGGTCGAGAACTTCAGCCGGGGAACGCTGGATCGCCTGGGCGCCGGATATTCCGACGCGCGCCGTATCAATCCACGACTCCTGTATTGCTCCATCACGGGCTTTGGCAGCCAGGGCGAATCCGGTTCGGGCAAAGCGATGGACGCCATCATCCAGGCGTTGAGCGGCGCCATGATGACGTCGGGCGCGGCCGGAGATCCACCGGTGCGGGTCGGACTGCCGCTGGCCGATCTCTGCGCGCCGATGTTCGGGGTCATCGGATTGCTCGCGGCTCTGCATCAGACCCGGCGCACGGGCGTGGGCCAGCACGTGGATGTCTCGATGCTGGGCGTCATGACGTCGATGGTGGCCTGCGAACCCTTCGATCTGCTGGAGCAGTGCGGCGTCCCGCAGCGAACCGGACAGACCGTGCCGCGCCTGGCGCCCTTTGGTATCTATCCCACAATGGACGGTCACGTCGCCATCTGCGCGCCCACGGAAGCCTTCGCAGCGGCGCTCTTCAACGCCATGGGGCGGCCGGAACTGAACAGCGATGACCGATTCCGAACCCGCGACGCCCGGGTTCGCAACGTGACGGAGGTGGATCGCATTCTCACCGAATTCACCCGCGCCCGCCCGACCCGGGACATCGTCGAGACGCTTGGCCAGGCCGGCGTGCCCGCCGCTGAAGTGCGCAGTCCAGCGGCTGCGGTCCGCGACCCGGACGTCGTTCGCAGGGGCGAAACCGTCCGCCTCGAGCATCCCACAGCGCCGGACGCTGACGTTTATGGACCGGGCCTGCCGATTGTTTTCTCCGATTCGACAACCGGTTATGACCGGCGTCCACCGGGCGTCGGCGAACATAACGAAGACGTCTACTGCGGCATGCTGGGCTATTCACCGGACGAATTGCGCTTGCTTCGATCCGAAGGCGTGATCTAAAGCCCCGAAGAACCTGTAGAAACCAGCGATGGATTCGGTGCTAGTATCACCGCATCGGAAGACCGACATTCGCGAGGTGGCGATGCGATCGAGGGTTCTGCTGCTTGTTCTGCTGGTTTTGGAGTGGGCTCCGCAGCCGCACGCCGCCGCGCAAGGCGCGGCGGAACTCGGCCGGCTCGAGGGACAGACGTTCCTGCATGGAACCGGCGCTCCCCTTCCGGAGGTGATGGTCACGTTGACCCCTATGTTCTCGCCGCCCAATCCCAGTGACGCTCCGTCCACAGGCGTCACTCGCATACCGGAACCACGGAGTGTGTTTGCCGGCCCCGACGGCCGGTTCGTCTTTGAAGCCGTGCCGGCAGGCCAATACATGGCGCGCCCCCAATTGGACGGTTTTTTTTACGCGGATGATACCGGCGCCCCCTCTGCTTCCACCACCTTCGTCGCCGACGTTTCGGCCGGGCAAACCCGGGAGATCCGGCTCCCGATGATCCCAGGGGGCGTGATCAGCGGCCGCGTAAATACACCCGGCGGCCGGCCGGCCATTGGCCTGCAGATCCAACCTTACCGACTCGCCTATCTGGCGGATGGAGCGCCCACTCTGCAATTGACGTCGAGCCGGTCCGTCGACGACCACGGCGAATTCCGGCTCTATCACCTGTCGCCAGGCACGTATTACCTGGCCGCCACCCCGAACAACAACTTCGCGACCGCGCGCGGCCGTGGCGCCGACATGCCGCCGCAGGAAGTTCCGGCGCGCACGTTTTATCCCAGCGCGCTCGACATCGGCGAGGCGAGACCGTTAACGCTCGCGAGCGGCGAAGAGATTGAAGGCGTGAACATCGATATCCGCAACGCGGCATTTGCAACAGTGTCTGGCAAGGTGCTCAGCACGCTGCCCGAATCGGCGTACGAGCCGCCGCCCCCATCTGCGCCGCGCGGGACCAACCCGGCGGCTGCGCAAGCGGATAGCGCCGCGGTCAAAGCCGCGTTGGCGGCGCTCGAACAGCTACGCGCCCAGCGGGGACAGCCCGGACCGGGAGGCGCAACCACCAGACCGCTGCCGGCGGCGCAACTGCAACTGGTTCCGCGCGACCGGCGCGCGCTGCAGGATCCGGGCATCCGTCGCACTCTGAACGCCGCTCTGGCCTCCCCGAATGACGGCCATTTCGAGTTCCAGAACGTTCCCCCGGGTACCTATTTCCTTTACGCCAGCCTGCCCGACAACACGGCCGGTACGAGCCAGACGGCGGGAAGTGGCGTTGCGGCGCGCGCGTACGGCCGTATCGCTGTGGACGTTGGAACCGCGGACGTGTCCGAAGTCGCGGTTACCGTCCATCACGGAGTCGATGTGCCGGGACGGATATTTACCGATGGCGACGCCAACTCGCTGGCCGGAATGAAGATTTTCTTGCAGGTTGATGACAGCGTCTACTCGTTTACCGCGAATTACCAGGCCGAAGTCCGGGAAGACGGCGCCTTCACGATCCCAATCGTTCCGGAAGCGGCGTACCGCGTGCAGGCCGGCGTCGGAAGCGGAGCCTTGAAGCAGGCCTTTCTGCTGGCCGTGCGTCAGGGCGATACCGATGTCTTCGATAGCGGTTTCACGGTGGGCGACGGGCCTGTCGTCCCCATCGATGTGTTCGTCAGCTTCAAATCCGGCAACATCACCGGCATAATCCACGACGCCGAAGGCCGGCCCGTTCCCAAGGCGGTGGTTGCGCTGATCCCGCCTCCACAACGTCGTCACAACCCCGCGCTTTACCAGTCCAGGGTCGCGGATGCCGAAGGGAAATTCACAATGACTGGCCTGCCGCCAGGAGAGTTCAAGCTGTTCGCCTGGCGATCAATTCCCACCAACGCCTACCGCAATGCCAAGTTCATCTCGGCCTATGAAGACAGCGGGCTGCCGGTCACGATCGAAGCCGGAGGAGAACTGCGCGTGGATCCCGTCCTGGCCAGAGAGATCCCTTGAAGAAGCAGTGTCCCGTCTGCTTGTAGGGGCGGTCTATGACGTCTATGACCGCCCAACGTTTCGGAATGGAGTTCATCTTCAAACGCTGGGCGGTCATAGACCGCCCCGACAAGCAGACGAGGCCTGATTCGTCTACGGGCGGCCGTAGTTTTTCGGGATCAGCTTCAGACTGGTATTCAAGGATTCGCCACCCATCACGGTGATCGTCTGGCCCAGTTGCTCGTATCGGGATAGAAACTCTGCGTTCTGCCAGGCAGTGTTGGGGACATCTTCCCACGCAAACAACTTATATATGCCCGGCGCGACCCCCCTGAGCGTGAAGTTCCCCTTGGCGTCCGTCCGCGACGTCTTGTAAAGCGTCAGATTCTGACGGCGGTTCTCCGCGGGAACAAGAGCGACGACCGCATTGGCGCCCGGCCGACTCTCGACCGTCTCGACCGCGCCCTGAACCCGGCTGCCTCTGGAAACGATGGCGACTTCGATGTCGCCGGGAAGCGGACCATCAATGAAGAGGCCATCGTCGTAAATGGAGGCGCCGCCCAGACGAATGTCCGCCACGTACGCTTCCTGATCCTGCCCGGACAGGTTCACCTGCATGCGGTAACTGCCCTGCGGCACGCTTGGAAACACGTAGAGGCCACTCGGATCGAAGGTGGCCTGCGACGACGCGGCCGCGACAGGCGCGTTGTCTTTCGACTGCAGCCCCAGACGCACGCGGGGCGTGGGAACCTGGGCGGGGGCGCCGGCGTTGGACGCGGCGCGGGACGCGGCGATGGCCTCCTCGGTCGAAATACCGCGCGCGACGAGCGCGTTCAGCACGGCGGTATTGATCCCGCCACGCTGCGGGGGCGCAGCCATGGTGTACGGGGGAGGCGCGCCATCCATCGTCACGCGAACTCGAACCTGGAGTCCGGCTTTGATGGGGACGGTCACGTTCGTGATGTCTTCCCTGCCGACATCCACGCGCACGCGCCCCCACGCTGGAATAGAGTTCGAAGCGCCGCCAAACTGAACGGTTCCACCATTAAAAATCACCACCCTTTCGGGCGTATTCGCCGTTCCCGTTGGCGCGCTGACCATCAGGTCATAGACGCCTGGCAGGACACCGCGAATTTCAAATTCGCCTTTGCTCCGATCCGGAACCAGATTCTGAAAGCTCTGATTGGCCGTGTCGTCAAACAACCCAACCGGAGACTGCGGAATCAGAACGAATGCTGCGGACGGAACCGTCGGCTTGCCGTCGGCGTCTGTGAACGGGTTGATAATGCGGCCGCTGATCCGGCGAGTGGCTTCCGCCCGGATGGCGAAGTCGATGCCATTCAATTCCGCCCCTTCCGCAGCCGCAAAGGGAACTGCCCCGCGCGTGTCCACCACACCCGGAAAGTAGGTCTTCGCCCATGTTTCCTGCGGATTTCCCTTAATGTTGCGCTGTGGCGGCGTGGCCGAAATGTAGTAGTCGCCCGGCGGAAACCAGAACATACGGAACACGCCGCGGTCATCCGTTTGAC
>DASUFH010000393.1:0-18580 GCA_036274645.1 Terriglobia bacterium
CACGCAGGCGGGGATCTTTTTGAAAATCATGACAACTCCCTTCCTCCGTTCGCGCATTCCCAGGTGAGGAGGAAGTCATGGTCGAGGCAGTCAGAAACCTGGTCATCCTTCCGGCGCGCCCGCGTCTTTCCTGCCGGATCCTCGGGCATCGCGCGGCGAACAAACGCAGTTGTGACCGCGTCTGCGGACATACCTTCTGCTACAGGAGAGCGCCACGATGAAATGCGCCTCCGGCTTTCTCCTGCTCGTGGCCGAGGTCCTGTTTCTCGCCACGTTTCTGGCGAGCGAATCGCTGGAAGGCAGGCGGGGACCCGCCTAATCTTGTCCATTTCGCGCCCTTGTCTCACAATTGATTCCGCCCTTTGCGTCGCGCATGCCGGAGGTTTTGCATGCTGATCGACGCGTTCCTCAATCTGCTGTTTCCCGTTTCCTGTGTCTTGTGCCGCCAACCGGTTCTCGAGCGCCGGTGGGGCGCCGCCTGCCCGGATTGCTGGTCGCGGCTGGAGCCGCTGGCGCCGCCGTTCTGTCCGCAGTGCGGATTCCAGGCGGACGCGATCGAAGGCCGGTGCGGCGCCTGCCGTCTGGAACAGTGGGCATTCGATTTTGCCCGCTCCGCGCTTATCTTCAATGACCCGGTCCGCGAGTTGATCCACCATCTGAAATATTCCGGGCGCGTGTCGCTGGCGGCGCCGCTGGGCGCGGCTCTCAAGGAATGTCTCGATCGGGAGCCGTTTTCTGCGGAGGCGGCAATTGTGCCTGCGCCACTGTATCGGTCTCGGGAAAGGCAGCGCGGTTTCAATCAGGCGGAACTGCTGGCGTCGCGTCTCGGACGTCCGGTCATGTCGCGTCTCCTCCGCCGCCGCAAAAACACGCTGAGTCAGACCGGGCTGACTCGCTCCCAGCGCGCAGCCAATCTGCGTGGAGCGTTTGAAGCGCGCGGAGCGCCGCCGGAGGTGGCGATTGTGGTGGATGATGTCTATACGACGGGAGCGACCCTGAACGAAATGGCGCGGGCCCTCAAGCGGGCCGGGACACGACGGGTCGAGGCGCTGACCGTGGCTCGCGTACCGCTTCGTGGGGAGTAGTCGATTCCAGCGTCCAGCAGTCGGTGGCGCCCAGGAGTCCGGCGACAAAGCGCGTATGGAGCGCGTGTCCCGCGCGATGCGCCACCAGGCGGCCGGTCACCATGCGCCCGATGAGCGCGAAGTCCCCGAGCAGGTCGAGAATCTTATGACGGACAAATTCATCGTTGAATCTCAAACCGGTCTCGTTGAGCATGCCGGTTTCGGTCAGCACGATCGCGTTTTCGAGCGAACCGCCCCGGACCAGACCGTTCGCCTGCAGCGCTTCGACCTCACGGTAAAACCCGAATGTCCGCGCGGGAGCGATCGACTTCGCGTAGTTGGCGGGCGACAGGTCGATCGCCAGCCGCTGCTCTCCGATCCACGGATGGGGAAATGCGATCTCGTACTCGATACTGAATCGATCGGACGGGTAGATCGCCAGCGTCTTGCCCCTGTCCTCCAGCTCGAACGCCTTGACGATGCGCATGTACGTCCGCGGCGCCTTCTGGCGCGTGATACCGGCCCGTTCGATCGCTTCCGCGTAGGGCGCGGCGCTGCCATCGAGAATCGGCGCCTCGAAGTTGTCGAGTTCGACATAGGCGTTGTCGATGCGCAGGCCGTAGAGCGCCGACAGGACATGCTCCACCGTCGATATCCAGACGCCCTTGCTCATCAGCGTCGTGGCGTACGCCACACGCTCCACCGATTCCACATCGGCGTGCAGTTCAAAGTTGTCGAGATCCACGCGGCGGAATATGACGCCCCGGCCTTCCGGCGCCGGCAGTATCCGCATGGTCACGGCTTCTCCGGTGTGCAGGCCAATGCCGCTGAATTCCACCGGCGACGCAATCGTCTGTTCGTAGGTACGCCTCGTCATCGCAAGCGCCAATGCAATTGGCGAACCTTTATTGCGGCGCTGATTCCTGAAGAACTTAACCTGTGGCCCTGGTTGTAAACCGTGTACATTTGTGCACACTTGTGACTTTGGTTCGACTTCATGCTGAAACATCCATTGCTCATCATCATTGACGGCATGTCTCAGGCGTATCGCGCCTACTACGCGATTCGCGGGCTGTCCACCAGCCAGGGACTGCCCACCAACGCGGTGTACGGTTTTGCGATCATGCTGAAACGGGTGATCGACAAGTTTCCGCCCGACTACATTGCGGTCGCGCTGGATTCGTCGGCCCCCACCCTCCGTCACACGCAATACGAATCATACAAGGCGACGCGCAAGAAGATGCCCTCCGAACTGTCCGAGCAGATCCCGTACATCCGGAAGTTCTGCGCGGCGATGCGGATTCCGGCGATCGCGCTGCCCGGCTATGAAGCCGACGACATCATCGCCACGGTCGTCCGGCGGGCGGTGGAGGCGGGAATTCACCCGGTCATCGTCACGATGGACAAGGACCTGTATCAGCTTGTCGACACGACACTGATTCTCAACACCGCCAAAGACGACATGATCGTCGATCGTGACAAAGTCCAGGAGATATTCGGCGTGACGCCGGAGCAGATTCCCGATCTGTTGGGTCTCAGCGGCGATTCGTCCGACAACATCCCGGGCGCTCCCGGCATCGGGGAAAAGGGCGCCCGGGACCTGATCCAGCGTTTTGGATCCATTGAAGCGTGCCTGGACCGGGCGGAGGAGGTCCCGAACGCGCGGCAGCGCGCGTCGTTGACGGAAAACCGGGAGCAGATCCTGATGAGCAAGCGCCTGGTGACCGTCGACACGAACGTGCCGATTACCGTCGACTTTGAGGAGTTCGCGGTAAAGCCGCCGGAACGGGCGGCGCTGGTTCCGCTCCTGAAGGAACTCGAGTTCACCGCTCTGATCAAGGAGTACCTGCCGCCCGACAACACGCCGGCGGTCGAGGTCGTTTCCACGGGCGCGCTGCCCGAAATCGGCGACCGCGTGTTTCTGGATGTTCGTGAGGGCCGCGCTTCCCTCTGGACGGGGAGCGGTCCGGTCCACGACATGCCGCTGGACGAGCGGCTGCTCCCGGCGCTGACCAATCCTGCGGTTCACAAGGTCACCGCGGGCCTGAAGTCGACGATCTTCGATCTGCGGAGGCGGGGCCTGGATCTGGCGCCGCCCTACGACGATCCGTTGCTGATGGCGTTCCTGCTGTTTCCCAATCGCGGCAAATACGAACTGGAAGATGTCGTCTTCGATGTCTTCGGTGAAACCATTTCCGGCGGCGGCCTGCTCGAGCGCGCGCCGGAACGCGCGCCCTGGATCGCGAAGCTCTGGGCGGAACTGAGCCCCCGGGTGGAGCATGACGTCGCGCGTGTGTATCACGAGATCGAAGTGCCGCTGGCGCCGGTTCTCGTCGGCGTCGAACAGGCCGGCATCGGCATCGACGTGGCGGTCCTCGAGCGGATGTCCGCCCAGATGAGCGCGCAAATGGACGATCTGACGCGCCGGATCTACGACACCGCCGGCTGCGCCTTCAACATCAACTCGCCGCGCCAGCTCGGCGAGATTCTCTTCGACAAATTGAACCTTCCGCATTCGCGCAAGCTGCGCAAGTCCGGGCAGTATTCCACATCGGTGGAAGTGCTGGAGGAGCTGGCCGGGCAGTATGACCTGCCGCGGCTCGTCCTCGAATTCCGCCAGTTTGCGAAGTTCAAGTCCACCTATATCGACGCGATGCCCAGATTGATCGATCCGGCGGATGGCCGGCTGCACACGTCATTCAACCAGATGGGCGCGGCGACCGGACGGCTGTCGAGCAGCAATCCCAACCTGCAGAACATCCCGGTGCGGACCGATCTCGGGCGCCGGATCCGCGGCGCGTTCGTGCCGCGTCCCGGCTGGCGGTTCGTGGCGGCGGATTATTCGCAGGTGGAACTGCGGATCGTCGCGCATCTTTCCGGAGACGAGAAATTGATCGAGTCGTTTTTGGCCGGCGAAGATGTGCACCGGCGCACGGCGGCGGAGGTGCTGGGTGTCGATATTGCGGCGGTGACGCCCGCTCAGCGCGAACGCGCCAAGGCGGTCAATTTCGGAATCGTGTATGGCCAGACGCCGTTCGGCCTCGCGCAGCAACTCGGAATCACGCCGGAGGAGGCGGCCGAGTTCATCGATCGTTACTTCGAACGATACCGCGGCGTGCAGAACTACATCGCGTCGGTGCTCAGCGGGGCCAGGGAAAGCGGAGTGACGCGAACGTTCTTTGGCCGGTTGCGGCAGCACCCGGATATCAACTCGTCGAATGGCATGAAGCGGAGCATGGCCGAGCGCACCGCGATCAATTCACCGATTCAGGGCACGGCCGCGGACATCATCAAGCTGGCGATGATCCGGATCGACGATGAATTGCGGCGAAGGAAGCTGCAGAGCCGCATGACGCTGCAGGTGCACGATGAGCTGATCTTCGAGGTTCCGGCCGGGGAGGACGGCATTGCGGAAATGGTCCGCGACATCATGCAGGGCGTCGTGGAGTTCCGGGTTCCGCTGACGGTCGATTTGAAGGAAGGACAGACCTGGGAGGAACTGGGGTAGATTGAGCCCCCGTCTCCTTGTGGGGGAATTTCGGGGACAGACCCCAAATAATTCGCGCGTGTGGCCTTCCCGAGATTCGAGATGGCTCCCCGGCGAATTGTTTGGGGTCTGTCCCCGAAATTCCTACCAGGAGACGGGGACTCAACGAAAGGCGCCGGCAAACAATCGAGCCAAGCCTACCGGATCGGGATCACCCGCGCCTCTACCGCCCCGCGACCATTCACGCCAACCGTCACGGGCGTTCCGCGGCCACTGGACGACCGCATGAAATCCGCGGCAAACCACGATCCCGGGACGACCTCTTCTTCCCAGGCGAACACTTCATAGGTTCCCGGCGCGACTCCATCGAAATGAAAGCGCCCGGCGGCATCCGATACTCCGCTTTGGTACAGATCGCGCCGGTTGCGGTTTTCGGGGACGAGCGCAACGGTCGCTTCCGCCACCGGTTCTCCATTGCTCGATTTCGCAAGGCCCTCAAGTTGTCCAGCGCCGGGTCCGATAACGACTTCGATTTTTCCGCGCGGCTGTTCCACGACACGAACGCCGTCATGGAGACCATCGGCGCCCGCAAACCGGATGGACCTGACGTACGCGCCGGCGAGTGTTCCCTGGAGTCCGGTCACCTCGACGCCGTAGTCGCCGTCGATGAATCCCTCCGCCGAGAAGAAGCCTTCCAGATCGGGCGCAACGGCCGGCGGATCGGGAACTCCTGGAATCGAAGGTCTCCTGCGGAACCGGATGGAGAGCCGCGCCACATCCGCCGCGCTGGCGGGAACCCCGTCGATGACGATCTGACCGGAGACGCTGAGCCCCGGACTCAGCGCCACGGAGACCGACGCTGGTGGACCGAACGAAGAGACTTCGAGGGGAGCGTATCCGAATAACCGTCCCGTTTGGCCCTGCTGTTGTCCTCGCGGTCCGGCGCCGCCGGTCGTGGCGCTCACCACGTAGGAGCCGGGCGGCAACTGCGCCGCGGCCGCGCCCCGTCCGCCGCGCGCGCCGGCGCCGGCGCCCGGCCAGATGGTGAATCCTGCATTGGCCGCGCCGGTCGCGGAAATCGAAACGGGAACCAGCGTCACGGGCGCCACGGCAATGTCGATGCCGCCCAGGTCATCTCCAGGACGCGCGTCGATGCGCGCGGCGTCACGGTCGTTGGTCGAATTCCGGTAGAAGACTGGAACGATGCTGGAAATGTTTTCTTTGGTTGTCGCGGCGCCGCGGCCGGCGGCGCCCCGGCCGCCGAGCGGATTATTGGGGTTGGCCGGATCGCCGCGGTATCCGATGCTTCCGCTCGCGGTTTGAATCACCAACCCGCCCGGAAGCGGCGGGGTTGTGCTGGCCGTAACCGGCGTATAGACCTGCTGGGCCATCTGGGCGTCTGCGCGAATCAGATACGAACCGGCCGGCAGTCCGAACAGCCGGTACTCCCCCAGGTCATTCGAAAACACCGCGGAGACGAGCGCGCTGGATGTTTCGCCATCCGGATACGACAGGCGCAGCGCTTCCACGCGAACGTAGGGATACGGCTGTCCCTTGTCGTTGAAGATGTGACCGGAAATCGCGGCTGCTGGAACCATGGCCAGGCGGATGCCGGAAACCGCCCGATCCGCGGTGACATTCAGGAGTCCAGTTGCGGACGCGACGCCGGCGCCGCGCAGGCCGCGCGCGATTGCGCCGCGCGCATTGGCTCCCGATAAGGCCGGCAGCCGGCGTCCATATTCGGCGTGCAGGAAACCATTGAGCGAGGCGGTGAGCGAATAGCGGCCGGGCGGAACACTCGCAAATACAAATTGTCCGGCGCCGTCCGTGAGCGCCGGCAGGCGTACGCCGTTACCCTGCAGTTCGACGGTTGCCCGGGGCAGCGGCTGGCTGGTTCCCATCTCGATTACGATTCCGCTGACGGAAACCCCGCGCGTCTGGGAGACGGCGGCGCCGATGGGAATCAGCAGCGCGACGGCAGCGATCCACAGCGTTCGGATCCCGCATTGCAGGGGACTCACGACTGTTCGACCCGTGGCGCTCATCGGATGTCCCCCTCGGCGGGAATCACGCGGATCACGATCGACTTCGAAGGGCCTTCCGAAACGCGGACGGTCTGGCCGCGCAGATCCTCCTTCCGCATGAAGTCCGGGTTGTACCAGTCGCCGGTCTGGACGTCTTCCCACGCAAAGAGTTTGTATTCGCCGGGCGTGATTCCATCGATGCGGAAGCGGCCGTCCGCGCCGCTCGCCGTGGTCTTGTAGAGATCGAGCCGGCTCTGCCGCTGTCCGAGCGGCGGAACGAGCGCGATGGCGGCGTTAATGAATGGCCGTCCCTGGTCGTCGACCACGACGCCATCCAGTTGACCGGCTCTGGCGCCGAGGTCGATTTCGAGCGTATTGGCAATCGGGCCGTATACGTGGAGACCGTCGCGCAAAACGTCGTCGCCACCCAAACGAATCGATTTCACGTACGTACCTGAGGGAAGTCCCGAGACGTTGACACGGTAGTCACCCATACCCGTGACTAATCCCGTCTGGGGCGCTCTGGCCCCGCGTGGGGCCGTCGAAATCCCGATTCCGCCGCGTGGAGCGCCGACGACGGGAGGATCGCGCGTCAGCGAAACCTGAAGAGAGGACGGCGACCCGTTGGAGTCGCCTTCAACGGTGACACGCCAGGGGATCAAGGCCTGAGAGAACATCTGCACACGGACGTTTTCCACGTTTCTGTCCGCGACCTCGACGGGCGTTACAGCGGTTCCGGCAAACAACAGATAGGATCCGGGAACGACGCCATGGATATCGAACACGCCTTCCGCATCCGCGCTTGCGGCGGGGGGCTGTACGCTGTGTCCTTCGACGAACCGCGGAACAAGTGTGACCTGCACACCGGCGGACGACCGCGCGCCCTCGCCTCCGCCGGAAATGACTCCCCGCACTCTGAGCGAAGGAACCTCGCTTGCCGCCGCGTTGATATCCGCGCGCACGGTCTCTCCCGCATGAACGATGATGGGCTGACTCGACCGGAGATCCGCAACGCCCGGGTAGTACGACGGCATGTAGGTGACCTCGACAGGGACCCCGTCCGGGCCCGGCTTCAGCGCGATCAGCGGAAGGGACAGATGCTCGCGTCCGCCAAATCGCGCGGCCGGCGTTGCGGGCATCGTGTACTGGCGCATTTCCAGCGGGATCGCGGTCAGTGTGTAGGCGCCCGGCGCCAGCCAGAAGATGCGGTATTCCCCGCGGTCGTTAGTCAGGGAACTCTGGGCGCCTTCGAGCGTGCGGACGCCGTCACGGTAAACGACTCTTCCGGCCATGACGTTGGCGTACACCACGGGATTGCCTTCGCCATCCGTGATCCGTCCGGTAATCGACGCGGTGGGCGTCATCGTCAGCGTGACGCCACTCAACTGTTGTCCGGCGGTCAGCGTGATCGGCATACCGAGGCCGGTGGAACTGCGCTGGCCGTATTCGGCGGGCAGGTATCCGTTGAGGGCTGTGGCGTAAATCCGGTACTGGCCAGGAGGCGCGCCCTGCAACGTGAAGGCGCCATCCGCGTTCGTATTCGCCACGATCCGTGGAGACGCGAGCGCCGGATTGCCCGGGGCTGGTGAGCCCGTTTCGCGAATCAACTCGACCGTCACATCCGCGACGGGTTCACGCGTGGAGTATTTCAACACCCGTCCCGAAACCGTCGCGGTGGGTTCCTGCGACAACAGAACGCCCGCAGCCAACGGCACGATCAGGATCCGCGATACGAATCTCATGCGTCCTCCGGCCTGGAACTTGATTTCCTCGAGATCGGGCGGATTCACGATACACCTTCCCGTCTCCCGCAGAGCGCGTTCAGTTGGGTCTTGCCGCCCCGGTTTTAGAAAATAACGTCCGGATCGCTTCAGCCGGAATGGCGAAGCTCACGTTTTGCAGGTTGGCCTTGAACGTGACGATGCCAACCACCTGAGCGCGGTCATTGAGCAGCGGGCCGCCGGAGTTGCCCGGGTTCACCGCGGCGGTGTGCTGGATAAAGTTCGCTCCGTCAATTGCGCGCGAGGGTGAACTGACGATTCCTTCGCTGATGGATTGGTCCAGGATCTGATCGCCCATTCCCGGGCTGCCGATCGCGAAAACCTTGGCGCCGGTTTTTGGCGTTTCCAGCGCAACGGTCAAAGGTTTGAGCGTTGCCGGAGGCCTGTCCATGATCAGAATCGCCAGATCCTGATCCTGTGACTCATAGACCACTGCAGCGCGATGCGCTTCGAGGCGCCGGGCTTTGCCCTTCTCGTAGACATAGGTGTACACCTTCACCTCAGCGTTACCGCGCACGACATGACGGTTGGTCAGGATGACTCCGTCTTTCCCGACACACACGCCGCTGCCCGAACCCTCATCCGTCTCGATCATCACGGTCGAAGGAGCGGCGCGCTCATAAACCGCGGAGGGATCGAGCGAGGCGGTCTTGGCCGGGGGATCGTCGAGAGTAGGCAATCGGCTCGAGGTGGACTCCGAGATGCGGCGGTTGGCGTCGCCGCCGGCGCGCGGGGACGCAAATGCCACGGCGGCGTCAAAGCCGTTCTTCTTGAGCAGCGGTAAAGCCTGTGAAGCGATGCGCGGGTTGTCCTGATCCAGGCGCAGCGCAATGGCCAGACAATGGATGGCCTTCAGATCATCGCCCGTACTGGACCACATGTCCGCCAGATTGCTCAAGGCCATGTCTGTCAGGTTTGTGCGTCCGGCATCCTGCTGGATGACTTCCAACAACGTGTCTTTGGCTTCCGACATCTGGCCTGAGTCGCGCAGCGCATTGGCAAGGAACGCCTTCATTGGCGCGAAGTCGGGATATTTTTGCAACGACTGGCGGAAGCGGTATATGCGCACTCCGGGCTCAGATTGCCTGGTGTTCGAGCTGATCTGCTGGAATTCTTCAATCGCGGCTTTGTTGTCCCGATACTGGGGGAAGCGTTCGTATTCGAGAGAGCGGGTCTTGCGCCCTTCCTCCATGGCAACGGTGAGCGCCTGCATGACGACGGTCTTGTCGCTGGACGGCTGGAACGACGATACCCACGTCAGGGACTCGGCGTCGACGGGCTGCGCGGGGGCCGGCGCCGTTCGTTTGGGCAGCGACTTCCACCACGTTTCGCTTACCGTCTTTTCCGCAGCGGTCAGCTCGTTGGCGTAGATCTGCAGTCCGCCTCCGCTATTCGCCAGAAACAGCCACCGGCCGTCACCACTCCATGTGGCTGCGGACTGGAACCTGCCCGTGAGCCGGACAGGGTTTCCCTTGGGATCGGCGAGTTGATGGATAAACGCGGCCTCGGTGGAAACGACGGTTGTCGGCCATGCGCCCGGACACTTCGGCAGTTCCCGCGCTCCGAATCCGTCGAGTGTCTGTAACAGCCAGAGAACATATATCAGGCCTGTTGACATCAAATATATATCGCCGCATCATATTTTTATGAGGACGACAATTTCGCTGGATGATGATGTCTTTGCTGTGGTGACGCGCCAGGCGAAAGCGCGCGGCGTATCGCTGGGCAAGACAATCTCGGATCTGGTTCGCCGTGGGCTCAACGCGCCAACACCTTCCCAGCACGAAGAAGGCCTGATTGTTTTCCGGTTGCCGGCCGATTCGCCCACCGTGACAACGGATGATGTGCGCCGGATCGAGTCCGAAGGCGCATGAAGGGATACCTGCTCGACACCAATCTGGTAGTCGCGCTGCTCTGGACGAGTCACGAAAAGCACGACGTTGCGAAGAAGTGGTTTCTTCGCCGCCGCCGATCAGGCTGGGCGACATGCCCCATCACCGAGTCCGGTTTCGTGCGGATCGTGTCCAACCCGGCTTTCTCACGCGATGCGGTTTCACCGCGGGAAGCCGCGTCGGTGCTGGCCGCCAACACCGCCTCCGAAGATCACGTTTTCTGGGAAGACAGCCTGCCGTTCCACCAGGCCATTGCGTTCAGTGGGGCGAGGCTCGTCGGGCACCAGCAGGTGACCGACTCCTACCTGTTGGGACTTGCGCAGAAGCGGGGCGGCATACTGGCTACGCTCGACAGCCGCATCGGGGCGCTGATAGAACCCCATTCGGCCGTACGGAAGGCCCTGGAAATTGTTTCCTGACGGTAGGGGAGCGTCCTATTCCTCTTCCTCTTCACCCCCGCCCGCCGTCTTGGCATTGGCGATGATCTTGTCGGCGAGGTGCCCGGGCACTTCGTCGTAGTGGCTGAACTCCATGGTGTAACTGCCGCGGGCCCCTGTCTTGGAGGTCAGGTCCGACGCATAGCTGAGCATTTCCGACAGTGGCACCTGCGCCTTGATGAACGTGGTGTGGCCGCGCACTTCCATGCCCTGCACGCGGCCCCGCCGGCTGTTGAGGTCGCCCATCAGATCGCCGGCGTATTCGTCGGGCGCGTTGACTTCGACATTCATGACCGGTTCGAGCAGGCAGGGCCGGGCTTCACGGATGGCTTTCTTGAAGGCCAGCGAGCCGGCGATCTTGAAGGCCATTTCCGAGGAATCGACGTCGTGGTACGAGCCGTCATAAAGAATGACGCGGAAGTCCACGGTTGGAAATCCCGCCAGGACGCCCTTCTGCCGGGCTTCCTGAATACCTTTTTCAACGGCCGGAATGAAGTTCTTGGGGATGGCTCCGCCGAAGATCTCGTTGACGAACTCGAAGTCACCCCCGCGCGGGAGCGGTTCCATGCGGATTTTGCAGTCGCCATACTGGCCGTGTCCGCCGCTCTGTTTCTTGTGTTTACCCTGGACGTCGGCCTTGCCCTTGATCGTTTCCCGGTAAGGTACTTTGGGCGGTTTCAACAGGACGTCGACGCCATACCGCTTGCGCAGGCGAACGACCGCGAGTTCGACGTGCATCTGGCCCTGGCCGGACAGCAGGAACTCCTTGGTTTGCGGCTCGCGCGCGTACCCGAGGCCGAGGTCTTCGTCCATGAGTTTGTGAATGGCCTGGCTGATCTTGTCTTCGTCGCCGCGGGACTTCGGTTCGATGGCGAACGAGATTACCGGTTCCACCCACTTCACCGCGGGGTATGTAATCTGGTGGGCCTTGTCGGCGAGCGTGTCCCCGGTAACCGTTTCCTTGAGTTTGGCGACGGCGCCAATATCCCCGGCGTGCAGTTTGCCGATGTTGACCAGCGACTTGCCCTGCATCGTTCCGATCTGGCTGAAACGTTCGGAGGCGCTTCGGTTCACGTTATAGGGCTGCGTGTCGGATGAAAGAACCCCGGAATAGACCCGGAAAAGGGAGATTCGTCCGGTAAATGGATCCGAAAACGTCTTGAAGACAAACGCGCTGAACGGTTCCGAATCGGAGATATTCCGCTGGACCTCGGCCCCGTGCGAATCCGCGCCGATGACGGGGCCGCGGGAGACGGCGTCGGGCAGGTAGTTGACGATGGCGTTCAGAACCTGCGGCACGCCGATGTTGGCGGTCGCGCTGCTGCAGAGAATCGGATAAAGCTTGCCCGCGGAAACCTGCTGCCGCAGACCGGCGACCATGTCTTCATCCGACAGCGTTCCGGCGTCGAAGAACTTTTCCATGAGCGTTTCGTCGCCTTCCGCGACCGCTTCGACCAGTTTCTCGCGATATTCGGCGGCGCGGTCTGCCGCGTCAGCGGGAATTTCGCCTTCAGTGAATTTTCCGGAACCGTCCGACGTAAAAGTGCAGGCCTTCATCGAGACCAGATCGACAACGCCTTTGAAACCACGTTCTTCACCGATGGGTACCTGAATGGGGACGATATTGCGCCCG
This sequence comes from Terriglobia bacterium, assembly GCA_036274645.1. GTDB lineage: Bacteria > Acidobacteriota > Terriglobia > 20CM-2-55-15 > 20CM-2-55-15 > DASUFH01. The sequence goes on from DASUFH010000393.1 coordinate 12,319, forward strand.
AGCTGTTGCCGGACGGATTCGAGCGCGCGTTCGAAGCTGGCCGTGTCGCGATCCATGCGGTTGAGGACGACGAGCCGGGGCAGGCGGAACTCGTCGGCGTACGCCCACACCTTTTCGGTTTGGACCATGACGCCGGATACGGCGTCCACGACGATCATGGCGGCGTCGGCCACGCGAAGCGCGCCGCGCGCTTCCTGTATGAAGTTGCCGAAGCCCGGCGTGTCGAGCAGGTTGATCTTGGTTTTATTCCATTCCGCAAACGCCAGTTTTGCCGATATGGTGATCTTGCGTTCGATCTCCTCATCGTCATAATCCGTCGGGGTGTTGCCGTCTTCCACCCGTCCCAGCCGGTTGGTTGCGCCGCTGTCAAAGAGGGCTGCAGAAATAAACGAGGTTTTGCCACTCCCGCCGTGGCCTGCGATCGCCACGTTGCGGATGTTTCTGCCTTCATAGACGTTCACGGGAGAACTCCTTGAATTGATTTGCTAAAACCCGAGAGCCTAGCACAATCGCTGGCGGGACCGAAGCCGAACGGCCCATTCCCTCCTTGCCTTGACACCCTGAAAGACACCACGGTAGCATCCGCTCCTAGATGGCCGGGGGCCTGCGGACGGTTTGGAGCGAGGGAGAATTGAAGGGATCAATCTCAACATTGCCATCCGTGAGGTCAACTGAGTTGTTTTCTCGAGATGCTCTATACCGGTCGGACGGGCGCCGGCCGGAATCTGAACCCGCGCAGACGTGGCCGCTCATACGGCGCTCGATTACTCGTGCTGCCGATCCTGCGCGAACCCTAAACTCTTCCCCAGACTGATTTTTTTGCTTTGCCATTGAAGATCCTACAAGGGAGACCCTTCGATCCTGCCGAAGTCGGACGTGTGGAGAACGTTCTTGCCGCGGGCCGAGCCATACTGGCAGTCGCGGCGGCCCTGGCCGCTTATACCGCTCCAGTCGGCGAGGGACGTTTCGCTTCGATGGGTTATGCGTGGCCCATCAGCTACGTGCTCTTCAGTCTGGCGATTCTGTTCCTTCGGCCTTCAGGCGGGTTAAGGGGGGCTCTGCCGGTAGTTATCCAGGCTGTGGATATCGCATGGATTACCGCGCTCGACCAGATGGGCGGATCGGCGAGTCCCTATCTGGCGCTGTTTACCTTCGTCCTGGTTACGGCGGCCTATCGATGGGGGTTCTGGAAGACCATCGCCAACGGCGTTGCCATTACCCTGGTCGAACTCTCGCTGGTCCATCCCGGGAATTTCAGCCTGTCCGACGGCGCCGTCTTCTTTGCGATTGCCAGCTATCTGCTCGGAATGAGCGCCGTTCTGGGCTACCTTTTTGAAAACGAACGGCGGTTGCACCACGAAAATGCGTTGATTGCCCGGGCCGTCAGCAAGGCCAAGTCCGAGTTCGGACTGACTTCCAGCGTCGTTGGCGTGCTTGGCGAGATACGGTCTTTTTATAAGGCCGACCTCGTGCTTGCCGCAGCCGAAGAAAGTTCAACAGGCATCACATACCTCATCGAGTTACAGGAGGGAGAACCCCCTTCCGGCCGTTTCGTCCATCTCGAGCCAGCCCGCCGCTCCCTGTTCCTTTTCCCGATCGAAGGGGAATGTTGGCACTCCACATGCAAAGCTGGGAACACGCACGAACTCCGGTTTCTGGATGCTCAGGGCCGGATGGCGACACGAAAGGAGATGCAGTACCCGGAGGAAGTCCTTGCGCGGTTCTCATTCCGGTCCATTCTGGGGGCAAAGGTGGATTTCGGTCCGGAGTTGAACGGCCGGGTCCTGGTGCTCAACCCGCGGCTGCAGCGTGACCGGCAGAGGGAACTCGTATTTTTCCTAGGCTTTGTTCGCGCTGTAATGTCCCCAATATATAACGTCTACCTCTGGCGAAGACTGCGTGAGCGAGCCGGGGCGATGGAACGGGCGCGAGTTGCCCGGGACCTGCACGATGGTTTGATTCAGTCTCTGATCGGCTTGGAGATGCGGTTGAACACGTTGAAAAATCAGGCAGCTACAGGCCAGATGGCGCGCGCGTCAGAGATCGAGCCGTTGCAGCAGGTGTTGAAACATGAAATCCGGCAGGTTCGCGAGATGATGAGCCGCTTGCGAGAGCCGGGGGTAGAGCCGTCGGAACTGGTGAATCTGATGTCGAAACAGGTCGACCAATTTGCGGAAGAAACCGGAATTGCAGCAAGGTTTGTTGCGGAAACCCAGGATGTTGCGCTGCCCGCCGAAGTCTGCCGTGAGATCGTTCAGATCCTCCAGGAAGCCCTGACCAACGTTCGCAAACACAGCGGCGCGAAAGAACTGCTGGTCCGGCTCAGTTCACCCGAGTCGGGCCTGCACCTGGCCATCATCGACAACGGCAAAGGATTTTCGTTCAAGGGCCGCATGACTCATGCGGAACTCCGCTCGAGACAACAGGGGCCCAGGGTAATAAAGGAGCGCGTCCAGCTGATTCACGGGGAGCTCGAAATCGAATCGGTTCCCGGTCATGGAGCGCGCCTGGACGTGCGATTACCAAAGAGAACATATGTCTGACACGATCTCCATTTTGATTGCTGACGATCACCCGGTCTTTCGCGGTGGTCTGCGCGCGCTGATTCAGAGTGAACCCGGCTTGAGTCTTGCCGATGAAGCTGTTGACGGCTCTCAGGCCATTGCGCTGACGCGGAAGCTGAAACCCGATGTCCTGTTGCTCGACCTGGCCATGCCCCGCCGGACGGGATTGGAGGTTCTTCGAGATCTTGCCCCGCTCGGGTTGCCTACGCGCGTGGCGTTACTGACCGCAACGATCGAGGAAGAACAGGTGACGGAAGCCCTTCGCCTGGGTGCCCGTGGAGTCATCCTGAAAGACACCGCCACGGAACTTCTGGTCAAGGCAATCCGCTGCATCGTTGCCGGTGAATTCTGGGTGGGTCGCAACAATGTCAATGGCCTCGTTCAGGCCATGAAGATGGCCTATGAGATCCGGCCCGACGATGTGGCCGAAAAGTTTGCGCTCACGGCGCGTGAACTTGAAGTTGTGGCCGCGATCATCGAAGGGGAGACCAATAAGGACATTGCCAAACGCCTGGCAATCAGCGAGCAGACGGTGAAGCACCATCTGAGCAGCATCTTCGACAAGGTCGGCGTGTCCAACCGCCTGGAACTGGCTCTCTTCAGCGTCAACCACCAGCTCGTCGGCAAACGGTCGTAGGGTTTCTCCGCCCCTCGTCCGCTCTACACCAGAAGGATTTAGGGTTCCGGCCTGCAGACAGAGGGGGCTCAAATGCTTCCTTACCAAATGTCCAGTTCCCCCGGTCCCCGCATAGACAACCGATCACATTTCCGGTTATAAATACAGAGCGCGTCGGGCGCTATACATTGATCGGCTATGAAATACGCGGTTGAACGTTGTTGTCCGGTCGAGGTTCGGCCGCGAGCCCATTGAGCCGCTCCGTCCGAGCCTCGAGCCCGCTCCATGGAGCGGGTTTTTTTATGCGCATTTATGAGCGATAACGAACGCATTCTCCAAACTATTGATCGTCTCCGCCAGATCGAACGCGACCACCGTCCGGTTGGGTTCGCGTGCAGCTTCGGCGCCGAAGACATGGCGCTCCTCGATCTGATCGCCCGGCATGCCCGCGGCATCGAGGTGTTCACTCTGGATACGGGGCGGTTGCCCGAAGAAACCCACACGTTGCTGGACCAGTGCCGGGAATTTTTTCCTGTTCCCATCCGGATTTATTTCCCCGACAGCGCTCAGGTGGAGGCCTGGGTGGAGCTCAACGGTGTCAACGGTTTTTACCGGAGCGTGTCTCAACGGAAACAGTGTTGCCACATGCGTAAGGTGGTTCCCCTGGCGCGAGCCCTGTCGGGCAAGCAGGCATGGATGACGGGGTTGCGGCGGGAGCAGTCGGCGGCGCGGCAGGCCCTGGCGTACGAAGAGTGGGATGAGGTACACGGAATGCGGAAATTCAATCCGCTGGCGGATTGGACTCTCGACGACGTCTGGACGTACATTCGTGAGAACGGCGTTCCGTACAACGCCCTGCACGATCGCGGCTATCCGAGCATCGGATGCGCGCCGTGCACACGCGCGGTGGGGCCCGGAGAAGATATCCGGGCGGGACGCTGGTGGTGGGAAGATGCCAACGCCAAGGAGTGCGGACTGCATCCGCACGGCGAAACGGCCGGAAAGGGGGGCGCGTGAGCGCGGATTGGACCCATTTACAGGCCCTGGAAGCGGAGTCGATCTATATTCTGCGTGAAGTCGTCGCGCAGTTCCGCAATCCGGTGCTGCTCTATTCGATCGGGAAGGACTCCAGTGTGCTTCTGCACCTGGCGCGCAAGGCGTTTCATCCCGGTCCGATTCCGTTCCCGCTCCTTCACATCGATACCGGATACAAGTTCAAAGAGATGCTGCAGTTCCGTGATGAGTTCACGGCGTCGATCGGCGCGCGCCTGATCGTCCATCGCAACGAGGAAGCGATTGCCGATGGGGCGCATCCGTTGAAGCTCGGCGTTGCGCGCTGCTGCGGAGCGTTGAAGACCGGCGCGCTGCTCGAGGCCCTGTCGAAATACGAATTCGACGCCGCCATCGGTGGCGCCCGGCGCGACGAAGAGCGGTCACGGGCCAAGGAACGTGTCTTTTCGTTCCGTGACGGCTTCGGTCAATGGGATCCGCGCAACCAGCGTCCGGAATTGTGGAATCTCTACAACGGCGAGATTGCGGAAGGCGAATCCATGCGCGTGTTCCCGCTTTCGAACTGGACTGAACGCGACGTCTGGCAATACATCCGCGAACAGGACATCCCGATCGTTCCGCTCTACTATGCGCGCCAGCGCCAGGTCGTTCGCCGCGGGACCAACTGGATTCCGATCGACGATCCGGCCGATGTGCGTCCCGGCGAGACACTCACCACAGAATGGGTCCGATTCCGCACGCTCGGCTGCATGCCCTGCACCGGAGCGGTTCTCTCCCAGGCCCTGACCATCGACGACATCGTCGACGAGGCGGCGGCCGCCACGCGCAGCGAGCGCGAAACCCGTGTCATCGATCACGGGGCCAACACCATGGAAGACAAGAAACGCGAGGGATACTTTTGAGCGTTGGTTTGCTGCGTTTTATCACTGCCGGCAGCGTTGATGACGGGAAATCCACTCTGATCGGCCGGTTGCTCGTGGACGCGCGCGGCGCGTTCGAAGACCAGGTCTCGGCCGCCACGCGCGACAACGAACGCCGCGGCGGCAAAGGCATCGATTTCTCGCTCCTGACCGACGGCCTCAAGGCCGAACGCGAACAGGGCATCACCATCGATGTCGCCTACCGCTACTTCGCCACGGATCGCCGGAAGTTCATCATTGCCGACGCCCCCGGCCACGAACAGTACACCCGCAACATGGTGACTGCCGCCAGCAAGGTCGACCTGGCCCTGATCCTTGTCGATGCGCGCGCCGGACTGGTCACCCAGTCGCGCCGCCACGCGTTCATCGCGCACCTGCTCGGCATCCGGCATTTCATCATTGCCGTCAACAAGATGGACCTGGTCGAGTACAGCAGGGAGACCTACGAGCGCATCGTGGCGGAATTTACGGAATTCTTCAGCCGGCTCGATCCGGTGGACCTGCGCTTCGTGCCGATCTCGGCGCTGCTTGGCGACATGGTGGTCGAGCGCGGAGACAGTCTTGGATGGTACGACGGTCCGACCGTCATGGAACTGCTCGAGACGATCGAGATCGAACGCCAGGACGCCAGCCACCTGCGCTTTCCTGTGCAACTGGTCAACCGCCCGCCAATGGCGGAACTGGGAGACTTCCGCGGATACATGGGACAGATTGCGTCGGGACAGATTCATGTCGGCCAGCCGGTGACGATCCTGCCGGCGGGGCGCCGGACCCAGGTGACCGGCATCGTGACATTCGATGGCGATCTGGAAGCCGCCTTTGCGCCCCAGTCCATCACGCTGACGCTGGCGGAGGATCTCGATGTCGCGCGGGGCGACATGATCGTCGACAACGAAGACGCGCCGGAACCCCGCACGGCGTTCAACGCCGTCATCTGCTGGATGAGCGGCAAGCCGATGCGCCCGGGCAGGAAATACGGTCTGCGGCACACCACCCGCCGCGTGAAGGCCATGGTCGGCGCAATCGACTACCGGATCGATCCCAACACGCTGGAACGCGGCGCCGGAATCGAGGAGTTGCGTCAGAACGACATTGCCCGGGTTTCCATCAAGACGCTGCAGCCCATCGTGTGTGATCCTTACCGGGTCAAC
>DASUFH010000394.1:0-3467 GCA_036274645.1 Terriglobia bacterium
GCCCCTACAAGCAGAAGAAGCAGACGGGAACCCAGCGCTCTCAAACCGTGAAGACGGTTTGAGGACTGACGGTCAGCCGTTCGCATCCGCTCTCAGTGATGAGATAGGTATTCTCGATACCCACGCCGCCGACTCCCGGAAAAAACACCTTCGGCTCAACTGCAAATACCACGCCGGTCTCAATCGGCGTATCGAACTTCGGCGCAATGACCGGGAATTCGTCGAGCTCCAGTCCCACGCCATGGGCGACAAACCGCACCTGATTTTCCCCCGCGCCCATGAAATTGGCGGCATAAGGGGTCTGCGCGACTCGCTCCAGAATCGCGCTGTAGATGGCGCTCGGAACGTTCCCGACCCGCAATTGCGTTTCGATCCACGCGTTCAGATCGAGCACGAAGGCGTGAGCATCCGCGAGCTCGCGCGGCAGCGGGCCAAGCGCGTAAATGCGCGTTCCGTCGGCGATATAGCCGGCGTAACCGCCGACGATGTCCACCATCACCGGTTCACCACGTCCGAGGCGCTTGTCACCGCCCATCACCGGCACGGCGGTATAGAGGCCGCGCACGCCGACCGGTCCATCGAAGCTGTGGGGATATGCCGCCGAATCGCCGAACGACACGGCGCCGTAATGCATTTCCATGTTGAACCGCCGCACACGCGACAATCCCTGATGCCCGGCCAGCCGCATGACGTTTTCGATGGCCACGCCGACCTCGAGTTCCGTCACGCCTTCGCTGAGATGCGCCGGGATGTCGAGGAAGGCCTTGTCGAGCTGGCGGGCCGCCTCGCGAATACAGTCGATCTCGTACGGTGTCTTGACGGCGCGGGCTTCACGCAGGCTCAATGAGGCGTCGACGCGTTTGGCGTTCGGAAAGTTCTTCGATACCTGCTCGTAAACGGATACCGGAACGACATCGAGTTCGAAACCCAGGGTTTCGCCAGGATTCGGAATCAGGGCGGGAAGCTCGCGATAGCTCTTCAGCGGAACGATGTTGGCGACGGCCGATTCCTGTCTTGCGCGCTCGTAGCTTTTGCGAACCGCCAGAACCGGTTCGCCGGCAGCAGGAAACCAGAGGACGGCGTCCTGTGTCGTGCCGGCAAGATAGTAAAGGTCGACCTTCTGAAGGATGACCAGCGCGTCACAGCGCATGATCCGCCGGACGCGAGCCCAGCGGCGTTCGAGTTCTTCACGGGAAATGTATTGCATAAAGTCCCTGCTTGCAGGGGCGGTCTATGACAGCCCCTTACCGTCCCTGCAGACCAGCTCCCATGCCATCTGCACTTGCTCTTCATCGGATCGCAGATTCCCTACGGTAAACCGCAACGTGAGCTTGCCGAGCAATCGCGTGTGCGACAGGAAAATCCGGCCCGACGCGTTCACACGATCGAGCAGCGCCTGATTCGCCGCGTCATCCGCCCTTAGCCGGAAGCACACCGTGCTGAATGCAGTCGGGGCCATGATCTCGAATCGCGGATCGGCCTCCACCCACGATCGAAACAGTCTGCCCAGCCGCATGTGTTCCCGAATGGCGTTCTGCAATCCCTCGACGCCGAAGTAGCGCACGACCATCCAGAATTTCAGCGCGCGGAAGCGCCTGCCGAGTTGCAGACCGTAGTCCATCGTGTTGGTCACATCGGTTTCGGGCGTCTTCAGATAATCGGGAACAAGGCTGAACGCTTCCTTCAGGACGTCCGGCCGGCGGCAGAAGAAGGCGCTGAAGTCCATCGGCGTGAACAGCCACTTGTGGGGATTCATCACGATCGAATCCGCCTGATCCATGCCCGCAAACATCGGCCGCATTTCCGGCAGGATTGCGGCGGATCCGGCGTAGGCGGCGTCGATGTGGAGCCAGAGGCCGTATCGCTGCGCGATCGCGGCAATCGCCGGAACCGGATCGACGCTGGTGGTGGAGGTCGTGCCCATCGTCGCCACGACGCAAAACGGCCGGTATCCGCGTTCACGATCCTTCACAATCGCCTCTTCCAGCGCCGCGGGATACATGCGGAACTCGGTGTCCACGTCGATCTTCACCAGGCCGCGGCGGCCGATGCCGATGGCGATGGCGTCTTTCTCGACCGACGAATGCGCTTCCGACGACGCGTACATGCGCAGTCGCGGCGCGCCGCCGCCAACACCGTCCTCACGCGCATGGAGTCCATCAACAGCCTGCCTGGCCGCAATCAGCGCATGAAGGGTGGAAATCGAGGCCGTGTCGTAAACAAACCCTTTGAACGCGCCGGGAAGTCCCATCATCTGGCGCAACCAGTCGAGGACAAGCTCTTCCAGTTCCGTCGCTGCCGGCGACGTGCGCCACAACATGCCGTTCACGTTGAATGCGGCGGCGACCAACTCCCCGAGAATCCCGGGGCCTGAACCGGTCGTGGGAAAATAGGCGAAAAACCCGGGATGGTTCCAATGCGTCAGGCCCGGCACGATCACATCGGTCATGTCGCGAAGGACTGCTTCGAGCGGCTCGCCCCGTTCCGGAGGCGTGGGCGAAAGACGCCTGCGAACGGCTCCCGGCGCTGCTTTCGACAGCACATCGAGACGCTCGGGATGGGCCAGATAGTCGGCCACCCAGTCCACGAACCGATGCCCCCACTCACGGAATTCCTCAGGGGTAAGATCACGGGGACGGGGCGCCGGATCGGCCTTACTCATATCCGCTGAATAACTTCCTCCACGGAGATATCGGCGAGCGGCGTTTTCCACAGGATTTCCACGCGGCGGCCCACAGGGCCCCAGACTCGCGGATCGGTCGGACCAAACAGCGCCAGCGCCGGGCAGCCCAAGTATGCCGCAAGATGCGTGATTCCGGAATCGCATCCCACGAAGCGCCGGCAGTGCCGCAGCTCGTCGATCACCTCATGCAGCGCCAGTCCTTCGAGCCGCGGCCCTGAAAACGCAAAACCGGTTTCGCAGGGGCCGGTCAAAACGACAGCGTCCGGAATCGCCTTTGCGAGCGCGGCAAAGTGCGGCCACACCTTGCGCGAACTCCCGCTTCCCGGATGCAGAATGACGCGCGCCGAACCGGGCAGCCACAGGTCCGGGAGCTCCGGGGATTCGAGGCCGGTAGACTTCACGAGATGCGCGCCCGCATGGCCTCGGTCGGGAAACGGCGCAGAATGACGAATGTTGGGCACGCCGGAACGGCTCAGGTTGTCTGCAAAAGCCCGATCCTTCATCCAGACAAACGCCGCATCGAACGGCCTGTGCCCCAGTTCCGGCGCCGGCTCAAAAAACAGTCGCCGCCACGGAACGCTGTCAATGGACTCGATCGCCTGAACTGGAATGAACCGTTCGGCCAGTTTGAGGGTTTCCGGATATCCGACCAGCGTAAATCGCGCATCGGGATGACGCAGAGCCAGCGCCCGCAACGCAGGGAGATTGAGGACGAAATCGCCGATGGCCGATGCGCGAACGATGAGAACATGTCGCAGCACGTTAGTTGGGGGAAATTAGGGAC
>DASUFH010000395.1:0-7908 GCA_036274645.1 Terriglobia bacterium
CCGGGCCCGGCGGTAACAACTAGCCCAGGGTCAGCCCAGTAAGCTGAACCCAGCTGTATAAGGAACGAGCCCCCGGCGCAAGCCGGGGGCTTTTTCATTGGGCCGGCCCTGACATTCGAAGGTATTGAATCTACAGGGCGCGCCGTTCTCCCGCGATTCTTCGAATGTGAGTAGCCCTCGGCGTGGCTGTCCCCTTCACTCCGCTCTTCGTCCCTGATCGCCTGCGTCGCCGGATGGAACGCCGAATGTCAACAACGCGCATCGAGTGCGGACGTCTCAATCCGGGTTCACGCCCGAAGTGCGGCCGCCCTGGGTTAGAATCCATTTTCGAGTTTTTCGAGCCTGCCGGGTTATGCGACACTGAGGTCCGGTTCCGATCGCTGGCGCCGTTCGAGTGGCCAGAGATGCGGGAATGACCGAGTTAAAGGATGCGACGGTCGAACGGTTGAAGAAGACTCGTATCACGTTTGCGGACAAAAAACCTGCTGGAGTGAAGTACCCGATGTTGATCAAGACCCTTGCGATCTCTGCCGGAATGCTGGCGCTGGTTTTGCTGCCGGCGCTGGCGCAGGAAGCGCCCAATACGCTGCCTGAGGATGAATACACGCCACTCTTTGAGAATGTCTGTGGCTCCTGCCACGCCATAGACCTGGTCATCAGCGAGCAGCGCGATCACGAGGGCTGGTTCTACACCGTGGACCGCATGAGCCAGGATACGTCGGCGTCGGAGGAAGAACTCGACCAGATCGTCGCGTACCTGGACAAGTATTTCGGATTGCCGGTCAACGTGAACACCGCCAGCGCCGAGGAGATTCAGACGCTCGGGCTGACCGAGGATCAGGCCCAGGCCGTGGTCGCCGCCCGCGATAAGGGAAAGTTCCCGGACTTCGCCGCCCTTTCCGCGCTTCCCGCGCTGAAGGAAGTGAAGCTGGACGGCGTCAAATCCCGCATGGTGTTTCCCAAGCCGCTGCCGCAGGATCCCACCAGGCAAACCTACCTGAACATCTGCAGCGCCTGTCACGGCGCCGACATCGTTGTGGGCGAAACCCACAATCGTGAGACCTGGGGCGCATTAGTGGGCCGCATGCGAGAGCACGGCGCGAACGGCAGCGATGACGATTTCACGAAAATCACAGACTATCTGGTGACGTACTTCGGTCCGAAGTCCGGCACGCCGGAAGCGGCCGCGACTCCGGCCTCAGTCCAGAGCGCCCCCGCGCCAACGCAATAACGGGATTAGCGGGGGCTTTCGCTCCGTGGACGCACAGCTTGTCCCCAAATTGCATCCTTGCGTCCGTGCGGGGAGCGCCGGATCCCGGGGGCGCGGTTAGCCAGGGGTTAAGCGAGCGGAGCGAGCGCAACCCCTGGGTACTGTGATCATCTAAGAAAAGCGCCCTGAAAAAGGGCGCCTGTTGCCATTCAACTCGTCTGAAACCCAATCCCAGCTTTTGCTTACGCCAAACGTAACCCGCTAGCGACCACTCGAACCGCGAAACTCCCAATACCGTTCCCGCTCCTCGGGTATGGGGTCGGGGAGCGAGTACGCTTCAACGTCGAGCGGATCGAGTCGGCCGCGGTAAGTGTCCTTCGCGATCACGGCTGTCTGCCCCGGGGCGATGTGGCCAACCGGTAGCCAAACACCACCCTGCAGGGTTCCGATCCGGTCGCGAATCCCTATGGATAGAAACGGCAGGCAACGGTCCGATCCGTTGGTCACTTCGTACAACAACTCACCACCCGGCGCCACACCTATGATGCGCCACATGAACTGGCGGCGGGCTCGAACGACAGATTGTTCCTCGAGCGTAAAGGGATCGGGGCCACGCAAGATGTCGGCCCATTCCTGCCCCTTGTACCGAAGACGCGCCCTGGATGCCCGAGAATGCAGCCAGCGCTCAAACGAGTCCGCCACTTTACGAATCCCCGCCGCCTTAGTCGATTCGTATATCGGCGCCTCGATCGACGGCTGAAGCGTTTCTGTGCGCAGGTAGGCGTAACTCTCGCTGTAGCCGCCGATATACAACAATGGCTCCCCGGCCCGGGATCGCACGTCCCGCGGAGCCGCGAACACCCGCAGCCAGTACAGATCGAGTCCAGTCATGCGGTAAAGCCTGGCATTCCCGAATCGGAGAACGAACTCGACGTACGATGGGGGGGCCGGCAGCGGCGAGTTCAGCACCGCTGCGCGGAAGTCATCTGTCGCGGCGCCATCGACGACGTGAAATCGCCTCGTGCGGATCTCGGCCAACTGCTGATCTAGCCATTCAAACATCGACCAAGTCTAAACTGCCCCTGTCATCAGTCCGCACCGAAACCGCGGATCAGTGGCGATAGATCAGCCCGACGGTTTGATCTACAATGGCGCGCAAAAGCAAAAACACTTCGCACGCGTCATTGACGCGCCATTGGGGGGAATATGTTCGCGAGGCGATTGGCTCGTTACGGATGGCTGTTTGCGGCGCTGGCCCTCCCGGCGTTGACGATGGCTTATGTGGAACAAGGCGAAGGTTTGACTGCAGGCATCGAAGAAAGACTTCGACAATTCGAGCGGAAAAAGAACGACATCGCGGATCTCGACACCTGGATTGTCAACGCGTTCACGGTGCTGAAACCTCAAATCCTGTCCCGGCATTTTTTCAATCTGGAGGCAATGAGGAGAGAGTTGAAATCGTTTGCTGAAGACCTCGACAACGACGCCAGGGCGCTCGAAGCTCAAGTCAAGAACCAGCCGGGCATAGTGAAGCCGGAAGGTGTCGCGGATCTTCGAAGCAGGATCGACGCCATGAAGAAGGAACTTCCAACGCTGCTGGACGGTAATATCAAAAGGGGCGAATACGTCCATAAGATGCCGGATGGCCGAACACTGGTTCGCATTGGTCCGACGGCCCCCTCCTTTAAGGGGCTCCCGCCACACCCCGCAAAGTTCAGCGTGGTGGCGATCGTCAGACCAGGCCTTCCAGACTCGTCTTCGCCGATTTATTTCCTCCCAGGCTCAGGAGGCGCCGGTCTGCAAATTTTCTCCGTGGCTGAGAATGGGGACGCGGTCTCACTTGTGAACATCATGGAATCGGTTGGAGAACGCACTAACTGGAAGGACTTCGATATCCAGCTTTCACCGGACTGGCGTCAGATCGGCGTTTACCGGCAGGACGAGAGCGATGTCTGGACAAGTGAGTTCTGGTGTCTCGCCAAAGATGACTACGAGGGTTGTCCGGGGCCGTCCAATCAGGCGCCGCCCAGCCCACGGACACTGACGGAGTCAGGCGAACTTCCCTTAAGAGAATAATTGGCAGCGGGCGAAGTAGTTCCCGCTTCAGCGAAATCAAGTTTCCGGCTGTCGCCCCGCCCTATGCCTTCGAACCTTCAATAATCTGGAATGGGGAGTGAGTCTGTAACAGACGCTCGAACTTGAGTCCGGCGGAGTCGAGAAGCGAGCGGTACTCCTTCAGGGTACGCTCGCGGCCCGGCAGCATAACGAGCATATTTAGATCCACCATCGAAGCCATGCTCGGTGAATTGTCGTCCGGTATCACCATCTCGATGATGTAGACCCGTCCGGACCCCGTCATCCGTTTCGCGCAAAGCGAAAGGATGGCGCGGCATTGTTCATTATTCCAGTCGTTTCAGTAGCGGTTGTCGATCACGACATTTCCGATCTGGTCCTGCCGCTGACGCCCCCCTTCAGCCGCCATTAGCTTATGGGAATTTCCTCAGCGACCGCCGTCCACCAGACAGCAAAATTGTCCATCATATGTTTTCACCGCAGCGCTGTTCGACCCGGTCTGGACGCGGAGTATACTCCCACGTTACCTTGTCCGATTCGGGAAACGAGGGGATCCACGATGAACACTTTCCACAAGACCTGCGCGTTGGGCGCCGTACTGGCATTGCTGGCCGCATCCACAACCATGGCGCAGAACCAGAGCAATGTCACCGCCGCATGCGATCGCGCCTGCCTGACTCGCGTCATCGACGCCTACGTCGCCGCCCTGATCTCCAATGATCCTGCGAAGGCGCCGTTTGCCCCGGGCGCAAAACTCACCCTGAACGACGACGTCGTGCCCGCGGGAAAGCTGTTCTGGGACCAGGCGGCCTCGGTGCAGGCGCGCATCGACATCGCCAACCCGCGCTGGGGCGACACCGGTACCCAGGCCGTGATCAACAACGCCGATGGCTCGCAGTACATCTACGTGTTCCGGCTCAAGGTGAAGAACTCGCGCATCACCGAGGCCGAGGCCATGCTGATCCGCAATGTGGAGGAAGGCGGCTTGCTGGATCTCAAGACGCTGCAGAAGCCGAACCCGAACTTCAACATGAGGATTCGTCCCGCGGAGCAGGATTCCTACTACGACCTGGTGGCCGCAGCCGAGGGCTACTGGCGCGCCTTCAACACCAACGGTACGCCCGAATACCATCCCGCGGAGTTCTTCCCGAACATGCAGCGCCTGGAGAATGGCTCCCGGACCACCGATGTCTCCTTCGCGAACAACCCGGCCATGAGCGCCGCCGAGCAGTTCGATACCGGCTTCCACGCCGGGCGCAACATCTGGGACCTGCGCTATCCGGTGGTGGACGAGGAATACGGCGTGGTGATGAGCGTCGCCCGTTTCGGCCTCAAGGCCGGCGCCACACCGAAAAGTCCCGGCCAGGCCGCGACGCGGCTGGTGGCTGAGTTCTTTGCGGTCCGCAAGGGCCAGATCTGGGACATCCAGGCCGCAATGGTGAACCGCGACGAGAAACTGCCCTCGGCCTGGACGCCGGACTACGGCCCCACGCGCGGCGGCTGGGCGCCCATCACCTGCGACCGCGCCTGCCTCACGCGCTATATCGATGCCTACTACGCCGCGCTCATCGCCCATGACCCGCGCGCCCTAACGCAGGCCGCGAAGGCAAGAATCACGCTCAACGGCGACGAAGTGTCACTGGCGAAGGTGTTCTCGGCCAGCGCGCAGAAAGTGCGCTGGCGCTTCGACGCCGTGAACCAGCGCCTGGGCGACACCGGCACGCAGGTGGTCATCACCAACGCCGATGGCTCCGAGACCATGGAGATGCTGCGCCTGAAAGTGGCCGGCGGCGCCATCACCGAGATGGAGATCCTCCGCTGCAACCAGAGCGATATCGCCGCCAACTGGTGGGGGCCGGAACAGCTGGACAAGGAGCCCTCCCAGTACCTGAAGCTGCCCATCCCGCCCGCAGAGCGCAATTCGTACTACGAACTGGTCGCCATCGGGGACGGCTACTTCCGCGCCTTCCAGACCAATGGCACGCCGGACTACCACCGGCCCGATTTGCTGCCCGACACCACTCGCTTCGAAAACGGCGTGCACTACACGGGCACCGTGCGCAATGGCGCTTACGCCACGGCCATGGACGGATTCGACCGCGGCCGCTTCCTCGGCCGGAACCTGTGGGATCGGCGCTACCCGGTGGTGGACGAGGAACGCGGCATCGTGCTCGTCATTCTGCGCTTCGGCAAGATCGAAGGCGTCGCGAACGCCGCCTCCGTCACGCAGTACGACCGCATCGTCGGCGAGTTCTTCACGGTGAAGGCGGGAAAGATCCAGGAAGTGCAAGCCGTGCTGGTGGATCGCCCGGATACGAAGCCCACCGGCTGGGACACGAAGTGGTTCGGCCCAGGCATGGGCGGCTGGAAGAACATGCCAACCGGGCAGTAGTCCACTTATCAGACTGTTTACGTTTCAATCGGATATGACGCTCCGTGTTGAAAGTTGTTGAGCTTCGTTGCGCAGTGGAAGTTGGAAGCGCTTTGCAGCTACATTTCCGACTAAGATTTCCCCTCCCAGTTCATTGGCTGGCGCCTGTCGGAAATACTTGAAAATGTCGCCTTGCTTGAAGTCCATAGCTGGGAGGGCGATGCATCGCTCAGCCGCAAACCCTGTCAACGACGTTCTTTCTTGTCGAGCCTGTCGAGCCATGTCTTTTCGAGTTCACTTAGCGTCATGCCATAGACAGCCTTGTAGTCGATCGTCGCGGGAGGAACCGGAACGACCGAAAAGCCGACTCCCTGCGGCGGATTGCTCGTTTGTTTCGACCACTGGTTCTCCAGCTCTTCGAACGAACCCGGCTTACCCATCGACACGAATTCCTTCAAATCGAAATCGCTGACGAGAAGGCGGCCGGTACGCAATGTGGCGTCACGCAGCAACCCGGCGTCACCATTCGCGCTTGTCTTCGTGGAAATATTGTAGATGACTCCCATGATGTATTCGCCGGCGGGCAGGTCATCGTAGGAATACTTCCCGTCCTTCGTGTTGACCTTGTAATCGCCCCTGGAGTCCCGGCGCGAAATAGTCACGGTAATGCCGGAGGCAGGCTTGCCGTCCTCGCCGAATACCGTTCCCTGCACGATCGCATGTTCTCTCATTATCAGGCCATTCAGCGTCTGCTGGCGCCAGTCGATGGAGCCCGACTCCATCACGAACAGTTTCGAAGGCGTGGCTTCCGGCGGTCCAAGGAGTTGACGAAACTTGTCCATGCCGTATTCGGTGATCAGGAAGTCGATGAACGCTGCCCATGAGTTGTATCGGCGATCGCGGTTTTTCCAGCAGCTGACGATGTCTGTCTCAGGCGGGGTTTCCCAGGAGTACTCCTCAAGCGGTTTGTAGCGACCTTCGACGCGGAAGGCGCGGACATTGTCCGCCGCCGTTCCCTGCCAGGCTTGCCAATATTTCCCGGCGGCCCATGAGGCCAGGCCTTCGGATAAGTTCGTGTCCGAGGTCCCCGCCCGGAGCGCTCGGCTATGAAGGAGATGGGCGAATTCGTGAGCGAGGACGCCCGAAATCTGAGACCGGCTGGTCTGCTCATTCGCGAACACGACGGCCTGGCCCACGGGCTCAAAAGAATGGGCAAGGCCGCGCTTTGGACAAGGGGCCGTATCGGGTGGGCGAAACGTCAGGGCGAATCTCTCGGTCGTGGAGACACCCATTCGCTCGACCAGATAGTCGTAGATGTTTTCCACTTCCACCTGAAGCCAATCCAGATTCACGGGAACAAAAGATTTCTCGGCGTAGATTTGAAAGTGCGGTGTTTCGCGAATCACTTCGCCGGTGATTGTGCGTGAGACTTCGTCATCAGGCGTCTGGCCGGCAGCTACCTGGAGTACGTGGTAGGTTTCTACCGAGAGCTTCGGTTCCTGCACAGCTCGCGGTATCAACACCATTACAAGCAACAAGGCCACTCGCATCAGCTCCCCCCGCTCTGAAGAGGTAAAGTCCGCTCCATCTTAAACGTGATCCTGCAAGACTTCTAGCCGCCCGTGTTCCGGACCTGCGCCAGCGCGCCGGCGAATCGACGCGCCCACCGCTGCTGGCGGACTTTGTCCGGTATCTCATCATGGAATGCATGGAAAACGGAATCGGCGGCCAGGCTCCCAGTCGCTGCGAGTCGTTCTCTATTGACGTCGAGTTGGACTGTCGGCGCCGAGTCATTCTCTGCCGACGAGCGACCAGTTCCCTGTTGCCATCGACCTGCTCCAACTCGGCGGCCAGGCGTTCCCTCGCTCGGCGGCTTCAGATATGGCTCAGACTCATCGACGACTAGTAAAAGTGAGCGCCCAGCAGCCCATCCTGTTGGCTGTCCTTGGCTCTGGTCCATCTCAGTCCGGCGTGATCCGCGTGATTCTGGAACAATTGAACACATCACGTCGGAAAGAAAAACTCCCGAGTGACTGTCTGAGTTCCTGCTGTAGACTTTTCCCAATATGCGCCGACCAAACTGGATCTTTTCTTCAGTAGCTATGGTTCTCTTCTGCTGTTCGGCGGCACTCAGTTGCGAATATAGCGCTCTGATCTGGAGCCCGGAGAAATCGGCAGATGCCCTTTACCGCATTGTCCGGGACGGCAAGGTCGGGTATATCGACGGAACTGGAAAAGTTGTAATCGAGCCGAC
>DASUFH010000396.1:0-19709 GCA_036274645.1 Terriglobia bacterium
GATTACGGTCAACGAACAATGAAAAGAACTACATCTGACAATCGACAACAGCCAATGGACAATGGACAGTGAGGCCCCCCCTATGCCACGGCTGCGCTCACGCGCTAAAATTACCCTCCGGTTTTACTCATGCCAATGGAAGCTGTCGTACTTTGCGGTATTCAGGCGACCGGCAAAAGCACATTTTGTCGGGAGCGGCTCTTTTCCTCACACGTCAGGATCAGTCTCGACATGCTTCGAACGCGGCATCGCGAAGAGGCGTTGCTGCAGACTTGTCTCGCCACGCGACAATCTTTCGTGATCGACAAGACCAACCCGACGCGTGAGGAACGGGGGCGCTATATCGGGCCGGCGAGAGCGGCGGGCTTTCGTGTCATCGGGTATTACTTCGAATCCCGGGTGAGTGACGCTTTGACCCGGAATGCCCAGCGTTCGCCGGATGCCCAGGTGCCCGAGAAGGGAATCCGCGGAACGTCAGCGCGTCTCGAAGCGCCGGAACGCAGCGAGGGATTTGATGAGCTCTACTATGTCCGCATCATCGGTTCCGGTTTCGACATCCAGGAGTGGCGCGATGAAATTTGATGATCTGGATGCGAGGATGCGCGCTTTCGAGATAGCGCGGGATCCGCATGCGCTTCCGGAGGTGTTTCTCGTGGCCCGCATTGACGGGCGCAGCTTCACTCGTCTGACGAAGGAGCTGATGAACTATCGACGCCCGTTCGACGAGCGTTTCCGGGATGCCATGATTGGCGCCGTTGAGCGCCTGATGACCGCGGGTTTTCAGGTGGTGTTTGGCTATACCCAGAGCGATGAGATCTCGTTGCTCTTCGATCCCGCCGAAGCCAGCTTCGGCCGCAACATCCGCAAATGGACGTCGATACTCGCCGGCGAGGCGAGCGCGGCGCTGACGCATAACATCGGGCGTCCGGCGGCGTTCGACTGTCGTGTGATCGAACTGCCTCGACGGAGCGTCGTCATCGACTACTTTCGCTGGAGAAATGAAGACGCGCATCGGAACGCGCTTAATGGATGGTGTTACTGGAAGTTGCGCGAAGAAGGCTGCGGCGCCGCCGCGGCCGCCGCGGCGCTGGAGGGCATGTCGGTCGCGGAGAAGAACGAGTTGCTTTTTCAGCGAGGTGTCCAGTTCAACGAGCTTCCGGCCTGGCAGCGGCGCGGCGTCGGCCTGGCCTGGGAGGAATACGACAAGCCGGCCATGAACCGGAAGACCGGAGAGCCGGTCACCGCGCGCCGCCGCCGGCTGCAGACCATTCTGGAACTGCCGATGCGCGACGAGTTCAGCTCATTTATCGAGGGTTTGCTGGCTGACCATGGCGATTCGGCCGGCGTGAATCGAGCCGACATCCGGCCGGCCAATAACACGTAAAAGGGCAGTATGCCGTGCGCGATCCCGCCGTTTTGCTTTATCCTACCGGGCACAGGCTTCGTTAGAAACTAACTCTGGTTGGAGGAATGAAAAGGTCCATGAAAATACGTCTCACGCTCTTCGCCCTGGGACTGGCTGCGGTTGTGATGGGAGCCGGTCTCGTTGCCGCTCAGGACCCGGTTGTCGGTTCGAGCGACCCGGAATCTCTCTTTACGAGCAAGGATCCCAAGCTCAACACCAACAAGCAGGCCGCCATGCACATCATGCGCGACCTTCTTGAAGCCGGTCACTGGGATGAAGCGCCGAAGTGGCTCACCGAGAAATATATTCAGCATAACCCCTGCTGCGCGAACGGACGCCAGACCGTCATGGACTTCTTCGGCGCCCGCGGATCCCGGCCGATTCCGGACAAGAACAGCTGGCAGACTAAAATCGTCTCCGTGGTTGCGGAAGGCGACTATGTGACGGTCGCCGTTGTCCGTGAGTGCGCGGACCCGAACACCCCCGGATCGACGTATACGACGACCTGGTTCGACATGTGGCGGTTCGTCGATGGCAAGGCCGATGAGCACTGGGACTTCGGCACCAAGGGAGGTGGACAGGCGAATCCTCCCGATTGCGCGCGCGCCACGCCGGCTCGAGGCGGCGGTCCTGGCGCGGCTGGTCCTGGCGCGGGAGGCCCCCGAGCGGGTGGTCCCGGCGCTGGCGCTCCTGGCGCCAGTGGACGGGGCGGTCGCGGTCAGCGTCAGCAATAGTCGATCTTCCGGTCCCCCATTCAGGGGCGGTCTATGACCGCCCATTCGATGTTTCGAGAAATTGAAAGGGACCGACGCCGAGTTCGGCGCCGGTCTCCCATACTGCCCCTTTTCCGTGCAGTCATTCACTGATCCGAACCCGCTCGCGTAAAAACCTCTATACACATTTGAGTGGTACACCGGCTGGAGATTCCGGCGCCGGGTCCCGCATGCTATCTGGATTCGCCGTCAGATCTCTGCTTCCTGAAGAGCAGGGACCACTGCGTTCGCCGCCCGAAAGGAACTGCATAACGACGTTTGCGGAACGATATCGAAGGAGGACGAGAAAATGGCGCAGGATCCGAAGACTGGTCGTGAAATTCTGCCGATTCCGGATCAACCGTACATGGGCGCGGTCCCGTTTGACGCCCGAACAGCCGCGGCGCCGCCGCAGCCGACGCTGCACGCCCCGAAGGGAGCGCCGAATGTGGTGCTTGTGTTGATTGATGACATGGGGTTCGGTATACCGAGCGCTTTTGGCGGGTGCGTCAATATGCCGACGTCGGACCGGTTGGCCAAACAGGGACTGCGTTACAACCAGATGCACACGACCGCCCTCTGTTCGCCGACCCGCGCGGCCCTGCTGACCGGGCGCAACCATCACTCCGTAAACATGGGCGTCATTACGGAATTCGGCACGTCATGGCCCGGCGCCACCGGTATGCGGCCCAATACCTGCGCCACGATTGCGGAAGTGCTCAAGCTCAACGGATACAACACCGGATACTTCGGCAAAAGCCATGAAACCCCTTCCTGGGAGCAGAGCGTTTCGGGACCGTATGACCGGTGGCCCACTGGTTCGGGTTTCGAGAAGTTTTACGGCTTCATGGGCGGTGAGATGGATCAGTTTTCTCCGGTGCTGTTTGATGGCACGGCGCGCGTGGACCCTCCGAAGACTCCGGAGCAGGGCTATCACCTCAGCGACGACATCACCGATAAGGCGGCCGGCTGGATCCGGGAGCAGCAGGCCGGCACGCCCGACAAACCGTTCTTTGCCTACGTCGCATACGGCGCGACCCATGCGCCCCACCAGGTACCGGAGTCATTCCGTGGCCGGCACAAAGGGAAGTTCGATATGGGATGGGACAAGCTTCGCGAAGAAACGCTTGCCCGGCAGAAGAAAGCCGGCGTGGTTCCCAACGACACGAAGCTGGCGCCCCGTCCCGAGGGCGTGAAGCCCTGGGAGCAACTGACGGCTGATGAGAAGCTGGTGGCGGCGCGTCTCATGGAGAACTACGCGGACTTTGCCGAGCACGTGGACTGGAATGTCGGTCGCCTGGTGGACGCGCTGAACGAACTCGGCGTCATGGAGAACACCGTATTCTTCTACCAGCTGGGCGACAACGGGATGAGCGCCGAGGGTGGACTCATCGGGACGCACAATTCGATCCTGAACTACAACGGCGTGGATCCGACGATCGAGGAGATGAAAAAACATCTGGACGAAATCGGCGCGCCGGGTTCCGAACCCCACATCCCAGTGGGATTCGCGCATGCCGGAAACTGCCCGTTTCAGTGGACCAAACAGGTGGCGTCACATTACGGCGGCACTCGCAACGGGTTGATCATTCACTGGCCGAAGGGAATCAAGTCCAGGGGGGAGACTCGCAGCCAGTGGCATCATGTCATCGACATCGCTCCGACGCTGCTCGAGATCATCGGCCTGCCGGAGCCGGTCATGGTGAACGGCGTGCCACAGCGGCCGATCGAAGGCGTCAGTATGGCGTATACGTTCAACGACGCCAAGGCGCCGAGCCGGCGGACACTGCAGTACTTCGAGATGTTCGGCAATCGCGGAATCTACCATGATGGCTGGACGGCGGTGACCAAACACCGGACCCCATGGTTGACCGGCCAGATCAAGACGCTTCCGTTCAAGGACGATGTCTGGGAACTGTACGACACCCGCAAGGATTTCAGTCAGGCCGAAGATCTTGCCGCCAAACATCCGGAGAAAGTCACTGAACTCCGGGCCCTGTTTCTCGTGGAAGCGGCCAAGTATCACGTCTTCCCGCTCGACGACCGTACCTTCGAGAGAGCCAATGCCGCCATCGCCGGACGTCCGGACCTGCTGGCCGGCCGCAAGTCGATGAAGCTGTACAACGGTATGCGACTCTACGAAATCGGATCGGCGCCGAATCTGAAGAACACGACCTTCACGATTACGGTCGATCTGGACTCGCCCGACGGGAAGGCTGACGGCGTGATTCTGGCCTATGGCGGGGGCTCGGCGGGGTTGAGTTTTTACCTGAAAAACGGCAGGCCCAAGGTTTGCTACAACTGGTTCGGAACCCTCTACAACATCGAGGCGCCCGCAAAACTCCCCGCCGGTAAACACTCCGTGCGTTTCCATTTCGATTACGACGGCGGCGGGCTCGGCAAAGGCGGGAAGATGACGATCTCGGTCGACGACAAACCCGTGGCGAACGGCCGGATCGAAAAAACAGTTCCGTTTGCATTCTCCATCGATACCGTGGACGTCGGGGCGGATTACGGCCGTCCGGTTGCCGGCGACTACAGCAGTAACGTTTTTACCGGTGGCTCGCTCAACTCGGTCCTCGTCGAACTCGGTAAAGAAGAGCCGGTGACCGCCGAGCATCACGAGCATCGACTCAACGTCTCCCTGGCGCGCGAGTAACGCCCTCGGGAGCCTTTTGGGTCTCCCGTCTGCTTGTAGGGGCGGTCTATGACCGCCCATTCTTGTGAAACCAAGGGGTTCCATTCCGGAACGTCGGGCGGTCATAGACCGCCCCAGCACGCAGACGGGGACCAAAGTCCCGTCATGTCCCTAAAGGGGCATATTTTGAGGCTGTCTCCCAGTCATTTCACAGGAACGGCGCGCTGGATCGGACCGCCCTCCCCCAGCGCCAGGCGACCCAACCCCTTTCCCAATCGCCAGTTACTCCGTTCGTGGGGCCCGTGGCATAGAGAGTGCACCGCAAGGAGTGTGGTGAATGCGTGGAAAGGAGTCGTGATGATTCAACGCAAGTTGTTGGTATTCATATTTGCCGCGGCATTATCTCTGACCGCAGGAGCGGGTTCATGGGCCGGACTTACGGAACGTCTGGGCTCGCAAATCGCGGCCGCCAGGTCCGACGACTGTGACGGACTGCGGAATTTCCAGCGCTCGTTCACTGAAGGCTTTCGCGATGAAGGGTTTAAATCGGTTGTGAATCACGCGCTGCCGTCCGTCGTCAGCGTCACGTCATGGAAGTTCGTGATGGCGCGCCCTTCGGCGCCCTTCCAGTTCCTGTCGGATCCGTTCTTCTGGCAGTTTTTTGGACACGACGACCTGAGCCAGCGATTTCTGGCCCAATACGGGACGCCGGTCATCCGGCGCGAGCACACTCAGGGGTCTGGTGTCATTGTTGGCGCGAACGGTCTCGTGATCACGAATCAGCACGTTGTGGCCGGAGCGAAGAAAACCATGGTGTCGCTTGGCGACGGCAGGGAATTGCCGGCCAAAACGATCGGCATCGATCCGATGACCGATCTGGCCCTGTTGAAGATCGATGCGGACGGGCTTCCCGTGATCCCGTTTGGAGACTCGACGTCGGTTCATGTCGGAGAGTTTGTCGTGGCTATCGGCAATCCTTTCGGGATTGGCCAGTCGGTTTCCGTCGGTATCGTCAGCGCGATCGACCGGCGGGGATTTGGAACACGCAACTATGAAGACTTCATTCAGACGGACGCCGCCATCAACCCCGGCAGTTCCGGCGGCGCTCTGATCAATTCGGACGGCCAGTTGATCGGCATCAGCACCGCCATCGTTTCCAACGGGCGCGAAGGAGGCAACGCGGGCGTCGCGATGGCCATTCCGTCCAATCTGGTTCGCTACGTGATCGATGAACTGGCGGCCAGCGGAAAGGTTGTTCGAGGCTGGATGGGCGTCTCTTTGCAACCCGTGACTGCCGAACTGGCGTCCGCCTTCAAGCTCCCGGATACGTTCCGTGGCGCGCTGATCACGGACGTCCTCGAGGAGGGGCCAGCCGCGAAACAGGGCCTTGCCCGAGGAGACATCATCACCGACTACAACTACGCCACGGTAAAGGATCGCCAGGATCTCGAGCTGAAGAGCGCCATGAGCAAGCCCGGCGCCCGCGTCATCCTGGGTTTTATCCGAAACGGACAGCGTCAGGAGGCGGTGTTGACCCTGGGTGAAATGCCCGGCGCCGAGAAGGCTGTCGCGGAGGACAGCTCGCCTGCGCCGGAGGAGTCCGGCCCGCCTTACGGGTTTGGGGTGGAGGCGTTGACGAAGGAGTTGCTGGAAAAACTGGATCTCGACACGGAGACGAAAGGTGTCGTGGTGAACACGATTCAGCCCGCCGGGGCCGCTGAAGAAGCCGGCCTGTCGGAAGGGGACATCGTTGAAGAGATCAACCGCAGGAACGTGTCGACCATGGACGATTTTGATAAATCCGTCAAAAGCGCCGGGGAATCCCCGTTGTTGCTGCTCGTGAATCGCGGCGGGAAACGGAGGTATCTGGTAGTCCAGCCGAACTAGGCTCCACAAGTCCAGCGGGGTGAGGGCAAACAATCGAGGAAGGTGTCCCGATTGTTTGCCCTCACCTGTTTTCTTTCTGCTGCCCCTATCGTTGGGACCGCGGATCGTTTGTTCCCGCCTGTCTTGTAGAGACGGTAGACCGCCCGACGTGGCGGAACGGAAATCCCTGACCTAACAGAATCCACCCTGAAACGTTGGGTCATAGACCGCCCCTGCAAAGCAGGCCGGGGACAAAATGCTCCGTGTGACGCTAACGTCGCGCAAAGGAAGCAGTGGCGCGGGTCAGTTTTGCGGAAGCCGACTCGGCCCGTTCCAGGGCGGCCGGAATGTCCGGTGTAAGCCGTCGGGCCTCGGCGATGGCGTGCTTCAACTGGCGGTTGGCCTTAAGCAGGCCCAGGTAAAGGCCGGCGACCAGGCTCGCCTGGATCACTATGGCCAGCGCCGCAAGGGCGATAAAGACGATGAGTGTGTTTTCGTTGTACATACGTTCTTCTCCGGATACCCGCCAGCCGGCCTAGAGGCGTGGGACTCACGCAGCGCGTCTATCTTCGAATTGTTCCTCCGGTTCCGATACCCGCCGGCGCCGAAGGTATGTCCGGACCCCGACAGTCAAACCTTTCCAGATGGCCGATCGCACAAGGAACGGCGCGCTCACGCGTTCCTCCACGGTTGTCACGATCGAATGCAGGCTCTGAATTCCAGCGCGGATGGTGTCGTTGGCCTGGTTGATCGTCTGCCCGATCTGGTGGGCCTCAATCCGCGCGCTCTGGCCGATGGAAGCCACGTCTTCGGATGTGGCGCGCAGGTTTTCGGCAATTCTTTCCAGCGTCGGAGTGAGGTTTCGGCTTTCCTCAATCAGTTCAGTGACGTTGTCTGCAACTTCACGAGAGAGGAAATATATCCCAAGGAGCGCGGCGGCCTGCGCCGCTATGGCGAGGGATATGACCACAATCGCTACTATGAGTAAAGGTTCCATATTGGTTTAGACGGGGCGAGATATGTTGCTGGCGCGCAGGGCTGCAGGTTTCGGTATTCCCGAGCGAAGCTCTGTTGCGACGTATTGTTCAAGATTGGAACACCCGGTTGGATGGCTGGTTGTGAAGCCGGCGGCAGGTCCTGCCGCAGACTGTGCGGATGAAACGATAATGCCGAGGTGGCCAGCCGGGTTCAGGCGCGGTTGATCAGGCTGGCGACCATGGCGGCGCCATAGCCGTTGTCGATATTCACCACGCTGACGTTCGACGCGCAGCTGTTGAGCATGCCGAGCAGCGCAGCGACACCGCCAAAGCTGGCGCCATAGCCGATGCTGGTGGGGACGGCAATCACGGGCGCCTGAACCAGACCGCCGACCACGCTGGGGAGCGCGCCTTCCATTCCGGCGACGACGATCAGGGTCCGCGCGGCGGCCAGGCGATCGCGCCGGTCCAGCAGCCGGTGGAGTCCCGCCACTCCGACGTCGAAGAGGGTATCGATACGATTGCCCATCGTTTCCAGCGTGACGACGGCTTCTTCCGCCACCGGCAGGTCGGACGTGCCCGCGGATATCACCATGACAACGCCTTTACCGCGGATCGTCCGATCCCGCCGGACCGTGATGGCGCGCGCGCCCACGTGAAATTCCGCTTCGGGACAGATCGACTGAACCGCGCGGAAGTGTTCTTCATCGGTGCGCGTGATCAGGATGTTGTGACCATGCGGGCGCATCGCCGCCACGATACGCGTCATCTGCTCGACTGTCTTTCCCGCGCCGAAGATGACTTCCGGGAAGCCCTGTCGCAATGTGCGGTGATGGTCTACGTTGGCAAAGCCAAGATCCTCGAAGGGAAGGGATCGCAACTGCCCCAACGCGTCTTCCATCGTGATCGCGCCGGATCGGTACCGTTCAAGAATCTGTTGGATCTGCGACTCAGTCATGAGTGACCTGTGATTGTAGCCGATGGCGACAGGGCGGTGAACAAGCGAGGCGCCCTATACTATCTCCCCGCGGCGACAGGCTGACGCCGGACTGGACCGGCCGGAGCGGTTCCGCGCGGGACGCGCATGAGATGAAAAGCAAAGCGGTCACGATCGATCAGTATCTGGAACAACTGCCGGAAGACCGGCGGGTTGCCATCGGGGCGGTTCGCAAGGTGATCCTCAAACGCCTGCCGAAAGGATATGAAGAGCGTGTCCAGTACGGCATGATTGGCTACGTTGTTCCGCTCGAGGCTTTCCCGCCCGGTTATCTGAACCGCAAGGACGAGCCGTTACCGTACGTCTGCCTGGCGTCCCAGAAGAACTACATGTCGATCTATATGATGGGTGTCTACGGCGACGCTGAAAGCGCGTTTCGTGAGGAGTATCTCGCCACGGGCAAGAAACTCGACATGGGCAAGTGCTGTGTCCGCTTCCGGAAGCTGGACGATCTGCCGCTCGATGTCATTGGGCGGGCGGTCGCGAAGTGGCCGATGAAGAAATGGATCGCGATGTGTGAAGCCGCCTGGAGCAAAAGGAACAAGTCGCCCCGGGAGAAGTCGAAACGTTGACGGCCGGATTCGCCTGCTCCGCTCAATGGGAAGCTGAGACGATTTTGAAGGGACAGACATCTGTTCTGGAATAAGTTCAAAACAACGCTCGAAATGATCAAGTTCGAGCACACCGTGTTCGCTCTGCCGTTCGCGTTGATCGGAGCGCTTGCGGCCGGCGGGGGGCTTCCGGCCGGGCGGCAGCTGGCCTGGATTCTGGCGGCGATGGTGGGCGCGCGCAGCGCGGCGATGGGTTTCAACCGGATCGTCGACCTCCGTTTCGACCGGCTCAATCCACGGACACGCAGCCGCGCGCTTCCGGCGGGAACTCTTTCGGTGGGATTTGCCACGGTTTTCGTCATCGCTTCGTCGACCGTGTTCGTGCTGTCGGCATGGCAGCTCAACTGGCTCTGCTTTCTCCTGTCTTTTCCGGCGCTTGCAATCCTGTTCTTCTACTCTTTCACGAAGCGTTTCACCGCGTTGAGTCATGTTGCTCTTGGCGCGGCCATCGGCCTGGCGCCCATGGCGGCATGGCTGGCGATCCGCGGGGAGTTTGCGTGGCCTCCGGCGCTCCTGAGCGGGGCGGTGATGTTCTGGGTCGGAGGGTTCGACATCATTTACGCGCTTCAGGATGTCGAGTTTGATCGCCACGCCCGGCTGTTCTCGATACCGGCGCGCCTGGGTGTCCCATCGGCGCTCCGCATCTCCTCGGCGTTTCATGCGCTGACGGTAGCGCTGCTTGTTGGGGCTGCGTGGATGATGGGATCCGGGGTGGTCGCCTACGCAGGCATCCTGATTGTGGCGGGGGTGTTGTACTGGGAGCACCGTATTGTGAAGCCGAACGATCTGTCGCGGGTGAACGTGGCGTTTTTCAATCTGAATGGATACGTCGGCATCCTTCTGCTGATAACGTTTGCCACCGACATCTGGCTGGGACGACAATGAGCGCTATCGTGTCCAAACGTCTTTCTCGTTTTGCCGCAATCCTGGTTGCGGCGCTGTCGGTGTTTCTGGCCTCGGCGGCCGCGCTGGAAAAGGCGCCTCTGACCGAATACAGAGCGAGGCGCGCGTCGCTCGCCCGCGAGATTGCGGGCCGGGCGCTGTATCTGGAAGCGTCACCGGAATCCGAGCTGGTGAAATATTACCCGGAGCCGAATTTCTATTACCTGACCGGTTTTGAAGAGCCTTCGGCTGCGCTGCTGATCGACGCGACACAGACGCCGCCGGTAGAATACCTTTTCCTTCCGGCGCGGAATCTCAGCGAAGAACGATGGACGGGAGTCAAACTCGGTCCCGGTCCGGAATCGGCGCGGGCGACCGGCTTCGAGAGCGTTCTGCCGCTGGATCAGGCCAGAGCGAAGCTGGTGGAACTGGGCGAGGGTAACGTTCTGACCAGCAAGAACCGCGACGTCATGAGACGGATCGCGGCGATGCGTCAGGTCAAGTCCGCATCGGAGATCGCGCTTATCGAGAAGGCTGTCGATATCACGATGAAAGGGCTGCGGTCCGCCGCCCTCGCAATTGCGCCCGGCGCCAGGGAATACGAAGTGGAGGCGGCGCTCGAGTTTGAATTCCGGAAGAATGGCGCGGAACGTCCGGGATTTCCGTCGATCGTCGGTTCGGGCCCGTATTCCACGATTCTGCACTACAACAAGAGCGAACGGCGGATGGAGTCGGGAGACCTCGTGGTTGTCGATGTCGGAGCGGAGTACAGCGGCTACACGGCGGATGTCACCCGAACATTTCCCGTATCAGGAAAATTCACGCCCCGCCAGCGGGAGATCTACCAGATCGTGCTGGACGCGCAAAAGGCCGCGATCGCGGCAATCCGGCCCGGCGCGCGAATCCGGGATGTCCATGCGGCCGCGGTCAGTGTGATCCGGGCGAAGGGCTACAACCAGTACTTCATCCATGGCACGAGCCATCACATGGGACTCGAGGTTCACGACGTCGGCGACACCAACCGTGCCCTGGAGGTGGGGATGGTGATCACTGCCGAGCCGGGTATCTATATTCCCGAAGAATCGCTCGGGGTGCGTATCGAAGATGACCTCGTGGTCACGCCGGACGGGGCGCGCCTGCTTTCCACGCTGCCGCGGGAGATCGACGACATCGAAAAACTCATGAAGCGCTGATCACGCCTTCCTGGGTCAGCGTCCGGATTCGTTCTTCGGAATATCCGATTCCCGCAAGAATCATGTTGTTGTGTTCGCCGAACCGTGGAGGCGCAGAGCGAAGTTCTCCGGGGGTTTCCGAAAGTTTGATCGGAATACCGAGGAAACGCAGCGGTCCGTAGTCGGGGTGCGTCAACTCTCGAACCATCTCGCGGGCCCGGATCTGCGGATCTTCGAGAATCTCGCCCACGGTGTTGACCGGACCGACAGGGATTCCCGCGGCGTCCATTGTCGCGATGGCTTCCTGCCGCGTCATGGCCTTGAACAGCGGAGCAATGTGGACGCGCAACTCGGCGTAATGGGCCAGCCGGTCCTGCATGGTCCGGAAGCGCGGATCGTCGGTCAGGCCGGCCAGGCCGAGGGTCTGGCAGAAGGCCGTCCATTGTTTGGGATTGGTGACGGCGACGTTGACGTAGCTGTCGGCCGTTTCGTAGAGCTCATAGGGGGTGATCGAGGGATGCCGGCCGCCCATCCGTTGGGGAGAATGGCCGGTGGCGAGATAGATCTGGGCCTGATACGTGAGCGTGGAGACCGTGGCGTCCAGCAGGCTGATATCCACCCATTGACCTTTGCCGGTCCGATGACGTGTGAGCAGGGCCAGAAGGATTCCGTTCAGCGCGTAGAGGCCCGCCACGATATCGGCCAGGGCAGCGCCGATCTTGGCGGGGGGCTCGCCGGGATAGCCGGTCAGGTCCATGAGTCCGGATTCGCCCTGTGCGATCACGTCATATCCGGGGCGCGAGCGATACGGGCCGGTCTGTCCGAAGCCGGATATCGAACAGTAGACGGCGCGGGAATTGCGGCGCGCTACCGCCGCGTAGCTGAAACCCAGGGCGTCGAGAACTCCGGGCCGGAAGTTCTCAATGAGGACGTCGGCTCGATCAATCAGTCGCCACAGGATTTCGCGTCCTGACGCCGTTTTCAGGTTGAGGCCGAGGCTCTGTTTATTGCGATTGATCGAGTGAAAGTATGTGCTGATTCCGCCCACGAATGGCGGCCCCCACTGGCGGGTATCATCGCCGGCCGGTGGCGGCTCGACCTTGATGACGGTGGCGCCCATGTCCGCCATGATCATGGAACAGATCGGCCCTGAAAGAACCCGGGAAAGGTCCACGACAAAGATGTCGTCGAGTGGTCGCGTTTCCGGCATCGGCAATCCTCCGTGGCGAGAATAGCAAAGGCGGCGCACACGTGCTGTCCCCGGAGTCTGGATTTGAAAGGCCGAATGAAACTTCCGCAAATACGACAGAATCTACAAGGTAGTTCCACGAACCGCCCCGTCTGCGGCCATTATGGAGGCAGGCATTTTCTTTATAGCCGCAGCCACCCCGCCTTCGTCGCCAAGGCGGGGAATCCGCGCTTCAATAACGTTACTCACACTTCGTGTACGTCAATCCACTGAGACGAAGCGGCAGATTCCAGACGTAAACGTGAAACTCACTGGCCCAAGCTGTCGGCAAAAGCAAATCAGAAGTCCCTAGTTTCTTCAATTTGCCTGAAGTCTCCCCGTCAGGCCGGCAATGACTTCGATCAGGGCGTCCGGTTCGATCGGTTTGCCAAGGTGCAATTGAAATCCGGCCGCTGTTGCGCGCTCCCGATCTTCGGGACGCGCGTAGGCGCTGAGCGCCACTGCGGGTATGGCGCCGCCGTGTTCGGGGTCCCGAAGTCGGATTCTGGTGATGAGATCGTACCCATCTTCGTCCGGCATGGCCACATCCGAGATCAGCACATCGGGCCGGAAATGATCCATGGCCTGAAGGGCTTCGTGGGATGAGGTGGCGGCGACCACCTCCGCGCCCGATTCCGACAGCACGAATCGGAGCATCTCCAGCGTGTCCGGGTCGTCGTCGACAACGAGCGCGCGCACGCCATCGAGTCGCCGGGAGTCGCTGGCCGACGGTTGTCCGGCGGGTGGCGCCGCCGCCGCCGGCGGTTTGGGCGGGGGCGTCTGCGGCGGTTCGGGCATCGGTGAGCTTGCAGGGAAGCGGACCGTGAACGTGGAACCCAGTCCCTTGCCCGGGCTTGTGGCGGATACGCTTCCGCCGTGCATTTCGACGACATGGCGAACGATCGCCAGTCCCAGCCCGAGTCCTCCATATCTTCGCGTTGAAGCGCTGTCGGCCTGACGGAACCGGTCGAAAACAAAAGGCAGAAACTGCGGTTCAATGCCGATGCCGCTGTCGGTGACGGAAATCTCGATCTGCCCCGCGCGCCGGTTGATCCGGGCCTCGATATGACCGCCCTGTCGCGTGAACTTGACCGCGTTGGACAGCAGATTCCAGATCACCTGCTGCAGGCGGTTGGCGTCGCCGAAAACGATTTTGTCCATTCCGCCAATCGACACCCGCAGGTCGATCTGTTTGGCCTCGGCGCTGGGCCGGATGACATCGATGGCGGCCTGGAAGACGCGTTCAATGTCCACCGGCCTGGCGTCAAACTGCAGGCGTCCGGTGATGATGCGGGATGTATCGAGGATGTCGTCCACAAGGCGGGCCTGGGCCTTCGCGCTCTGTTCGATCACTTCAAGCGCGTGGCGCGCCTTCGATTCCGACAGGTCGCCGCCGGTCAGCAGATGCGCCCAGCCGAGAATGGCCGTGAGCGGGGTGCGCAGTTCGTGGGAGATTGTCGCCAGGAACTCGTCCTTCAGCCGGTTGGCCTCCTCGGCTTCTTCGCGCGCCCGTTTTTCCTGCAGCAGAATCCGTTCACGTTCCTGCTCGACCTGTTTGCGGTGGGTGATTTCCACCACGACGACGTTGACGCCAATCACGCGCTGGTCGTGATCCTTGATCGGATAATAACTGCCGATGAAGTGCTGGGCGGGTTTTCCCTTGGCGACCTTGCTCACATCAAAATTCAGGACCGGCTCGCCGGTTTCGATTACTTTCCGGAAGATCGGTTCAATGGTCGGCGCGAGTTCCGGAACGATTTCGGCGAGAGTGCGTCCGATATGCTCCTCCACGGCGACTCCGTCGATTTCAGCGAGATACTGATTGATGCTGCGGTAGCGCAGGTCGGTGTCGACGTAGCACAGGCCGACCGGCGCCGTGGCGTAGATCGCTTCGATATACGCCAGTTGACGTTTGGCCTCTTCTTCGCTGGTCCGGCGCGCTTTCTCGATAAGCTTGCGTTCGGTGATGTCACGGCCGATCGTCAGCCAGCATTGCTCGCCGTGCACGGTGATCGGTTGAGCGGAAAACGAAACGAATCGAGTTTCCCCCGACCTGCGCCTCATGAGGAACTCGAAATCGCGGACCCCGTGATGTTTGTCGAGAAGGGCCACCGCCCGCTGCCGGTCCGCCCGGTTCACGTAGATGTCCAGTTGAAGGGTGCTTTTGCCGATGAGATCCTTGCGCTGGAATCCGGACAGGGACACGAAGTTGTCGTTGATGTCGAGAATGACGCCGTCTGCGATGCGGCTGATCACGAGCGCGTCCGGGCTGGCCCGAAACGCTTTTTCGAACCGCTCTTCACTTTCCCGCAGAGCTTTCTCGGCGGCCTTCCTTTCGGTGATATCGACCATGGCGCCGGCGATGCGCGCCGGCTGGCCGTTTTCGGCGAAGAATTTCCGGCCCTTGTCTTCGATATCCGCATAGACGCCGTCTGCGCGAAGAAAGCGGTATTGCTCGCTCCAGTCCGTATCGTCGTTGGACATGAACTCCATGAACTTCCTGCGAACGCGATCGCGATCGTCGGGATGGATTGCATGGAACCAGTCTTCCAGACGGATCTGCAGTTCTCCCGGACTGTGTCCGAAGAGAGGTTTGGCGCCCTCACTCCACCAGAGCTGATTGGCTGCGAGATCGATTTCCCAGAGCGCGTCCTTGGTCGCTTCGGTGATTCGGCGCAGGCGCTCTTCGCTCGAACGGACGGTTTCCCCGATCCGTTTCTCTTCGGTGATATCGCGCCGCGTACCCCAGATCCGGATCAGAGATCCATCGTCCAGAATGCCCAGCATGTTGTTCAGAAAACATTTTGTGGCGCCGAATCTGTCAGCTTCGCATGTCTCGGCATTGTTGAGCCGAAAACCGGCCCGCTTGAGCGCCAGAAGCTGGGCCACGTTTCCTTCGGAGCGGACGAGCAGATCGCCGAGACGTTCGCCGAGAATACGCTGGGCATTGTCGTACCCGTACATCCGCGCCATCATGTCGTTCGATTCGGCCAGATAGCCGAACCGGTAGAGCATATCGAGATACTCGTTTTCCGGGGCCGTCAACGGGATCGGTTCTTCGAGCTCGAATCGCCAGACACCTTCCGAGGTGTTGGCGATGAACGCGCGGTACCGATCGTCGCTGTCTTTCAGGCGCTGCAACGCCCGGGCGCGTTCGACGGACTCCCAGCAGAGGCTGGCCACGGTCTGTAACAGGCGCACTTCGTCGCCGGTCCACTGGCGTGGCGTGTATTGCTGGACTTCGATTGCGGCGGCAAAGACGCCTTCCCGGCGGACAGGGACGACCAGCGCGTGTACTCCGGCGCCATCCGGACCGCCGTCAGGGGGCAATATGCAGGGACGATTGTCGCGCAGCGCTCGACGGTTCAGCTCTTCAAGCCGCGACATTCTCAGCAGCGACGGTGGCCCCGGGGCGGACGCCAGGGAATAGTCACCGCGGACCATGAGAGTATCGGTATCCGCATCCGTCTCCGCATAGGCGCAGCGGTCCGCCTGCAGGTACTCCCCGAGCATCATGACGGCGGTATTGACGATCTCAACCGGATCCGAAAGGGACATCAGCGCCTCATGGATCGAAGCGATAAATCGGCTCGCCTGAGTCAGGGAATCCAGGGATTCAAGCTGCCGCTGAACCCTTGTACGGAGGCGGTCGAACAGGATCGTGAAAACAATCGACATGAACGCCAGGGCCGCCAGGCGCGCCTGGCTTGGCACGTCCGGAACCTGGAGAATCGCGCCTCGCGGTTCGATGAAGAGATAATCGCCGGCCAGCAGCGAAAGGACGGTCGCGACGAGGCCCGGTCCGAGTCCACCGATCCAGGACGCTGCAACAACGGGGAGGAAGAAGAGGAACAGGGGCAAGTCCGCTTTGAGAACAGGATCGAGAACGAGCCGAAGCAGCGTTGCCAGGACGACTCCGACGAGGGCCACGCCGTAACGCTGAGTTCTCGTTAGTGAGAAGAGACGAACAAGTCGAGGCATAATGTCCGCGGAGCAGACCCCGTGAGTAGACGTATTTGCGAGAGCGGGGAAAGCACGGGACCCGTTAATCTCCCACCTTCAAACTAAGGAGCAATTCGCGCTCCGTTCATCCTGGACGTGTAGAGTTAAGAGCATGCCGCAGCGATGGTTAGGCGCGCACGAGTGGGGCTGGGCGTGGCCGCGTGTTCAGGCAACGGGTCTTCAACGGGGTCTTCAACGGGTCTTGACCCGCAGAGCCCGCGGGACGCCTTGCCGCGGCGGGGTTCAGGCGGCCGGGTTGGTCACATCCGACGGTCCGGTGAAACCGGCAAGTTTCGAAATCGTCGAAATCAGCTGGCCGGGATCGAACGGCTTCGCCATGTATTCCTGAAAGCCGGCGGAGAGGGCCTGGTCCCGGTCCGCGGGACTCGTATATGCCGTCAAGGCGATGGCCGGGGTCACGCGGCCGTGGGTCGCGTCGTCTTCGCGGATGCGGGCGATCAACGCATACCCATTGTAGTCGGGCATTCCGATATCCGCGACGATGACGTGCGGCGCGAATGTGGAATATACGTCCATGGCCTGCGGCACGGACTCCGCGCTGGTCACAACGGCGCCATCTCGTTCGAGGATGAACTGAACCATCTCCCGGGTGTCGCGATCGTCTTCGACGATCAATATGCGAATTCCATTCAGTTGGCGATTTGATTCCATAGCTCGTATCTCGTAAGGCAAAAACTGAGTCTCAAAAGTTAATGGGCATTTCTCTTGCCAATGTTACAGGCAGACCTCAGCCGAGCGGATCAGGCGGCTGAGATATTTTCGGTTGTGCCGGTTTGCTTCAAGGACACCGGAATCGTGAACGAGAACGTCGCCCCGAGTCCCGGAGCGCTGTTTGCCCATATCTGTCCTCCATGCGCCTCGACGATGCCTTTGGCGATGCGCAGGCCCAGGCCGACGCCGGAGCGGCGGGTCTTTCGTTCCTGCCAGAAACGGTCGAATATGTGCGGCAACGCGTCCGGCGCGATGCCCGTACCGGTATCGCTCACCCAGAACAGCACGTCTCCAGGTCGTTGCAGCGCTCCCGCCACGATCTGGCCCCCGGGTTTTGTGAATTTGATGGCGTTTCCGATGAGGTTCTCGAACACCTGAAGGAGCCGGTCGCGGTCGGCCCAGACGGTGGACAACTCATCGGGAACTTCCGATCGAAGATCCAGGGAGGCGGCGGATGCCGGAACCCTCTGAGCCTCGATCGCATCCAGAATGATCTGTCTGGCGGGCACGTTGTAACGTTCAATCGAAAGACCGGAACTCTCGAGCTGTGTGACGTCGAGCAGGTCGTTGATCAGGCTGCTCATCCGCTTCACGGCGCGCGCGATCACCTCCAGTGGCTCCCGGCTCTGCCCGGTCGCCCCGGCGGCCTGGGGCAGCAGGTGCGCCTGCAGCAGGATCGTGTTCAGCGGGCTGCGCAGGTCGTGGGCGACAATGGCCAGAACGTCGTCGCGAGCCTCGATTGCCCGCCGGGCCGATCGATACAGCCGCGCGTTATCGATCGAAAGGGCGGCCCGTTCAGCCACTTCAACGGCGACTGCAAGATCGTCCGGCCCATAAGGTCTCGCTGCCGCCGCTGAAAGCAGAATGATCCGGCCCAGCAGTTTGTTCCGGGAGACGAGGGGGGCGGCAATGGCGGATTTGGGAACGAGCGCGCGAACGGCCCACAGATGTTTCTTGTTGAAAGTTGCCGACATGAGTTCCGGCAGAGCTTCCTTGAGCAGGGTGGGCTGGCTCGATCCCAGGACCGTATTGAAGATCCAGAGGTCGGACTGATGGCCCGGTGTGGAAAAGAGCATTTCGCATGCCCAGGCCCGGGCCGGATCCCGGCTGGCCGTAGTGGACCGGGTTGCCCCATCTTCTTCAATGATGCAGACCACGCAGTGATCGGCGAACTCGCGAACCGCCAGCTCGGCGACCTTGTTGAGCGCGTGCTCATAGTCCGGTGTGGGCGTCAGCACGGAAAGCGCTTCGGCCCGAAAGCGCTGGGCCATTTCGGCGTGTCGCTGTTCGGTGACGTCGCGAAGGGCGATGGTCAGTATCCGGGCGCCGTCCACTTCGAGCTTCGATATGGCCGCTTCGGCGGGAAACTCCTCGCTCTCCTTTCGCAACGCCACGATGGCGCCGGCGCCTTCGCCCAGGCGACGGGCCGTTTCGTTACTGGCGGCAAACTGCGCGATCTGGCGGCGGTGGGTGTCGCGGGAGCGCTCGGGAAGCAGTATGTCAAAAGGGCGGCCCAGGACTTCAGATCGGAGGTAATGAAAGATCTTCTCGGCCCCGTCGTTGAACATGGTGATGCGCTGGCCTTCATCAAGCGAAATGAACGCGTCCAGAGAGACCGACAGAATGCCGGTCGACTTGGCTTCGGAGAATCGCAGCGCTCCTTCGAGACGCTTGCGCTCGCTGACATCACGCACCATGCCCTGCCAGCGGCCGTCCGCCAGTATTTTGGCGCTTACCTCGACCGGCAGATAGGAGCCGTCTTTTCGACGCATCGTCCATTCGGATACCTGGACGTCGCCCTGGAGCAGGAGAGCTCGGGAATCCTCCAATCTGGAAATGTCTTCGGCGGGAATCAGATCCATGATCGTTCGGCCGACAAGTTCTTTGCGGGAATAGCCGAGCATGCGGCAGCCTGCGGAATTGACATCGGTATACCGGCCGTCCAGGTCCGCGATGAAAACTCCATCGGATGCCTGCTCGAAAAGTTCTTCGGTGCGGCGCAACGCTGTTTCGAGCGCCTCATGCCAGCGGTTGAGCGAAAAGGCCGTGATGACCAGCATGATGAGACCGGCAAGAGTCAGGCCCGCGGCAAGAATGGCCAGGGCGATGGAGACATCGGAGAGACCGAGCGCGGTGGACGCCTGTTTGACCACGATCCCCAGAATGGCCGGCGTCACCAGGGCGGCGGGCAGAAGGCGCCGGAGTAGAAAGCCCCCCGGGCCGGAAGAGACCAGAGCCTGCGTCACTCCCATTCCGGGGCGCTCCAGCAGGAGTCCCACACAGAGCAGGAGCATGGCCAGCACGGTCGTCGCGGCCATACCGATCACGGACTCGCCGCCCACCCGATACCGTTCGCCGGCGCCCAGGAGTTGAGCGAGCAGCGCGGCAAATCCCGTCAAGCCTCCGGCAACGATCAGGACTTCGGAAGGACGCAGGCGGGAATCCGG
>DASUFH010000397.1:0-20035 GCA_036274645.1 Terriglobia bacterium
GATTCGAGCTCCCCTGGAAACGAGATAAAGGATCATCTCGTTGTCTCCTCGGGCGGCCGCCGCATGAAGCGGCGTGTAGGTCCGGGTGTGGGTGTGTTCGATCGACGTGTCGGCGCCGCCTTTTTCATCGGTGGCGTTTACATCGGCGTGGCAGTCTTCAACCAGGAACTTGACGGCAGGCAATCGACCGCCGGGAACCGTAATGGCGTCGTTCCCGTGAAATCCGTCGCCGGCGGCAACCAGCAGGGGGGGAACGCCCTCGTTCGTGGCGATACTGGGATCGGCGCCGTGGGCCACGAGCAGTTTCATGGCGTCGAGATCGCCCACTTCAGCGGCCCGCCAGAAGGTGGTTGCGCCTGAGGGATCGACCCCTTCCAGTTCGAATCCGTATCCGGTGTACCAGAGCTGGCGCAAAAGCCTGGCGTTGGGATCGGCGCCGTGTTCGAGCAGCGCTTTCATCAAGTCCAGGTAGCCGGTACGTTCCTGTTTGGTGCTGGGCTGAGGGTAGAAGGATTTTGGCGCCCATTGCACATCGACGGTACGGTAGAGCGGCGTGGCGCCGGCGGCGCTGGCGATTTTCGGATCTCCACCCTTCTCGAGGAGTTCCATCGCCAGGTCGAAATGGCCGTTGATGACCGCCATCAGCAGGGGTGTGGTTCCGTCCCCGCCCACCTGATTGATTTTCGCGCCTTTTCCCAGAAGCGCGCGTACCGCCTCGACGTGGCCCTGCCGGGTCGCATAGAGCAGCGGCGTCAGGCCTCCCTGGTTTTCCGTGATCACGCGAGCCGCCGCATTGCCGGGCTGCACTGACTCCTCGGTGATTTCATCCGGATTGGCCGGCGCGGCCGGTTGAGCCGGCGGCGCGGCCGGTGTGGCGGCCTGACCCGGGGCGTTTCCACGCGGGCCGGTTGTGCCCCTTGCGCCGCGCTGCCCGGGGCCTCCGCGCGCCGCGCCGCGCGGTCCGGCGCCTCCGCGGCCGGGCGCGCCTCCTCGCGGCGCCGCGCCACCGCCGGGAGAGCGTGTCCTGGTGGACGCCCCAATGTCGGCGCCGTGATCCACCAGGACGTCGATCGCTTCAGGATGATTGAACGCCGCCGCAAACATCAGCGGCGTCTGTCCGTAGGTTGTTTCCTTCGCGTTGACATCGGCGCCGCGCGCGATGAGTGTCCTGATCGTTTCCACACTTCCCGCGGAAGCGGCTTCCATGAGCGGGGTCAGGCCGACGATGGCCGGCGCGTCCGGATTGGCGCCGGCTTTGATCAGGATCTCGACCATGCGCGCATTGCCCGCCTGGGCGGCCAGCCATACCGGAGTGATGCCCCCGTTTCGCGTGGCGGCCTGGACGTCCGCGCCGGCGGCAATCAGGCTTTGCGCCAGTTCCACGTCCTCGCGCGACGCCGCCCAGTGCAGCGCTGTCATCCCGTCACCCTGGGCTGAATTCACGTCCACCGACTGTTTCAGAAGATTCCGCGCCGCGACGCCATCGCCGCGCATGACCGCATCAGGCAGACGCGTGTCATCCGGCGCCGCCAGAATAAGCGCCGACATCGATAGCGCGATTGCGCTTCCCAGAAATTCCCGATTGAAGAACCTGCGTGTCATGTCTTCTCCGCGCCTCAAATCAGATTGCGAGTTCACCGTTGCTGTCGCCGAAACTTTCGACATCGGTCATCCCGATGCGATGCAGTACGGACACAAACGCGTTGGCCATGGGCGTCCCATCAGGAGCGATCACATGAAGGTTTCCCTTGATCGACCCACCGGCGTGGCCGACGAGGAACAGCGGGCAGCGCTTGTGATTATGGATGTTGGAGTTGCCCATGGGCGATCCGTACATCACGAGCGAATTATCCAGCAGTGTTCCCTCGCCGTCGGGCATGCTCTTCAGCTTTTCGATGAAGTACGGAATCATGCTGACGTGGTAGGTGTTGATCCTGGCGAAATCGAGAATCTTTCTTTCGTCCTCTCCGTGATGGGACTGCAGGTGGAATCCCGTCTTGACTCCGCTTTCCGGATAGGCCCGGCCCGTCGCGTCGCGCGACAGTTTGAATGAAGACACGCGGGTGATGTCCGACGCGAACGCCAGCGCCTGCAGGTCGAACATGATCTGGATGTGTTCTTCAAACGAGTCCGGCACGCCGACCGGCGTTCGCGGCAGCTGGTCCGGATCGGTTTTGGCGTTGTGCGCTTCGATGCGCTGAATACGCCGTTCCACTTCGCGAACGTCATCGAGGTACTGGTCGATGCGTCCCCGGTCCGTCGGGCCCAGATTATTCTTCAGCCGCGCGACCTCGTCGGTAATCCAGTCGAGAATGCTGCGGTCGGTTTGAAGTCGCCGGGCGCGCTGTGCGGGAGTGCCCGCGCCGCCGAACAGCTGGTCGAACACTGTGCGCGGGTCGCGGATCATGGGCAGCGGTTTGGTCGGGGAAGCCCAGCTGATCGGCCCCATATAGACGCACGCATAGCCGTAGTGGCATCCCCCGGTGTCATCGTTCTCGATGGCCAGCTGAATTGAGGGCAGTGGCGTGTCCTGGCCGGCGCGATTGGCGTACAGCTGGTCGATCGATATGCCCGCGAAGATATCGGACCCCAGGGTCTGTTTCGGCTTGGCCTGGGTCAGATAGACCGCCGAACAACGATTGTGGTCGCCGCCGACTTCGTTATCCGAAAACGCTTCCGCCAGACGGCAGTCGGTGTTGCTGATGATCGTCACGTGCTGCCGGTAGGGTTCGAGCG
Organism: Terriglobia bacterium; assembly: GCA_036274645.1. Lineage (GTDB taxonomy): Bacteria > Acidobacteriota > Terriglobia > 20CM-2-55-15 > 20CM-2-55-15 > DASUFH01. Next base: position 2,737 of record DASUFH010000397.1, read on the forward strand.
GCAGCATGCTGGTCGGAGACAGGTCGAAATCACGTCCCCCCTGCGCCGGCGCCCACAGGTTTCTGGTCATCCCGAAGCGAGTGGCGCCCGCGGACCCATGAACAATTTCGAGGCAGGCCAGGCGAATTCCGGGTTTGGCCGCCCGCGTCATGGCCGGTGTCATGGCTTCCAGGGTCGGCAGGGCGACGATCGCGCCCATGCTTCGCAACGCGGCGCGGCGTGAAATGTTCTTCTTCGCGATGAACATGTCGGCGTCTCCTATTCGTTATTCGGCCCGACTCATCTGAAAGGGCGCGCTCTTAACGATTCCCAGAACGAACGCGGAAAAACGGTTGTCCCCGGCGGCGGCTTCGCGGGTGATGCGGCGGATTGCCGGCATGTCGGTGTACTCCACCCGCCGTCCGAGGGCGTAGGTCATCAGATTCTGCGTAAATGTACTGACGAAAGCCTCCGAGTATTGCAGCACCGCGCGCCGGAGGCTGTCCGGCCCATCCAGGGGCGTTCCGTCGAACAACACCGTCCTCGCGTCCACCGGCGCTCCCGAATCCTTGATGCGCCACGAGCCCGTGACGTCGAAATTCTCAAGAGCCAGGCCGATCGGATCGATCATCCGATGGCAGGAATTGCACGCGGCGTTGGCGCGATGGGTCTCCATCCTTTCGCGCACGGTGAGCGTGCGGCCGTCCTGCACCGGCCTGGTCGCTTCGAGCATCGGCACGTTGGGCGGTGGCGGCGGCGGCGGCGTTCCGAGCAGCGTTTCCATGATCCACTTTCCGCGGACCACCGGGGATGTCCGGTCCGCGTGCGACGTCATGGTCAGGATGGCGCCTTTCCCGAGAAGCCCTTTCCGATAATCTTCAGCAACCTCGACGCGGCGGAATCGATTACCCAGCACGCCGGGAATCCTGTAATGGGCCGCCAGACGTTCGTTCACAAAGGTGTAGTCCGCTGTCAGCAGGGTCAGCAGGCTGCGGTCTTCCCGGACCACGCTGTCGAACAGCAGTTCCACTTCACGCTTCATCGCCTGCGCCAGAGTGCGATCGAAGTTCGGGAAGAGCAGGGCGTCGGGAACCATCGTTTCGATGTCGGACAGCCGTAGCCAGGCTACCGCAAATCGTGTGGCGAGGGACTCCGATCTCGGGTCGGTCAACATGCGGCGGGTCTGCCGCTCGAGTTCGGCGGGATCATGGAGCCTGCCTGCCGCCGCAACCGCGATCAACTCGTCGTCCGGCGCCGCTGCCCAGATGAAGTACGACATGCGTGAAGCCAGTTCCAGGTCCGCGATGCGATAGTTCTCTCCCGCCTTCACGCTCGTGGGACGCGTCTCCATGCGGAACACGAAGCCGGGGCTCGCAAGCAGCGCCTCGAGCGCGGTTCGAATTCCGGACTCGAATCCGCCGTCTGTTCGACCCATTTCAAAGAAACCCATCAGGGCATCGGTATCTCTGCCGGTGACCGGCCGCCGGTAGGCGCCTCGAGCCAGACGGCCCAGGATTTCTCGGGCGCAGGTTCCTTCCTCCGCCGCCGGCGCCCCTTCGGCCGGATGACAGCTGAAGATCCTGCGGCGGGCGGCGGTGTCCGATATGCCCGTCACCGTGTGGGGGCCCGTAATGTACAGGTCCTGCAGATGGGGCATCTGCGCAATCTGCGAAGCGCCGATCGCGTCCGCCAGTGTGTATTCGATCGGGGCCACCAGGTCGTCGGCCAGCCCGGAGAACTTCTGGATGAAGGCGGCGGAAACGCGGTGGGATCCGGCTTTGACGGCAATGCGGTCCGTTTTCAGACTCAGACCGGTCGAGGCTTCGGACATGTTGCTGTTGATGTTCAGGACGGCCACGCGCGCGCCGTCGATGGAGATTTCCATCTGTTCGCCGTTTGCGCGCCGCCCGATGAGTCCACCGTTGGTGGCGGACTGAAACTTCACCGTGAAAACGTACTCGCCGTCCGCGGGGAAGTTGTGAATGACGGAAACGCCGCCGCGCGTTCCGAACGGCGCGCCCTCGACCTGCCGCAACTGGTTGGTCGTGCTCGACACTGAGTACGTGGCCGACGTCGGACCTGCGCCGGCGTCTCCAATCGCTTCCTGCGCGACGCGATGAGCCGCGCGAATATAGCCTTCCAGGATCGCCGGCGAAAAAGACTGCGCATCGGCGATGTTGTCGAATCCGTCGCTCAGGCTGTCGGGCGGCAGGAGCGCGCTGACATCGACATCGAGATTCAACAGGTCTCGGACCGAGCGGGTGTATTCAGTCTGACTGAGACGTTGAAACGATCGCCTGCCGGGATTTGGCGTCGCTGCCGCCGCCCGGTCCACGGCTTCTTCGAGTGACGTCGCAAACTGTCTGATGGTTTCCGCCGCCGGCCGCTTTGCGCCGGCCGGCGGCATTATGCCGGCGCGAAGCTTCCGGATCATCTTTTCCGCCAGCGCGGCGTTACGGTCGACATGGGCGAAGTCCAGGGCGGTCAGGCTCATTCCCCCGGACCGGGTCTTGTCGTTGTGACAGCCCGAACAGTATTCACCCGCCAGCGCGGTCTGGGCTTCCGGTGTCAAGACGGCCGGTGAAACCGGAGTCAACCCCGATTGGGCGAGGTTGCTGCCGGCGGCAAACAGTCCCAGGAGCATGGCGCTGGTAATCGCTGCGGCGCGTGACTTCATTCCGTCTCCCAACCTCAAGAAACAATTGGGGGTAAATCTGTCACTGTGAGACATCGAAGGCAAGGGAATTCTGGCAGTTTCCCGTTGGAGTTTCCGTCGAATTTTCTGCGGTTTTTCGGGATGTCCAGGTGGGCTTTCGGGGATCGGAAGAGAGCCTGTAGCTGGAAACGGTAAGGCCGGCTGCCTGCCAATCTTGAGACGGGTTCAGTCAGTCGGCCGGCGCGCCCTTTGCGACAGTGAGAATTGCTCCCCCCGGGCGCCGCCGGCCGTCGTTCCAGCGTATCTAGTTCAGCATTTCGCTAGAAGGATTGCTTGAACGCCGTTCCCGGTTCGCGGCGAATTCAGAGCTGCCCTGATAAACCCGAAGGCTCTCGTTTTCGAATTCGAGTTCCGCGATTCGGCTCTTCAGGGCCTCGATCCGGGCTTCAAGGTATTCGTACATCTGCTCGGTGTTGCGGTTGTCGAAGTCATACGCTGTGTTGCGGCTCATGGATTCTGTTCTCCTCCTAACAATCGTTCTTGTTTCAAACGCTCACTGTCACAGCAAGACTGAGGTCAAGCCAGCCAACGCGGAATCGGCCGAAGGTCCCTGCGGACATGGCTCCTAGGCGCCCATCCGCAAGTTATTAAATTCAGATTAATTAAGACGGCAAATCGTTACGGGTCGCCGTAAGGCGCCGTTTGCGCCCAAGCGCGTGCCCGAGGATTAGTAGAGAATGTGCGCCTTTTTCGGCTCGATCGTGAGGCGCTCAATGCCCCACGGCAGGTCGAACGGCTCTTTGAGGTCCGCGTACGGATACCTGGGTTTGACGTATTTGGTGAAGAGCGTTTCAACGAGGACTTTGGGAACGGGAATGCCGTCGACACGGACTTCGTCCAGTTCGAAGCGGCCGCGACGCTCGGCGCCAGAGAGCTTGCCTTTGACGAAAAGACTGTGACGTCCGCCGACAAGGGCGTCGACCAGCGCGGCTCCGGTTGGCTCGGCAATGTTCAGTTCGGCGTCTGCTCCAACGGCGCCTGCGGTCAATTGCACCTTGAAGGCTTCGACCTGCACCGGGATCTGCTCCCGAAGCGAGTGCATGACGTAGGACGCCAGTTCCGATTCCGATACCTGGATTTCTTCAGTCGGCCGCGGGTCGGCGCCGGCGGTGGTTTCTTCCGACTTCTTCTTTAACGTGTCGATCTTGGATTGAAGCGCGTCGGCTGCGCCGACCGAGATCCCGGCTCCTGCGGACTGTTTCTTTTGCGGCGCCCTCGCGGCGGTCAGGATGGCCAGGGCGGCGATCAAAACTCCGATTGTGATGAGAGCCTTGCGCATGTCGTTTTCACCGGATCAGCTTGAATGTCCGATCCCACCGGGTCTTGGTGGGGAAATTCCGCAACAGTTCGAACAGCTCTCCAAGTTTCCCGCCCGCGGATGGTTGGGGAAATTCATCGGACTCGGACGCATATGACCAGTAAATCATCAGCGGCTTTCCCACGATGTTTTCCCGGGGCACAAATCCCCAGTAACGGCTGTCGAGACTGTTGTCCCGGTTGTCGCCCATGGCGAAATAGCTTCGGGGCGGAACCCGGATGGAATCCCCATCAACATATTTCTCGAACCACCTTGGGTCGCCTTCGCCGTAAAAGACATCGTTGCGGTTCTGGAGCGGAAGATTGTCCCGCTGCGGCTCTGCGTAGACGGCGCCCCTGTGGACCACGTGATAACGTTCGTCCGGAATCAACTCGTCATTCACGTACACCTTCTTGTCGACGATCTTGACCCGGTCGCCCGGAAGTCCGATAACCCGCTTGACGAAGTGTTTGGTCAGGTCCTTGGGATATTTGAACACGATGATGTCACCGCGCTGAATTTCCCGGAACGGGAGGACGGCGTCGAACACCGATCCTTCCGCGCCGAACGCAAACTTGTTCACCAGCAGATGATCCCCTACGAGCAGGTTGTCTTCCATTGATGGCGTCGGGATCTTAAACGCCTGGACAATAAAGGTGGTTCCGAAAAGCGCGAGGATTACCGTGATGGCCAGAGACTCGAAATACTCGCGGGCCGTCGATTTTTTGAACGTGGTCGCTTCGGTCATTGAACGTCAACCCACTTCCTGTCTGTTAAGTGTTTCCAATGCTTCTCTTGCGGCCGCCTGTTCCGCCGCCTTTTTCGTCAGTCCGACCCCGCAGACAGGTGGTCCATCCGCAATTCGGATCTCCACGGTGAACAGCTTCTGGTGGTCGGGTCCGGTCTCTCCGGCAACGGTATAGCGGGCCCGGCCCAACCCCTTAGACTGAAGAGCTTCCTGAAGGGCAGTCTTGAAATCGAGAATTTCCGCTTCGCCGACACCCACTTCGCGGATCTGTGGCTCGAAGAACCGTTCCACCATCCGCAGCGCCGGTTCCATGCCGCCATCCCGGTACAATGCGCCCAGGACGGCTTCAAAAGCATTAACCAGCAGGGCCGGCTTGGAGCGTCCGCCGGTCTTTTCCTCTCCCTTGCCGAGCAGAAGAAAATCCCCAAGATGAATGCGTTCCGCGTACTTTACGAGGTTTGCCGCGCTGACAAAAAAACCTTTCAGTTTGGACAGTTGGCCTTCGTTCAGCGTCGGATACGTCCGGCACAACAGGTCGCTGACCAGAAATCCCAGGATGGCGTCTCCCAGAAACTCCAACTGTTCGTTGTCATCATCGAGATTTCGTTCGTGCGCGTAGGAACGGTGAACGAGCGCCTTTTCAAGCAGATTCGGATCCGAAAAACGGTAGCCGAGCTCCAGTTCGAGTCGATCGGCGCGCTCCATGGTGTTCATCAATTATCGCAACCGTCGCCAAACGCCTTGGCGACTCCTTCCCGGGCGATGGCCTGGGCGTTGCGCGTATCGTCTCCCAGCTTGATCGCCTCTTGATAGTGTTCAACAGCTTGCGGCCTCCGGCATTCCAGATCGTCGAGCCTTCCAAGGTAGATCTGCGCCCATACCTTGATCGATGGCTCTGCCGAAGCGCTCTGGGTCACCCCTTCAAAATACTTCCGGGCCGCCTTGTCGTCGCCTTCTTTGCCGGCAATTAATGCCAGACCGTAGAGCGCCGACCCATTTTCCGGATCGTAACTTTCCAGAACCTGTTGGAAAGTTGTCCTGGCGCGATCCGTTTCTCCCGCGTTAAGGGCCTTCGAGGCGTCGACCAGCAGGGCCCGCATACGGTCCAGCGGAGTCGGCGGTGGTATTCGCACTTCCGTATCAGGAGGGGTCTCCACGAGTCGCGTGGCCCGCTGAGGCGGAGGAATCTGGTGGAATTTGTCCTGAAAGCGCTTCTGCTCGTCCTTGATCCGCAAACCGGCCAGCATCGTCGGCAGATAGGCGGACAGGGCTTCCTCTTCCTGTTCGTAGGCCGGCAGGGCGCCATAGAAGAATGGCAGGAACAGCAGTCCCGACCGGTAGTGGTTGTCCAGCATCTCCCGCCGTTCGTTTTCCGGCGGCCGGTCCAGGCGCAACTCAATCGCCCGAACCAGCGATTCCCGGGCCATGCTGAAAGCGTCCCGCGTATATTCGCGGGCCACGCCGTCTTCTTTGGAGACAAGTTCCAGCAGCGCCGAAGTTCCGCTGACGGTATTGATGCTGGAAAACAGCGCCGCGTCAACGCTCAGGTGCAGATAGGCATGACGAAGGTCCGCGGTCCGAGGCGCTGAAGAACTGCCGACGATGACAAAGTATTCGTCCTGCGCGCTCTGGACGTAGACGCTGTTTTTCGGGGCTGTCAACTCCACAAAAACGGACATGTGGCGCACAATGGCCGTTCCCGACGTGGCGCGCAGATAGGCGTCCGCCTGCCGGATCGCATCCCGGGTCGGGGGCCCCAATGTTTCCGCTTCGGCGTCATAGAACGGGCGGGCCAGGACCCAGCGCTCCGGAATCCGAGCCTTCACGAAGAACTCTTTCAGGAAATCCGCAAACCTCGCCACAGAGCGGGCTTCAGGCGGCATGTCTTCTTCGCGAATGGTGACCGTAAAGTCCGGAGGTCCGGAGAGCGTCAACGCCAGCGCGAGATATTTCGCAGGTTGCGCCTCATCGGGTTGGCCCTCCTTGTGCGTGGCGTAAAACTGCCTCATGCGGGCCAGAAACGCCGGATCGAGCTCCTTTGAAATCTTGCGGATTTCCTGCCGGACGGGGTGGGATTCGGGCGCCAGTTCGACATCGAAGCCGGCGGCGTTGATGGCCGCCATCATCGTAAAGACCCGCAGATCGCGGTCAATGGAAACCGTTCGCGTCTGGCTCCAGGCCGGCGCGGAGAGCGCGGCAATAATGACCGCCAGTCCGGCGATGGCCTTCCAAACAAAGGGACGTCTCCAGAGCGAGCCGTCCCGAGGGCCAGGCCGCATTTGAGATCGTTCCCCCAACGGATGCATGTGCAGAATGATAGCATTCCACCTTATGGAATTCGGCGTCTCGACGCGCCTCTGCTACAGCGACCGCCTGGACGTTGACCAACTCGAGCGCTTCCGCCGCGCGGGATTCGGACGCATCGAGATTTACGGGAATGCGCCTCACTTCGATTACCGCTCCCGTCAATTGCGCCAGGGGATCGCCCGCTGGTTTGAGGAAAACGAACTGCCGCCGCCTTCGCTCCACCTGCCATTCGAGGAGCGCGTCAGCCCGGACTACACAAAGACCCTGTCCGCGCTTGCCCCGGAGAGCGGCGCGCGGCAGGAAGCGATGGACGAGATAAAGCGATGTCTGGAATTGGCGGAGCGGCTCCGGCTCGCCTATGTCACGCTGCATCTGGGCGTTCCCGGCCAGCCGTTCAGTCCGGCCTGCTTCGACCATGCCTACGCGGCGGTTGCTCAGATTCAGGCCTTCTCCGGAGTTCGCGTGCTTATTGAGAACATCCCGAATGAAATCTCGACGCTCAGCCGCATCCGGGAACTCATCGTGGTGGCAGACCTGCCGGAAACAGGCATCTGCTACGATACCGCGCACGGTCCTTCCTCGCGTGGTCTGGATTTCGGAAGCGAAGGCGCCGGTCCGGTTGTCGCGTTGCAATTGAGTGATCGAATGGCTCCGATCGGGTCCGGCGATGAACCGGAGCGGTTATGGCCGTTTGAAGGGAAGATCCGCTGGCCGGCGTTCATCGAAAAGCTCGCGCTGTCGAGTTTTGACGGTCCCCTGATCTTCGAGACAGACGGCGGCATCGGAAAGGCCCATGATGTTTGCCGGCGGCTGGACGAACTCCGGGCCGAAGCCGAAAACTCCATCGACGAATTCAGGCTCAAATACCGGCTGCCCGTGCCCGGGCCGCCGGAGACATGAGCGGAAGAAGGGGCGTCCGCAACGAGGCCCGACAAGGTTGAAGCAGGGGGAAACATGATGAACCGCGTCAGAATCCAGGATATCGGACAGCACGTCGGCGAAGAGGTCACGCTATGCGGCTGGGTCCATCACAAACGCTCCAGCGGCAAGATTCAGTTCCTCATCATTCGTGACGGGACCGGCTACATTCAGACCGTGGTCGTCAAACAGGCCGTTTCCCCGGAAGTTTTCGCCGCTGCCGACGGACTCACGCACGAATCATCGGTGCGCGTCACCGGCAAACCGCGCGCGGACGCCCGGGCGCCGGGCGGTTTTGAAATGGATGTGACCGGGATCGAAGTTGTTCAGGAAGTGCCCAAGGACGATCCGTTTCCCATCACGCCCAAGGAGCACGGCGTCGATTTCCTGATGGATAAACGGCACCTGTGGATCCGGTCGACGCGCCAGCGCGCAATCCTCAAGGTGCGGCACGAGATCATCAAGGCGGTTCGCGACTTTTTCGACAGCGACGGGTTCACGCTTTGCGACGCGCCGATCCTGACTCCCGCGGCCTGCGAAGGCACCACGACGCTGTTCGAGGTCGGCTACTTCGACGAAAAGGCGTTTCTGACCCAGTCTGGCCAACTCTACAGCGAAGCCGCCGCGGCCGCGTTGGGAAAGGTCTACACGTTCGGCCCGACGTTCCGGGCGGAAAAGTCCAAGACGCGGCGCCACCTGACGGAGTTCTGGATGGTCGAGCCGGAAATGGCGTTCGCGACGGTCGAAGATTCGATGGATCTGGCCGAGCGCATGATCACGTTTGTGGTCCAGCGGGTGCTGGAAAACCGGCGGGAAGAACTCCGCGCGCTGGAGCGCGACGTCACGAAGCTCGAGAAGATACAGCTTCCGTTTCCGCGCATTACCTACGATGAGGCCATCGATATCCTGAAAAAGCAGGGATCGGAGATTGAATGGGGCGGTGATTTTGGCGGAGGCGACGAGACCATCATTTCCCAGCAGTTCGACCGGCCGGTCATGGTGCATCGGTACCCTGCGGCCATAAAGGCGTTCTACATGGCGCCCGACCCGGAGCGTCCCGAAGTCGCCCTCTGTGTGGATGTCCTCGCCCCGGAAGGCTATGGCGAGATCATCGGTGGCGGACAGCGCATCGCCGACTACACCCTTCTCGCCGCGCGGATCGATGAACATCAGTTGCCGCGTTCCGCTTTCGAGTGGTATCTCGATCTGCGGCGTTACGGCTCCGTGCCCCATAGCGGATTCGGAATGGGGATCGAACGCGCCGTGTCCTGGATCTGCGGCCTGGAACACGTGCGCGAAACCATCCCATTCCCGCGAATGCTCTACCGGCTGACACCGTAACAAGGACCTGCGTGTCTGCATGTAGGGGCGGTCTATGACCGCCCGGCGTTTCAGAGTGACTTCTGTTGAATCAGAGAGTTCCGCCCCGAAACGTGGGGCGGTCAGACCGTCCCTGCAAGGGCGTTTCTTCAGTTCTTAAACAACGCAGGAGTACTTCTTCCCGTACCACTCCAGGGTTGCTTCTCCCTGATGGTCCCAGAATTCCACCCCATTGTCGGTGTAACGCGCGCCGCTGCCCGACGGACTCTGGAAAACAACCGTCTGGCGGCCGCCAACCGTGATCACTGCCGAAGGCGGTTCGGTCTGTTTGTAGTAAGCGACCGTAACCGGCGTCCCCTCGATGCCTTTGCAGCGGTATCCGACCGGCGTCGGCGCCATAAGATCCCCGATTTTGATCTGAAGAACCGTCAGTCGGCGCTGATAGCTCGACCGGACACAATGCGAGATGTCCTTTCCTTTCGAACACGCGTCGCGTTCGGCCATCCATGTCCGCTGGGCGCCACGCTGCACATCTCGTTCTTCCGGGGGCCACGGCGATTCCGGGGACATGGCTCTGGCATAGACCGCGGCGAGTTTGCGATCGAGTTCCGCAAGCTCGGTATTGCCGCATACGAGCTTCTCCGCCGGACTCGTCGCCTTTGCGCAGTCGAAGGATGGGCCGGACGAAGCCTTTGCAGCGGGCCCCAGTAGTTTCCCCTCCGCCAGCGACCCGAATTCGCCAATGACGATCTGGGCGTTCGCTGCCGTCGTGGGCTTCACTCGCGGTCCAGGCGTCGTCGGATTTTTCGGATAGGACTTGCCGTCGAACGAGAGCGCGACATCCTCGCTTCTGGCGCCGCCTCCACTCACGTGCACGATGAGATCGCGCCAGCCTGAAGAGCGATTGTTCGATGCGCGTATCGGCGGTCGCGTCACGCTGATTCTCGATACGAGCCGGTATCCATTCCCCACTGGTGTGAAGACCAGCAGGTTGCAGCCACCGGAGCCGCAAACCATCGGCCCGGCAACGTAGACAAGAAGCTCTGGCTTCCCGTCGCTGTTCAGATCGACCGAGCCGTCAAAATAGTGGATCTCGAGATCGCCGAAAGCCTGGCGGATCTCGCTCACAACGCCCGTTGGAAGGGCCGATTGCGCGCCGGCGGCCGACACGCTGATTGCGGCGCAGGCGACAACCCCGAGGGCCACGAAGATCGGTCGAAACGACATGGTGATCATGAAAGTCTCCTTCGATGCGCAAGCCAGTGAAATCAAGCGCTGAAGTCTCATGCGGGGAACCCGCAATTTCAATTCCACGGGGCTCGTGTTCCCTCGCGGCGGCAGAATCCGACCCTGGAATTCGCTGACGCGTTTTCGGTGGCGCGCAGCCAACGCGTTCGTCATGATGCCCTGCATGACGATATCCACGGTGGACGTGTCGACGAAGATTCTTCCTTCTCGTGACGAAATGCTGCGCGCCTTTCAAGCGTCGGATGCAAGTTACGACGGAGTTTTCGTCACCGGGGTCCGGACAACCGGAATCTTCTGCCGGCCGTCGTGCCCGGCGCGCAAGCCGTTGTCTCGAAATGTGGAGTTCTTTGGTTCGGCGCAGGCCGCGATGGTTGCCGGTTACCGCCCCTGCAAGCGATGTGGGCCTTTGGAGCCGGCCGGGCGGCGACCCGAGTGGGTGGAGCGCGTTCTGACACGCATCGATAAGAATCCCGCGGGAAGATTCACCGCGTCCGAACTCCGCGAAGTGGGTGTGGCGGCCGGCCGCGCGCGGCGCTGGTTCATGGCGAACTACGGGATAACCTTTGCCGCCTATTGCCGCGGGCGGCGCCTCACGGCGGCGCTGACGGCCATCCGCGATGGCGCCGCCATCGACGACGCGGTCTTCGACAGCGGGTACGAATCGCACAGCGGTTTCCGTGAAGCGTTTGCGCGCTGGTTCGGCGTCCCGCCCGGGCGCGCCGCTGTCGTGGATCCGATTCTCGTTACCCGGATCGAGAGCCCGCTCGGGCCCCTGATCGCGGGAGCCAGCGAACGTGGCATATGTCTTCTGGAGTTCACGGATCGGCGCACGCTGGAAGGTCAGCTGGAGACGATCCGCAGTCGTTTCCAGCGCGCCTTTGCCCCTGGCGAAAACGTCCATGTGATTCAACTCCGCGCCGAACTCGCCGAGTATTTTGCTGGCCGGCGAAAAGCATTTGAAACACCCCTGGAATATCCCGGCACGGATTTTCAGATGCAGGTGTGGCGGGAACTGCTGAGGATTCCCTATGGACAGACGCGCTCATACCAAGACCTCGCAAAAGCCGTTCAATCGCCAGATGCCGGGCGGGCGGTGGGCCGCGCCAACGGGATGAATCGGATTGCGATCCTCATTCCATGCCACCGTGTGATCGGCAAAGACGGAACGCCGGTCGGATACGCCGGAGGCCTCTGGCGAAAGCGCTGGCTGCTCGATCACGAACGCGCGATCTCCCGTAAGGGTTGATACCTATCTCTGGACGCGAACCGTCACCAGTAGCTGTCCCACGTGACGCTGGGTATGTTCCGCAGCGTGGAAGAGCAATCCAAGAACAGTGGACGGCAGTTTCGCGCGCCCTACCGTTCGCGCTTCCGTCAATGTCTTGACGTCGATCGCGCGCAGACGTTCGAGGGCGTCGTCCACGCGGCCAGAGAAGGCGGAAACGAGTTCCGCCGCCGTAGCGGCGGCGGGCGCGCCCTCCGCGGCCAGTTCGGCGAGTTGGTTTGCCGTCAGCGCCTGTCCGTCTGCGTATGTCAGCAGCCGGTCGACAACGCCGGCCAGGTGCTGCAGATGAAATCCCACGGATGCGACTCCACCCGGTCGCGTCCACAGCCGGTCTTCCGGGAACCCTTCCATTATCGAAACGACTTCTTCCCGCGCCTGCAGCAGCGCGTGCGCGACGGGTTGGAGCAACGGCGGAACATCGGGAATCGCGCCGCGCAGCCACACTTCAGGTTGATTCGGCATAAACGCTCCTGGTCGGCGTCTACTGTATAGTGCCTTCATGTATCCCGTATCGATTGATGTGGAGCCCGCGCTGGAGAATCGGAACCGGCTGACGACGGCGTTCAGGCTGATTCTCGCCGTTCCGCACCTGATCCTGGTCGGCGGCCTCTACGCCGGGTTCGCTTTCAACAACGACGGCCGTCGCGCCATCGAAACCGAAGGTGGTCTAATTGGCGCCGCGACGTTTTTTCTCGCGATCGTCAGTTGGTTCACCATTCTGTTCGGGAATGTCCATCTGGAGGGCATCCGGAGTTTCACCGCCTTCTATCTGCGGTGGAGGGTTCGAGCGATTGCCTATTTCATGCTGTTGCGTGACGAATACCCGCCGTTTGGCGACGGACCGTATCCGGCGTCGATCACCATTGCCCCGCCGTCCGAACCTCGTGATCGGCTCTCGGTCGGGTTGAGGATCATCTATGCGATTCCTCATTTCATCGCGCTCTTTTTTATCCTCCTGGCGTGGACGGTGACCACGGTCATTGCCTGGTTCGCGATTCTGTTTACCGCGGCGTATCCCGCGAGTCTTTACCGTTTCGGCGTTGGCGCGATGACCTGGTGGCTTCGGGTCGAAGCGTACGTGCTTCTGATGGTGGACGAGTATCCGCCGTTCGCTCTGACGTGAACGTTTGTTCGTTGTGAGCGCGGTCCTTTCCGGGCGCTTTCCGCGCGAAGAGCGTTGCCGCTCATCGCAACGGTCTTCCTGCCGGAAATGGATAACGGCCGCCGTTCATGCTTCGGGCAGCAGTCGTCCCCGATTTCCCCGCCGGTCCGTGACGCCACGGCGCAGTGTAATGGCGCCGCCGTCCGAAATGCCGTGACCGTAAGCTCCGCGATCGTACGCGCCGCCCCCCCACAATCGGCGGCTCAGTCGCGGGAATCGCTCTGCGACGAAACAGTCGAGTTGCCGGTCCGCCTGTCGCAGTAAAGCGCGCGTCATTTCCGGTTTGATCTCGCTCTCTGCGCCGGCGTCCGCGGTGGACGACGCGTCGAGTTTCCGGCGAAAACCTTCGAGTACGCCGAGCATGTACGAGCGCCGGAACGCGCCGGAACATCGGGAACGGCGCTGGTAGTCCTGCCACAACGCCTGGACCTTCTGGGAAAGAAAGTAATAGACGTATTCCGCCATCAGCACGTTTTCGCGCGTGCCCAGCAGTTCGACGGCCTTGTATTCCCGTCGATCCTGCGCGTCATAAAGAGAACTGAAGATCGCGCGCACCATGAAATGCGCGTTGAGAATCGCGAAAATCGCCGATTCCGCACTCTCGATGCGCCGGCGTTTGCGGCCGATCACGCAGCGCGCGTGGGCCGGCGGCCGGCCCGATCGGATCCGGTCGATGTTGTATTTCGCATAGAGTTCGCGCACGCGATCCACGGCCAGAGCCGCTTCGTACTCATTCGTGGAGTCCGCCAGGGCCAGCAGCTTGTTGACGCGGTCGAGCAGGCGTTCCTCCTCCGGAGGGCGTTGGCTGCCCCGCCAGTCCGGAATTTCGTCGGGCAGGGCGCCGGTGGCGCTCGCCGCCCAGGCGGGGACACCCAGCAGCCGGCAGGCCTCTTGGAAGGACTGTCCGTGTGCGGTCTCGGCCGCCGCCGCCGCGCCCCAGCGCTCGTGGGCGAGTTGATGCGCCATTTCGTGTTTGAACACATCAATGACGATGTCCCAGGGATGGTTGTCGATCAGTCTTTCGGCCAGTGTGATGGCCCGCGCGGCGGAATTCCAGTGGCCCCAGAGACTCATCACCGGCTCAATCCGGATGACGGGCGTCGATAGTTTCAGCCGGCGCTGAAACAGGATCCGATCGTGCTCGACATAAAGACGCTCCGTCCAGGCGCGAAGGAATTCGTTGCGCTCCGGCGCCGGCGCCGTTCCAGACACCATCATTTGCCGGGACGGTCGGGCCCCTGGGAGAGCATCCGCAGCCGATAAAGTCCCTCTCGCGCCGTGATGTAGAGCGTCCTCTTGTCCGGGCCGGAAAACGCCGCGTTGGATGGCTGGCGTGGAACCGGAATCGTTCCGAGATACGTTCCAGTCTTGTCGAATACCTGGATTCCGGTCAGCGCGGCCACGTACAAGCGGTTGTCGCGGTCGAGCGCCATGCCATCCGCCCCGCTGTTTTCACCGGCCGGGATGTCGTGGAGTCTGGCAAAAGGCCGCTTGTTCTTGACGGAGCCATCGGATTGCACGTCGTAGGCGAATATCGTGTCGCCCACCGTATCGTCCACGAGCAGCGTCTTGCCGTCTGTGGTCAACATGATCCCGTTAGGTCGCGCGATCTTATCGTCGAGCATGATGGGCTGCTTTGCGCCTGCCGGCAGATAGTAGACGTAAACGATTCTTCCGGCGACGGCCGGCCGTGGGCCCGGGTCGGAAAAATAGACGCCGCCCTTCGAATCCAGAATGAGATCGTTCGGCGCGAGCAGCGGTTTTTCCGCGCTGCCTTCAGTCAGGATCGTGGCTTTGCCGCCGGCAAATCGAGTGACCCGCTTGCCGCTGCCTTCCACGGTGAACACCTCGCCGGCCCGGTTCACCGCGAGGCCGTTGGCGCCATTCGTCTGTTCGCGGAACACCGTGATTTCACCGTTGGGCGCCATGCGGTGGATCCGATCGGAGGTGAGCAGATCCGTAAAGTAGATGCCGCCATCGGGCGCCGGGACCGGACCTTCCGTAAACGCGAAGCCTTCCTTGATGAGTTGAACCGTCTCACCCCTGGCCACAACGCCGGGAATGCCATCCAGGGGTTTGGCCGGTTGTGGCGGCGCCGCCGCCTGAGACAGTGACAGGAGAAAGATCAAAGTCCATTTCATGGACAGCGATGTTGAACCAAAGCGGGAAAGATTGGAAGCGGGTTTGTGGCCTTTTCGCCATGCCGGCGCGGACAGGTCCTGTCCAGACTGTATTCGCCGGAGGAGGCGCCATGAGAGCTAAAAACTTTTCGTGCGCCCGCTCTGGCCGTCTGTTAAAAAAGAGACGGAGCGCGGGCGTGGCAATAACCAGCGAACAGTTTGAACGGATGGTCCGGGAGCTGGAGGGCAAGGCCTCGAAAAATCCCTCCGGCTACCGGTTGAAAGTGGGGCTGCTGGCCGCGCTTGGCTATGTCTACGTTTTCGTTGTACTCGCGATCCTGCTCGCCCTGCTTGCTCTGCTCGGCTATGCGCTGGTCAATCGTCGGGGGGGCGGCGCGGCGCTCATGAAGATGGGTCTGGCGCTGGGCCTGCTGGCGTTCGCGATAATCCGCTCGCTGTGGGTGCGAATGGATCCCCCCACCGGAATGGAATTGACGTCGCGCGACGCGCCCAGGCTGTTTGCCGATCTCGACCTGATCCGCTCCAGGCTGGCCGCTCCGGGTATTGATCATGTGCTGCTGACCGGCGATTTCAACGCCTCGATGTCCCAGGTCCCGAGGCTGGGCGTCTTCGGCTGGATGAAGGGGTACCTTTCGCTGGGTCTGCCACTGATGGAGGCGTTGACGCCGCAGCAACTGCGCGGCGTGATCGCGCATGAACTCGGACACCTCTCCGGTAACCACAGCCGCTTTTCCGGGTGGATATACCGGGTCCGCAAAACCTGGGAGCAGATCCTGCAGCGGTTGACCCGGGAAGGTCGATGGGGAACCGGAATCTTCACGAGGTTCTTTAACTGGTACGCGCCCTACCTGGCGGCGTATTCCTTTGTGCTGGCGCGAGAGCAGGAATATGAGGCGGACAAGCGCGCCGCCGAAGTCGTGGGGGCTCGCGCCACCGGCGACGGCCTGGTCCAGTTGACGGTGAGAGGCTCGGCAATGGACAGGAACTTCTGGCCGGACGTCTTTCGCAGCGCGCGGCACAACTCCAGGCCTCCCGGCGATCTGTACAGCTGGTTGGGCGCTTTCGCGAAAGGCGCCGTCGACGCTGATGTTTGCTCGCGGTCGCTGCAGCAGGGTCTGCGGATGAAGACAGGATACGTCGACACGCATCCTTCATTGCGGGATCGCCTGCGCGCGCTGGGCCATCCGTTGGCGTCGGCGGATTCCGAAGGGTTCCAGACGGGTGTGACGAAACTGGCCGCCGCTGTCGACATCACGGCGGCCGAACACTACTTTGGAGGCAGCCTGCCGATACGCCGCCAGGCGCTGGCGGGACTGTGGCAGTCGATGATTGCCGGAGCATGGAGGGAACGCAACCGGGAGATGTCGGAGGCCGCGCAGGAATTGGAGCGCCTTGCGGCCAGGGCGAACGAGCAACCGCTCAACGAAGAGGAAGCCTGGGATCGCGCGCGTCTGACATACAACCTGGAGGGCGGCGTGGCGGCTATCGCCTTCCTGGAAGACGCGCTACGCGTCAACGCCGGACATGCGGCGGCGAACTACGTGCTGGGAGAAACTTTGCTGGAACTGGACGACCCGCGCGGAGTTGCGCGCCTGGAAGCGGCCATGAAAACCGATCCTTCCTGCGCCCCGCAGGCGCTCGACTTGATCCGCCAATTTCACGAACGCGAGGGTCGAGAAGTCGACGCTGACGACTACCACCACCGTTTGCTGAAACAACAGGATCTGCTCAATCTGGCCGCTGAAGAGCGCCAGAGCGTTTCGGTATCCGACGGTTTTCTCCCGCATGATTTGCAGGGCGAGTCGATTGAGAGACTCGTAGCCCAGTTGCGCCGCTATCCGCGAGTGGAAACCGCGTATCTCGCCCGAAAGGCCGTGCAACACCTGCCCGAAAAACCCTTCCATGTGTTGGGGCTGGTTCTCGATAACCGCTGGTACAAATGGCAGAGCGATGCAAAGGACACGGAACTGCTCAGTCAGATCGTCCAGAATGTTTCTTTTGACGGAGAAACGTTCATCATGCTTCTGAACGGATCCAATCGCCGTATCCGAAGAAAGCTGAAATCGGTCCAGGGCGCCAGGATCCTCTAGGCGTCGGATTCCCCTCCTTCTGTCTGCGTGTCGGGGCGGTCCATGACTGCCGGACGTTCCAGAGTGGAACCCCTTGGTTTCACAAGAA
>DASUFH010000398.1:0-8010 GCA_036274645.1 Terriglobia bacterium
AATCTGTCGGTGCGACATGCCTGCGGATGAGAATAGCACATGGTTGGCAAGCCAAGTTATGCTGTGCGGCACAGACGAACTTTATGAATTTTTTGAAAAATCTGCCCTGCCGTGGCTTTCTGGCCATCGTCGTTTTGAGCGCCGTCTCGTGCCGGTCGCGAGAGCCGGACTACTCCATCCAGTTCACGGACACACGGCTGAAGAATGGCATGCGGGTGATTCTTTCCGAAGACCATTCCGCGCCAACCTACTCGCTGGCGGTCGTGTACAACGCCGGGGCCCGCGACGAAAAGGCCGGACGATCCGGCTTCGCCCATCTGTTCGAGCACATGATGTTCGAAGGGTCCGAAAATGTCGGCAAGGGCGAACATTTCAGCCTGATCGAAAACAATGGTGGATCGACCAACGGCAATACCACATCGGACCGTACCCTTTATTACGAGACGCTGCCAGCCAATCAGCTGGACCTCGGACTCTTCCTCGAAGCGGATCGCATGCGCTCCCTGGCGATCACCGAAGCCAATTTCAGAAACCAGCTCGAGACCGTCAAGGAGGAGCGCCGCGAGAACTACGACAATCAACCCTACGGTCGCACCTACGAGATCATGATGGAGACGGCGTACGACAACTACGCGTACAAACATATCGCCATCGGATCGATGGCGGACCTGAACGCGTCCAACGTCGACGATGCCCGCGCGTTCTTCAAGATCTACTACGCGCCGAACAACGCCGTGCTGTCGCTCGTGGGCGATTTCAAAAGCGACGACGCTCTCGCGAAAATCAGAACGTACTTCGAGGATATTCCCCAACAGCCTCCGCCACCCGCTCCGGACATGACCGAACCGCCGCAGACCGCGGAACGTCGACGGACTTACGAGGACCCGCTGGCGGACCTGACCGAAGTCGACGTCCTTTTCAAGACCCCCGCGGGAAACACGCCGGAATACTATGCGCTGGATGTGATTGCCACGATTCTCGGGAGCGGCAAGTCCTCGCGGCTGTATCAGAAGATGGTCAAGGAAAAGCAGGTGGCCCAGGAGGTCTCCGCATACGCCGATGAGCGGAGGGGACCGGGCGTGTTTGCGTTAGGCGTCACGGTCCGGCCCGACAAGGATCCCAAGGAAATCGAACGCTTGCTCTACGAAGAACTCGAGCGACTCAAGACCGAACCGGTCAAGGACTCCGAAATGGATAAGGTGCGAATGCAGGTCAAACGATACATGGTGGACCAGCAGGAGACCACCGGCGACCGGGCGCGGATGCTGGGCATGTTCGCCGTCTTCTATGACGATCCCGGACTCATCAACTCCCTGACCTCCAAATACGCCGCCGTAACCCCGGAGCAGATCCAGCAGGTCGCCAGGGAATACTTCTCGGAAATGAACCGCACGGTCGTCACCACCGTGCCCAAAGCCGCTGCCAGGACTGCGGCTGGAAAGGCCAACTGACATGCGGCGGCGCGTAATGGGGCGCGTAATCAAGATCAGCGCATTCTGGATTGTCCTGACGCTTCTGGCGTCATCGGCAACGCCACAGGGCTCCCGGACATCCTCGGAATCCCACGGGGGAGACGCCAGCAGGGTTGAACACAAGAACCGGGCGCCGGTATCAAAGGAGCTCCTAGAGGTACGCATTCCGCGCGCCAGGGAGTTCACGCTTTCGAATGGACTGACCGTGCTGGTGATCGAAGATCATCGTCTTCCACTCGTTTCGATTCAGTACAGCATCGGCGCGGCCGGTCCGGTTTTTGAGCCGGCGGACCTGCCGGGCCTGGCGAACATCACGGCGCAGATGATGGAGGAGGGCACGAAATCGAAGACGAGCCTCCAGATCGCGGAAGCGGTGGAGAGCCTGGGCGCTTCCCTCTCGGTATCTTCGGGATATGGGTCCTACCTCCTCAGCGTTTCGGCATCCGGTCTCGCGGACAACTTCGACGCGTGGTTTGCGCTGGCGAACGACGTCCTGCTGAACCCCTCGTTTCCGAAAGACGAACTGGACCAGCTGAAAGAACGGCTGCGGATCGGCCTGCGGCAGCAGCGGACCGACCCCGATTTCCTTGCCACCGAGCGATTCAACCGCGTGGTCTACGGGCCCCATCCGGCGGCCAATGTCACCACGACGCTGGCCGTCATCGACGCCCTGACTCCCGAACGGCTGGCGCAATGGCACAACGAACGTCTCGCGCCACAGAACGCCATCCTCGGAATCGCGGGCGATGTCCACGTCGATTCCCTTCTGCCCAGGCTCGAAGCCGCTCTGGCAAACTGGAAGAGGACCGCCCTTAAGGAATTGCCTCCCGCCGATCCGAAGCCTGCCGTCCACCGCGGCGTCTACGTGGTGGATCGGCCGGGCTCTGCCCAGACAAACCTTTACATGGGCAATATCGCCGTGGACCGCCGCAGCCCGGATTACTTCCCGGTGCTTGTGGCCAACCAGGCTTTCGGCGGGAACGGCTCGGCGCGTCTCTTCACGAAACTCCGGGAGGAGAAGGGATATACGTACGGCGCCTACAGCTGGTTCATTGCCCGCAAGTATCCCGGTCCCTGGCTGGCTGCGGGTAACAGCCGGACCGACGTCACCGGACCGGCGATGGCCGAGTTCATCAACGAGATCCAGCGACTGCGGGCAGAACCCGTCACGGACCGGGAACTGGAAGACGCCAAACGCGCCATTGTGGCCAGCTTTGCCCTGTCTCTCGAGAGCAAAGACGAGCTGCTGGGCTACGCCATCACGCAGAAGATCTATGACCTGCCGGCCGATTACTGGGATACCTATCCTCAGAAAGTCAGCGCCGTGAGCGCCGCCGACGTGCGACGAGTGGCGCAGCAGTACCTGGATCCCGATACGCTGCAGGTGGTGGCCGTGGGCGCGGCCTCAGCCATCATTCCGGCAATGCGAAAGTACGGACCGGTGGAGATCTACAACGTGGAAGGAAAGAAAATCAGCCGTTGACACGATCCGCTGAGTCGGGATAATAGACATCGGCGCGCAAATGACACCGAACAGTTATTTGCGAAAGAAATGGGGTCTTTGGTCCGAGGCCGAAGACAAATTCAACAACAGCGAAGTTTGCAGGCGACGAAGGCGTCCAGTCATTCCGCAATTCGGGATGTCGGACGCTTTTTCTTTTTGAGGAGCTACGATGCCACAAAAGAAGTCCCCAGCAAGACAGAAAGCCCCAGCGAAGCGCGCGAACGGAATTGAACCGGTGGAATCCACGCCGGCCAAGGCTGCCGCGCCACGCCGGAAGCGGGCTGCAGCGCCGTCCACTCCATCGATGGAAGGCGCTCCGAATGGGTCTGCTGCTCTGCATCACGGCGCGTCCGGTCCGGCGCCCTATGAGGAAGTCGCGTATCGAGCCTATATGCTCTGGGAACACCGCGGACGACCTGACGGTTCCCCGGACGAAGACTGGTACAGAGCGCAGGAGGAGATTCAGACTCTCCGCGTTAATCCGGGTTCCGGCCACTAGAAAGAAACGCCCCGGGATCGCTTCGGCTCGTCGACAACCGACGGTGCACGCCGATCCCTGCCCCGCTGGTTTCATGTTCGCCGGCGCCGCTTGCGCTATACTCGGCGTGACTTAGCTCCAGGCGGATATGAAACGGAACTGCGACGCGCCCTTCGCCCTGACGATTGCCCTGTTCGCAACTCTTGCGCTGGCTATGACTGCGCCTGCGCAAACGCCGGCCCCGGCAGCCCCGGCGAATGATCCGGGCATGGTTTTTCTCGACGTCTCCGTCGTCGACAAGAATGGCGACGCGATTCCGGAACTGACGGCCGCCAATTTCGAAATCCGCGAAGACAATGCGCGACAGCGCATCGCCTCCTTCGCAGTCGCCGACGGGCCAATCAGCATCGGGGTCTCCTGGCCTCCCAGTCTGCCCGTCGGCGATACGCTTATTGAGCTGCTCAAAGCCAGCAACCCGGGAACCGAATTCTTCATCGTTTCCAACGACACCGTCGTCCGCTCGTTTACAACCGACATCAAACAGGCGCGGGTGGCGCTGGCGCAGGGGAACCACGAACTCTATCCGTCCGACGGTCGAGACGGAATCCGTATCGGCATGGACGTGCTCACTGAAGCATCCGCCTATACACGAAGAATTCTGCTGCTCCTGCGCCGGCCGCTCGCGGTCCAGATCGCCACGCCATCGGTGGATGTGCCCATCCTTGGAACCATCAAGAATCTGCCCGGCGCGGGCCGCGAAAACTCCTACGCCACGCTGATGAATTCGGCCATGCAGCAGGGGACCCAGGTTTATGCGATTCTCGTCGAGGGCACAGGCGCGGAAAACGTGGATCTGAGCTGCCAGGGACCCAGCATCCTCGGGATCTCACCTTCCAATAACCGCGCGCCGATTCAGGTTTACCACTCCACCGAAGATGAGGGCCCGACCTGCCAGGAACTTCCCGCCGACGACGCGGACAAGCAGGCCACGGAGGCGGAATCGCTCGATGCCCTTGCCCGGCATACCGGTGGACGGAGCTACTGGGTTACCGCGCCGGAAAAAGATGTCGTAGTCGACACCGGAGGACTGGAACTCGTTGCCTCCAGAATCTCGCGAGCGCTTCGCGTCCAGTACCGTATCGGGTACGTTCCCACCAACACCGCGCGCGACGGCAAATGGCGGAAGGTCGAGGTCTCCGTTGTGCCGCCCAACAAAGCCATCGCGGGCGTCTGGGCCAAAGACGGTTATTACGCGCCAAAGGACAGGAAGAAGAACTGATCCCACGCCCCCCGTTTTCCATTGTTCATTGCCTGTTGTCGATTGTCCGATGGACTTCTTTCGTTGTTCGTTGGCCGGTCATGGCTGTTGCGAAGGGGGGCATGGGAATGAACAATGAAAGAAGTCCATCGGACAATCGACAACAGGCAATGAACAATGGATAACCGGCGGACACCGCTACGGGACACTGGCCTCAAGCCGTCTCTTCAACTGGCCGCACGCGCTCGACACATCGCCGCCCCGATTCTTCCGGATGAACGTGTGCACACCCCGGCTTGTCAGCGCGCGTTGAAACGCGAGGATCGCGGCATCCGACGGGCGCGAAAACGGAATCTCCGGCGCCGGATTCAACGGAATCAGATTCACCTTGACCCGCATGCCTTCGAGTAACCGGGCGAGTTCAATCGCGTCCGGCTCGGAATCGGTCAGACCTTCGATCAGGACGTACTCGAACATCACGCGTTTCTGGCGCGCGGGAGGCAGCGCGCGCGCCTCGCGCATGACGGCGTCGATGGGATACTTCCGGTTCACCGGCATCAGCGCGCTGCGCGCCTCGTTACGTGATCCCGTCAACGAAATCGACAGGTTGGGAAACAGCGGTTCGCCGGCCAGGCGGCGGATGCCCGGCACAAGACCAACCGTGGACACCGTGATCCGCGACATCGGCAGGCCCAACCCGCAACGATCCTCCAGTATGCGGATCGCGGTCATGGTTTCATCGTAGTTGTCCAGCGGCTCGCCCATGCCCATAAAGACGACGCTCACGCGGCCGGGACCACCACGCTCGCGATTGTCGCGATCAAGCGTCACCACCTGCGCCACGATTTCCGCGGCGGAAAGATTGCGCGTCAGGCCCAGTTGCGCCGTCAGGCAGAATGCGCATCCGAGAGCGCATCCCACCTGTGTCGAAATGCAGAACGTTGCGCGCTCTTCTTCAGGGATGAGCGCCGACTCCACCAGTTCTCCGTCGGCGAGGCGCAGCAGATAGCGGCGCGTTCCATCGACGGAATCGAACCTCTTGTGGATCGCCGGCAACGCGAGATCGAAACGTTCCGCCAGCCGTACTCGAAACGCGGGAGGAATCGAATCGATCTCGTCCAATCGACCCGCCCGCTCCCGGTACACGGCGCTGAAGACCCGGCCACTTCGCTGGGAACTTTCGAGGAGGTCATTCAGTTGCGATCGCGTCGCGCCGAAAAAACTTTTCACGTCGATTACGTAAAGAAAATGGTTGTGGGGAAGATCACACGTCGTCGTCCAGGTCGGGTCTATCGTAAGTTCGGCGTCGAACAGAAGACGTACTCATAAATTCACGCATTTCATCCGGGGACACGACGTCATCGGAGCCTGGAGGCGCCGAAGCAATCAGCATGGAATCGATGATGCGCCGCTTGGCTTCATCCGGAAACGGAATGGTCGCCTGATGCAGCGCGCCCTGCCACGCAACATGATCAAACGGCGCCGAACTGTTGTTCACGACAAGGATCTGGAAAGCGCCCGGTGAAAAGCACGGAACACCGCTGATATAAGGTCGAAGCAGTTCCTCTTCAGACTGGAATATCGGATTGTGCTGCTCCATGTAGGCCTTGGGCGACATCCCCAGATCAGCCGCGCTGCTTGCGTAGTCAGCAACCGCAATGGACGAATCGACTTCACTGGGTTCATAGCCGAGAATCAGCAACGATTCATCGGGTCCACCATACAGATGCAGTCTTGTGGAATTTTGCTGATCGGCCCTCAGCCCCGACAGACAAATGAGCATATTCCCAGTCGACTTCTCGTGAACCGCCGACATGGCGATCTTGAGATCGACCATCAGCCGACGAAATTCCTGGGACGAAACGGACGCCTCGATCTTTACGAGGCAGAAGCCCGGCGCCGACAGCTCCACACGGCATACCCGTGAATAGACAGTCGACGCCAGAGAGGGCAAATCGTAGGACGACGTGCTGAGGCAGATGGAATCAGCAGGCCACCGGACAGGCACAGGATCCATACCGACAGCATACGAAGGTAGAGTCACTACAGCAAGTCACGACAGCAAGATTTGCGGTTCCAGCCGAGGAACAATCTGGCCCGAAACACCAACCGCTTCCTTCTTTTCGCAGCCAATCCGTTCAGTAACTTTCCACTTTGAAACTCCGGCGCGAGCGCAGAAAATGGCTAATTCTCAGTTCCAACGGACCGCATATCTCTAACGCGCGCATCTGTCAGTCATCAAGGAGGCTTGCAGTGAAGACGACGAAGACATGGATTCTGCTCCTCGCCATGTTTGGCGTGAGCGGGGTCGCCCTGGCCCAGAATCCCGACGATTATCGCGGCGGATGGCGAACGGACGGCGGCGAACCGCATACCTATGAATTCTCCATCCGGGGCGAGCAGGTTCGGGGCATCTACTGCACGCGCTGCAGCGACGCCACCACGCTGGCCTTCGTCGACGGCAAGTTCGGCGCGGATGGCGTCACCTTCGTCGTGACGCATGTCCGGCTCGACGGCAGCACGGAATATCAGGATCGCGCGAATGCAAAGTTCGACGACGGGAAACTCATCGTTACGGGAACCAGCGGCGCTCCCGGCGGCGGCCCGTTCCGCCGAGTCCTGATCAAGGACCCACGCGGACCGGATCCCCTTCCCGTACCGGTGAACAAACTTCCCATCGGCGACGGCCCGGTACCCCCGATTGGCGGCGGAAGAGGCGGGGGCGCGGCGCCGGCAGGTGGCCGCGGAGCCGTCCGCACTCCGGGGCGATTCATACCGGCCACGCTATCGCTTGAACCCGCCCAGGGACCGCGCGGCGGAGGCGCGGGACAGGCGCCGCGCGGCGGAGGAGGCGCCGGCGGAATCGGTGGCGGCAGAGGTTACCTGCAGCCCGGCCCGTGGAAGCAACTCAAGGAATCCGACGTCATTGGCGTGTGGCTGGGGTTTGGCGTGGGAGTCAACAAGCAGTACTTCATCATTCGAAAGGTCGGCGACAAGCTGCGCGGCATGGTCTGCGGCCGTTGCGACAACCCCTACACGATGGCGGCCCTGGACGACTTCGTCATCAACGGCGAGATCATGACATTCAACATCCTGCATGAGGACTGGGGACCGGGATCACTGCCATCCCATAATCAGGCCACCGTCCGCGTCGCGCAGAACGAGATGCGGCTCAATACGCAGATGGACAATACGCCGGCGCCGGCCCAGCCGCCCAATCCGAACGGGGGAACATCGCTGCTGGGCCCGATTTCGATCGAAACGACACGAGGAAACCTGTAGGGGCGGTCTATGACCG
>DASUFH010000399.1:0-7921 GCA_036274645.1 Terriglobia bacterium
CCAGGATGAATCGCCCCTTTTCGATGGGTTCCAGCGCGAACACCCCACGGCCCTTTTGCGCCATGTAACGGATTTCCAGTCGCGGTTGAGACCCTTTGAACTCAGTTTTCATTGACGCGCCCGGCGAGCCATCCTGGAACAAAACGACATTGACGAGAATCTTCGGGGTGTTCGCCAACATCTCGAGGATTCGCAACCAGTCTGCGCCCGCCAACATACGCTGAGAATCTACCATTAAGCGTGGAAACCGGCGCCCAAAACGCCGCCCCAACTGACGCGCGCCGGGCCACGACTTGCCCTCGAGCGATCGCGGTCCCGACATGGTCGTGATCTGCCGAAGTTGTCAACCGTCTGCGTCTGCCTGCAGGGGCGGTCGATGACCCACGATGTCGCGGAATGCTGGCTCACGCTTGCTGGATGGTCAACGAAGGTCGCTCCTTCCCGGTTCGATCTACACCCGTTCGCTGGACACACCGTTCTGAATCAATCGGCGTCACGCATTTGGTGGTTATCCACCGATCGGCGGCGCCCGGCCCATTGTGGAAATTGACGATACGGAGACGCTTTCAAATTAGTGCGGAAGCATGCCTGTGAAATGCTCCCTGCTCATTGGACAGCAACCATGATCGCCGCCCGGCGTGAGGTGAACTGAAAGGAGCGTCCAGTTCAAGATCCGTCGATGGATTGTGGCATACCTCTGGCCGTCAGACACACAGCCGCGGCGCGGTTTCAGTTCACCTTCCGCGCCCGCTTCGCCATCAATGCCCAGACTGCTCTTTCGACAGCGTATGAGTATTACAACCCGGACGCGGAAATCACACTGGCGCCCACCCGATTCATCGTCCAGTAACGTTAGGCAGACATCAGGAGCCTAGCGAATCTCTATCGTGATCGGGTTGCTTTCACTGTATTTGGTCTTATCGGCGGTCATGGGTCTCACAGTAAGGACGTGCTTACCGGGCCCAAGGCCCCGGGCGGCTACTGAGAAGGTGTATCCAGATTTACCCAGTTCCGGGTTCTTGAAGTGCGCGGCAACGTCAGGACGGTCCGAACCATAAACGGCGGGAAACGGTTTTCCATCGATGACGACGTCCACGGTACCAGCCAGGGACTGAGCGCCCTCGTCCACCGCCCATCCGCTCATATCCAGATTCTGATCGATCTTTATTTGGATCGGCTGCTTCTCTGCGGGATTCGGAATATCTCCAATGCGATCAACAGCAACCGCGAAAGTTCCGCGGGAGGCCGGCGGCTGGGCCGGAGCGCCAGAGGCCGCGCCGTTTTCGACGGGCGGAGCCGGCGTGTCGGTCTTTTCATCACACGCGGATAAGCAGACAAACGCAGCAAGAAGAATGGCAAACAGACGAACGGTTTTCATGCGGAAGACACTCCCCAGAGCAAAAATATTGCCCGAAACTGGATTGAAATACTAGGCTCCCTCAATGTCCCAGCGCAAGGTTGGCGAAAGAGAACGCAAGATCCCCCTGGGCTGCCGCAGAGGCCGGGATCGACAGGGTCCGATTCGTCCTCCAAAGTTTGCGCAATCCGCATTCTATCCGCGCCGAAACAGCGGATTGCGCCGGCGAAAATCGGAGTCTGGCCGGTTAACGCCATCTTGAGTGGAAACCTGACCCGTCGTATTTCCCTCAAGCGGGGGCGGGAGTCGTGAACCATAGTTACAGCGCCAAATCTCCGACGCCTCTTATAGCACAGCGGGTTTGGTGAATGCTCCCTAAAAAGGGCTATTCCTCTACCCTGACCTTCAGCAAAAGCCGCAGGGTCCGTTGTATGTTTCCGCGCACACCAAAATCCGGAGGATGAACGTGCAGCGAAGAAAATCGAGGGCGGGGGATCCGTGTATGAGCGCGAAAACATTGGTGGCCATCTGCGCCGTCCTGCTTGCCGGGACCCCGTGGCCGCGGACTTCGAGGTGGTTCCCAA
The DNA here is from genome assembly GCA_036274645.1 of Terriglobia bacterium. Lineage (GTDB taxonomy): Bacteria > Acidobacteriota > Terriglobia > 20CM-2-55-15 > 20CM-2-55-15 > DASUFH01. The sequence goes on from DASUFH010000399.1 coordinate 1,942, forward strand.
CTGGCTCAAACTGCCGGAGGGGCGCGCGTCGATCGGGAACATGCGCGGAGATGTGGCTGTAAGCGCCGCCGGAGAGGTGTTCGTCAGCGTGCAGGAACAGGGGGCAGGAGTGCAGGTGTACTCCCCGGAAGGTACGTTTCTGCGCAACCTGTTACCGTCCCCGGTGACCTTCACGGCTTTGTGATTCGCCAGCAGCCGGACGGGGAGTTTCTGTATGGAGCGTCGATGCGCGGGCAGACCGTGGTGAAGGTGGCGCTCGATGGCCGGGTTCTGATGAGCATTGACGCGGCGGCGCTGGTTCCCGACCGTTACAAGGCTCGAAACGCCCGCTCCGGACAGTTGGCCATGCTGTTAACCGCAGTGGACGTCGCTCCGAACGGCGACCTGTATGTGACCGACGGCTATGCCAGCGACTTCATCCATCGCTTCGATCGTGAAGACAAATACTTCGCCTCGTTTGACGGGAAAGAGGCGCCGTACAGTTTCACTACGCTGCATAAGATCGCGATCGACAAAAGCTTCGACCCGCCGCGCATCATCGGCGTCGATCGGGCGAACAATCGCGTCGTCCACATGGCGCTGGATGGGAAGTTTCTGGGCGTGGTCGCGGAAGGCCTGCTGCTCCCCGCTGCAGTGGCCATCCGCGGCGATCAGGCCATCATCGGCGAATTGCCCGGCCGCGTAACGATTCTGGACAAGGGAGGCAAAGTCGTCGCCCACGTGGGCGCGAACACCGGCGAAGGCGTGGGCAGTAATCAGCTTCCACCGGACAAGTGGGTCCCGGACTGTTGGTGTCGCCGCACGGCGTCGCCATCAACGCGCATGGCGACCTCTTCGTTTCCGAGTTCAAACCACTCCGAAACGTCGGGCGGTCATAGACCGCCCCTACAAAGCAGGCGGGACGCCAGGATGCTCCCGTTTTACAAAGCCGTCTTCAAGCCTCCCCGCTCAAATTGACAAAAAGCTTTCCGCTGGATACGGTCCCCGCTCTCATGAGCAAACGAATTGGTGGAGCGCTCGGCGCCGCGGCAGTGTTCGCGCTGATCCTTCTGGTAACCGGCCGGATCCTCCCCGTATCCGGCTCTCCGTTCCAGTCCACGACGGCAGCGCAAGTGGAGACGGAGCGGCCGCAATACCTGGCCGGTGAATCCATCGCCATTTCCGGTGAAGGGTTCGATCCGTTTGAACGGATCACTCTGCGCGTAACTCACGGGGGCTTGCCGGAGAACGGCCGTGGAACGACAACGGCGTTCTCTGTAAACGCCGATGGCGAAGGTGGTTTTGAAGGTCTCTGGGTCATCGACCGGCGGGACACCGGAGGGAATCATTTCATCATTACGGCTGAAGGATTGTCGGGCGCCCACGCGGATACCGCCTTCGATCGTGTCGGACTCCTTGCCGCGGAATCGCTGAATCTTCAGGAACGTCACGCGCGGATTCGCGCGCAGGGATTCAACCCGAATGAACTGGTGACGCTGCGCATGGACAACGGACGGGATGTAGCGACGCGCACGCTGGCCAGCGACGAAAACGGCGTCCTGTCGGCAGCGCTGGACCTCCCGGGCGGGAACCCCAACGCGGCCCTTCTTTCAGTCGTCGCGACCGGCGAACAGTCGGGGCTGAAGGTGAATCACATCCTCACGGAGTATGTGATTGCGGAGCCCCGGCCGAACGGCGCGCCGGTCCTCAACGCGCTTCGCGCCGAACGAGGACTGGCGCAGGTGGGATGGATGGATAAGGCGGCGTTCTATGACGTGTTCGTGCGCTGGAACGCCACCGGCGCGATGGGACGAACCGGCAACGCCTGCGCCCTTTTCGATACCGGAGACCAGGACGGTCTGGTTGGTCTTGCCGTTTGCGGCCAGATCGAGAACCCCGATGGCGATCTTCGTGTCGTCCACCAGACTGCCGTGCCACCTGCAGTCTTTGCCTGCGACAATCGCTGGCGCGACCGCTGCGGAAATCCAATTCCATATGGAAGCTCTTTGCAGGTTGGCGCCGGTATCCGGTCGGGAGCGCTCATGGACCTCGACAGGAAAAGCAATCTGATCGCGCCATTGTCTGTGGGCGATAAAAATGGAACGGGCCCGATACTGCGAATTCAGGTCGACAAGAGTTTCCTTCCACGCAGGACCTCACTGACTGGTGTCTGCGCGTACACGGAACCGGTGGGCGCCTCCGTAGCAGAGAGCCCATTGAATTGCGTCCGTGTGGCCGGAGTGGGGAAAGGCAAACCTGGCGGCGGCGGCGGTGGTGGTGGTGGTGGTGGAGACGGAGGTGGCGTGAGCGGCGATGTTCCGCCGTTGGCGGGTCGCGTCGTCTATCACAGCTATCAGTCGTATAACGATGGGTCGAGCCGCCTGTTCATCCTCGATCTCGGCTCCGGGCAGTTGAATACGATCAGCAGTGGCTGGACCAACCTGGAAGACCCGATGAACGCTCACTGGTCGCCCGACGGTTCGCGAATCGTTTTCATGGCGCGGCCGAAGAAGGGCAGGCGCGCGATTGCGTGGTTCGATGTGTTTTTGTACACCATCGGCCAATCCGGGAATCCGATAAACCTGACCAATACGGGATCTCTGCACGAGGAAGATCCCAAATTCTCCCCGGACGGTCAAACGATCGTCTACAAGACGCGGCCATCAACGCTCGCGGAAATGGATACTGGAGGCGGGCCGGTCCGTACGATCATCGCGTCGGACGGACCGGAGCGATCAATGCCCTACTATTCGGCGGACGGCGGCTCGGTGTGGTTTTCGAACCGGCCGGGCGGTATGCCGAACTCCGCGTCGTCGATTCACGTCATTCCGGTGAGCGGCGGGCCGGATCACGTGGTGGTCGATACTCCGGATGTCATCGATTTCTATCCGATCCGCGACACGATCGGGCAGTTCCTGTATTCGAGAACGGTGAGCGCGTCGAACCTGTTCGGCCAGATATACATGTTCGACGGGTTTCAGTCCCTCTCCCTGCCGTTCAATACCGTCGACGCGGACTATTCCGACGCGTATCCCGTCGGCACACAGTACATCCTGCTCTCCAGCACGAAATCGGGCGGACAGGGCGGATACGACCTGTACGTCGCGGACCGGAATACGGGGACGATGTGGTCCCTCGGCGGATACAACAGCGGAGTCAATACCAGCCGGGAAGAGCTCGGCGCCGCGTACACACCGAATTGAGCTTTCGACCGCCTTTGAGCCGTCCGGTATCGCGGATGCGTTCATGGACATTGCAGTCCGCTCCGCGCGAAAGCGACGACTGCAACCTCCGGAACGGACGGAGTTCACTCTTTCTCGAGGTCCCGCGGCGGCATGTCCGCCGGGTTGTCGGTCCAATTGATCTCCGGCCAGACGTGTACCCGCGACTTGAACCGCCAGCCGTTAGCGGTCTTCTCGAAGGTATCTTCGTAACCACCTTCCCAGTGAATGATGTCGCCCTGCCGGGTGGTTTTGTTCGTGATCGTCAGCAGCGTGGATGTCGCCTTTGCGCCGCCCGGCGCCGATGTGATGACGGGACTGATGACGATGTGGTATTCCGGATTCGGTCGCGGCGGGCGGCATTCGTCCTTACCGCCGCCCCCGGCGCCGCGGAGTTGCTCGCGGCCGCGAAACCAGATTTTGGCGCCGCCGCCCCACTGTGAAGACACGCCAAAGGTCGCGTCATCCGTGAAGAGGTCCGCGTAGGTGTTGCCGTTGTTCGCGCAATTGTCGAGGATCTGAGAGTAACTCTCGATGAGCTGGCGAATGTCGATATAGTCCTGCGGCTCCAGCTTCGCGCCACCCTGGGCAGCGCTCCGGTTTGCTCCATCGCACGAAGACAGCGCCGCGCTGAGCGCGACGATCACGAGGCTCGCTGAGATTCGATTCATAAGTCCCTCTTTTGATCCACTGCGGATTCCAACGTGCCGGAATTGTAGTCCTTCTCGAACGGTAAAGCCCACGGCATAACGTGTCCAGTCGCGGCCCGGGAACGGATCGAAGGAAAGCGTTCCCCCACTTATTCATTAACTGTTGGCTGTTCACCATTAACTGTTGCGCTTAGTGGCATTAGTCCTTCCGTTGTTGACAGCTTTCGTCGTTTCTCGAGGGTGGCGCTTCAGTCCATGGACGGATCAATGCCACCAGGCGCAACAGTTAATGGTGAACAACTAATTCGAAAAATGAATGGCGTAGTGAGAAAGTTCCCGCGCGGAGATCCGATCCAGAATCGAAGCGGAGGCAATCAGGCAACAAAACTCAACGCCGGTCAATGAAGCGCCGCGCGGGGAACGCAAAGGGATGTCGTGTATAGTCGAAGGTTGTGACAACCAAGGTATTCAGCCAACTCGATCTCTCCGAAGAATTACTCAAGGCCATCGACAAACTCGGTTTCGAACAGGCCGCGCCAATTCAGGCGGCGGCGATCCCGGAGTTGATGGCCGGCCATGACGTGGTCGGCCAATCGCAGACCGGATCGGGGAAAACCGCCGCCTTTGCCATTCCCGCCATTGAAAAGTGCCGGCCCGGCGATCGCGTGGCGCAGTCGCTGATCCTTTGTCCGACGCGCGAACTGGCCGTGCAGATTTCTGAAGAGGTTCACAAGCTGGCCCTGTTCAAACGCGGTGTGAACGCGCTTCCGATCTACGGAGGACAGTCGTATGAACGCCAGCTTCAGGGCCTCAAGCAGGGCGCGCAAATCGTCATTGGCACGCCGGGCCGGGTGATGGACCACATGCGGCGCGGCACATTGCGGATCGAGACGGTCCGATTCGTTGTTCTCGACGAAGTCGACGTAATGCTGAACATGGGCTTTCGCGATGATATCGAGTCGATCCTGCAGGCCGTGCCGAAGGAGCGCCAGACCGTATTCTTTTCGGCCACGATTCCCCGGCCCATCCGGCAGCTGATCGACAAATACGCGCGCGATCCCAGGGAAATCCGCATCGAGCAGAAGGCCCTGACCGTCCCGACGGTCGAACAGGTTTACTACGAAGTGGACGCGCGCTTCAAACTCGAACTCCTGGAACGCCTGATCGACATTCACGATCTCAAGCTGGGACTGATCTTCTGCAACACGAAGCGCATGGTGGACGACCTCGCGGACCGGCTCGAAGCCGCCGGCTATATGGCGGACCGACTCCACGGCGATATGACTCAGAACATGCGCGACCGGGTCATGAACAAGTTTCGAAAATCCGGCCTGGAGTTTCTCGTGGCCACGGATGTCGCGGCGCGAGGCATTGACGTGGACGATATCGATGTGGTCTTCAATTACGATTTGCCGTATGACGTCGAAGACTACGTCCATCGCATCGGTCGCACGGGCCGGGCCGGCCGCGCCGGTCGCGCGATCTCGTTTGTCTCCGGCCGCGAACTGTTTCAAATCCGCAATATCGAGCGTTACTCCAATGCGCGCATTCAGCGAGGACGGGTCCCAACGGAAGGTGAGGTCCAGGAGGCTCGCCAGACCGTCTTTCTCGGCAAGCTTCGCGCTACCCTGCAGAGCGGCGCGTTTGCCGGGGAGAGTCCGCTGATCGAACGCCTGATCGCGGAAGGCTTCGGCTCCATGGAAATTGCCGCCGCCTGTCTATCCCTGCTGAGAGGCGATGAACCGGTCGTAAAATCACCGCCACGCAAAACGCCGCAGACAGAACAGGCCGCTCGCCCCATCATCCGGCCACCGAAGCCACCCGCCAGCGCCCCCCCGGCCGGCGGTCCGGCAAAGGCCAGGCCCGCGCCGAAACGATCCCGGGAGAAGGCGCCCCGGCAATCTCCTCCGCCCTGGGTCGGCGTGAAGCGAGGTGAACCCAAACCTGAGGCCGGGAAAAAACCAAGCCGCGCCACGCCGCCCAACCAGACCCGCCTGTGGATGAATCTCGGCCGGTCCATGGAGATCAGTCCGGCGGACGTGCATAACGCCATCGCCGGAGAGACCGGATTGCCGGGGAAAATTGTCGGAACCGTGGATCTGCGGGAACGGCATTTGTTTGTCGACGTCG
>DASUFH010000400.1:0-6567 GCA_036274645.1 Terriglobia bacterium
GAAAACTTCGGACCATCGATCCTCCGGAGTGTGTACGGACTTTCACTCGCAGCCGGCACGTCCGGCCTGACGTCTTACCTGGCCGGAGGCGCGGCTGGACTGCTCCTGGGCGGATTCCTCGTGAGTGCCGGAAGGGGCCAGGAGAAACTCGTAGGACTGTGTTTTGCCGGCTCCGCCACCCTGGCCCTTCTACTGACGTTTGGCGTGGTTCCAGGCTGGTCGATCATCGGAATCATGGCCGCAATGGGATTCGGCGTAGGAATCGCGAGCCCTTCCCGGGACATGCTCGTCCGCCAAAGCACGGTCGCAACCCTGGGGAAAGGCGCGTTTGGCCGGGTCTACGGCCTGGTCTATGCCGGCGCCGACGTTGGACTCGCTACTGCCCCGCTCATCTTTGGCATGCTGATGGATGCCGGCAAACCGCAGTTTGTTTTTGCGGGGATTTCCCTCGCCCTGTTCATCGCCATCATTGCCGCTCAGGCGATTGCAGCGGAAGCGCGCCGCCATTCCAGTGAAGCGTGAGTCCCGGCCGCATTACCACCGCTGAAGCTTTCGCCGTCGCGCCATTTGCCGGGGAATGGCCGTGGCGCAGGAGATTGTGAAGGATCGAAATGGCAAGACTTTCCAGGCGCGCGAACACCTGAATCTGATTCTGGGCTTTGGGTTCCCGTCTGCTTCTCCGCCCAGTGTGAAATCAAGGGTTCCATTCCGAAACGCTGGGCGGTCATAGACCGCCCTACAACGCGTCATCCCTTCGGGCTTTGCCGGCAGGTCCTGCGGCAGGTGGTGTGCGGACGATAATGCTGTCCGACGAAACCCGGGTAAAAGAACCTTTGGGAGCGTTTTTCGTTTTGGCGGTAGCGCTGGCGCTGGGAGGCGACATCAGTTTCTCCTTGTCGAACGCCACGATCTTGTAGACGTAGCTCGTTGACGGCTCCAGTCCGCTGTCACGGTACGAGTAGGTAAACGAGGAGACCGTGGCGATGACCGAGTCGTCGCGATAGATGTTGAATCCATCCAGCCCCGTGCCCTTGTCTTTAGGCGCTTCCCAGTAAAGGGTGATGGACGAACTCGTCGCATCCTGCGCCTTCAATTTCAACGGCGCGGAAGGCCCACCGATTGAAGGAACGGACAGAATCAGGGACAACACGAACGCCTGCGTCATCTTGATCATCATTGTTTGCTCCACGGGCGCCGCGTTTGCTCCACGGGCGCCGCGACGATCGTATGGTAGTGCGAGATGCGCAGCAGGACAAGCCGGGTTTGTTCAACTGCCGGGTTTGTCCACATGGATTACGCGAACGGCAATGCCTTATGGCAGAACTGGCAGACAGCTTCAGTAACCCGCGCAGGCATGTTGCACTCCGGACATTTCCGGAACTGTCTCTCCCCGGACTTCGAGGTGGCCAGAAGGATGGCTGCGATGGACGGCCCGAACCATAGAGCCCGCCACCCCCAGAGCCGGGGGTTCTTGCCTTTCGACGCGGCATAGAGTTCGATCAGGAGAATCGGGATCACGATTCCCGCCGCTCCCGTCAACACAAGCCAAACGTAACCATGTCCCATGGCTGCCTCCTGGCTGAATCCAAATCGATTGACGATGATTGCAGGCGTGGGGAAGTGTACTCCCAAAGTGATCGGATCGGGAAAAGGGTCTGATCTTGTTCGCAGGCCAGCGTCTGCGAGAAGGACAGCGTGTTTTCCAGCTGCCGTTCAGGGATCCGCGGCGAAAAATGGCGCAAGGCGAGGCGGCCTGGGAGAAGTCGTCTTCAAGGGAAAGACGATATATGAGGGGAACGGGACGAGTTGCCAGCAGCCAAGGGCCATTCCCAATGTCAAAGGCGGAGCGAGAAACACTGACGTCTCATGCGCCTTTACAGGGGAGAGCGGCGAAGCGGAAAAGGGACGATCCGGCGCAGTTTTCCCGGGAAACCTCCCCCGTTGGCGTGCGCGCTAGACGCTGTCGACGACTCTTTTTAGCTTCGCCCGGATTTCGACTGCAATGCTCTCGAGTCCGGGATTCTGAATGGCCTGCATGGACGCAACCGGATCCACCGCGGACACCTCGACTCCGCCAGCGCTTTCCTGAACGATGACATTGCAGGGCAGCATCGTTCCGATTTTGTCCTCGGCCTGTAGAGCCTGATACGCAAAGGGCGGGTTACAGGCGCCCAGGATCCTGTATTTCCTGAAATCCACGTTCAGTTTCTTCTTCAACGTGCTCTGGACGTCGATTTCGGTCAGTATGCCAAAACCTTCCTTCTTCAATTCCTCCGTGACCTTCCGGACTGCGTCCTCGAAGGTCATCGGCACGATTCTCGTGAGGTGATACCCCATCGTCAGGTTCTCGCTTCCCGTCGTGTTTCTCGCATTTCGAAATCATCGCACGTTTCTGCGCTGCAGGGACAGGGGCGCCGTCGTTCGCCGATCACGAAAGAAAGCGCGCGCCTCATCGGAATGGAAAGCTGAATCCGACGCGGAACGTGTTCACAACACATCCTCCACAGTGTTTGAACGTCTGCGCGCGGTATTCAAACCTGAAGGCGGCCTTGTCGGCGAACCAGTAGTCGCCGCCACCGCCGAAGTGGAATCCGGCATTCCCGCGATCGTCACCCGAGGTATCCGTCATCCCGGTGACGCCGGCGACGCCGAAAACCGTGAGGCGCGCCGACGGCCACCGATGGTAAAGGGCCGACAACGAACCATAGATGCCGCCGATTCCATCCAGGTTCTCGGGAAACCCGCCGCCGATCTCCAATCCGGCTCCAAACCCGCGGTCACCGACCGTCTCATAACCAATCCCCCCGTTGGACCCCTTGACCACTCTGGGGCCATTGACCGTACTGGCGGTTCTGGCGGCGCCAAAAACATAGAAGTACTTGCATTCGGGCAACGCGGAGCATTCGCCAGCCTGGGCAAAGACTCCCGTGGCAAAGACCACCGCAAACAATCCGGCAATCAGGATCTGTCGCATCTTCAACATGGAATCCTCCTTTGTTGGTCAATGCGCTAAAAGATCGGAAAGATTGGCAAGGCGGTCGGAAGTTTAATCGGGAACAGGTGAATGAATTGGAATCAGGCCGGGACCTGGCGCACTTACCCGCAGACTGATTGACCCGTCAGCAAATGGGTCATCGGGCAGTTCAGCCAGGTTCATTACACAGCGGACAACAGCCAGCGCACAACGGACAACCGGGGGGACGGGAGGGGAAATCTGTGGACGGTCACACCGACCACTAGCCCGTTCTGGTTTCCCGAAGGAGCCGTTGCTCGATGACGCGGACGCGCTCGAGCTGGCCCTTGGCGGGAAAGCGTTCGTAAAAACCTTCCGTGCGGAAATCGTCCTTGAGTTCGGCCCAGCCGGAAATCCGCTTCTCAAAATGTTTCGGCCCGGGACTCTCCATCCAGCGCTCGACCGCGTCGGAAGACTCGATCAGTTCGCCAAGAACCCGGATCAACGCCTTGAGCGTGACGCTCGTGGTGAACTTGTAGCGATCGTTGTTGCCCCACACCCGGTCCATCACCGTTCGCGCCGCCTTGAGGAAATCCGCGATCAGCTCGAAGGCGCGGTCCGCCTTCCCCCGCAGATCCTTCATGAACAGCCGTTCATGCTCCTCGATCAGCTTCTTGAGTTCATTGAAAAGTTCGGCCTGCAGGATCCACTTCTCCTGGCGGCTGCGCCCGCCCAGCCGGTTGATCTTGTACTGCAGCGGTGAAGACGGCTCTTCGTAAAGCTTCCGCACGGTCGAGGCCGCAAGCCGGGTCTTTTCGTCGTAGCGGCCGATGCGATCGAGCAGATCCACCAGGTGGGACTTGTTGATGCGGGTCTGCGTGGAATTGATGATGACGAACATCTCGGCCGCGAATTCCGCGGTCTTCCCGTCAAAGATCACACACGGCACTTCGATCTGGTCGAGCAGTTCCTCGTTTTTGCTTCCATAGAAATGAAGCCCGGCCAGCCGATGCTGGCCATCGATGATGAGGAAGCCCGAGCGGGGTTCTTCCAGATTTCCGACAGACTCGAACTGTCCGAGCGGCCGGAAGTGGAGAACGTCCTCTGAAAACAACAGCACGCTGCCCGGAATCATGGGCTGCGTCTCCGCCGACTCATAGAAATTGACGATCTCTCGCACCTTGCGCCGGCTGAGCATGCGCTGGAACGCCTTCTCGCTCCGCTCCACCGATCCGATGAACCGGGCGATCGGATCGTCCATCACCGGTTCGGCCTCAATGGTTTCGCCTTCGAAATAGAAGCGCGTGGTGAATTTGACCCGGTTCAGAACGTCGCGCGCCTTGAAGGACGCGAAGTAGAAAACGCCGTCTTTTTGTTTGATTCGCGTGGCCAGCATGGCAGAAGCATTCCAGAAAAACGGGTCCGTCCGGAAGAAAAAACTGCGTCGGCGCCGCCCCCCTGGATAAGTCTGGGTCCCCGCCTGCTTGTAAACTCTGATCTGAAACGCTGGGCGGTCATAGACCGCCCGACAACAAAGCGCCGTTCGGCCAGAGGTTAGAATAGAAGTCCGCGGGCGCGCGCCCGTCTTTGCAAGGAGACTTCACGATGGGTCAGGTGATGAACGAGATCACTCCGGAATTAAGAGAAATGATCGCCGCTGCGCCGCTGTTTTTTGTAGCGACGGCGCCTCTTTCAGCCGAGGGGCATGTGAATGTTTCGCCCAAGGGACACGACACTCTGCGTGTGCTCGACTCGCGGCGGATCGCTTATCTGGACCTGACCGGAAGCGGCAACGAAACCGCGGCGCACGTCGCCGAGAACACGCGCATGACCGTGATGATCTGCGCGTTTTCCGGAAAGCCCCGGATCGTTCGGTTGTACTGCAAAGGGCGCGTCATTCATCGCACGAGCGCGGAATGGCGAGAACTGGCGCCGCTGTTTCCGGTCCTCGCGGGCGCGCGGCAGATCCTGGTGGGCGACATCGAGTTCGTGCAGACTTCCTGCGGCTTCGCCGTTCCCGAAATGGCGGTGGTGAAGGAACGGGAGGCGCTGATTCGCTGGGCCGAAGGCAAAGGCGAAGACGGGCTGGTGGATTACCGGCGCGCCCGCAACAGGACCAGCATCGATGGCATCCCGGCGCCGCCCACCGACTCGGGGGAAACGCCGTATCTCGATGGACTCGAAACTCGATAGATAACCGGCCGACTGAAGGCAGATTGCCGCTTACTTTTTTGCCGCGGCGCTCTCGAGAAGCCTGCGAATCTCGTCTTCGATGACGGGGTTCTTACCGGACGCTCCGGCGCCGATCAGATCGATCGCCTTGCGGCCGCCGGCGTCCTGGATTTCCGGCTTGGCGCCTTTCTGAAGAAGGTAGCGCGCCAGTTCGATGTTGCCGGTCATCGCCGCGATGTGCAGGGCCGTCCGGCCTTCGTTCGCGGAAGGCGCCCGGGAGATGCGCATGGAGTAGGTGCGGGTCCCCGTCACCTGCGCGTTCACGTCGGCGCCGTGCTGGAGCAGCAGTTCCATCATCTCCTTGTTCACCGGACCGCCGACGCTCCAGTCTTTCGCCAGGCCCGTTCCGTCGATGTCTCCAACGCCAACTCCAGCCGCGAAGAGGAACGGCGTCAGTCCCATGTCGTTGATGTTGGGATCGGCGCCTTTGGCCAGAAGGGCGCGAACGACTTCGGGATCGCCGGATGTCTTGCTCCTTTCCGGTTCGTTGGCGTCGATGGCCCACGCGCCGATCGTCGCGCGCATCAACGGGGTACATCCGGTATTCAGCAGCGGCTCGATGAAGCGCCCGTTGTTTCCCCCCCGGCTCGGGCGATGAAAATTCAGCTGCGCATTGACGTCGATATCGGCGGCGAGCAGCGCCCGGATGATGTCCATGCTCGATCCGCGCGATCCGAAAGGAACGCTTCCCGCACACGCCTTGCGGCCCGCACATCCTTTTCGATCGATGGCTATGTAGAGGGCCGTGCGGCCCCACCAGTCCCAGACTCCGGGATTGGCCCCACGATCGAGCAGGAGTTTCGCGACGTCGTTATAGTCGTTGTCGATGGCGAGCATCAGCGCGGTCACACCTTCCGGCGTCGGCTGATTCACGTTGCCCCCAGCCCGGATCAGCGCGTCGACACAGTCGTAGCAGCCATCGCGCGCGGCATACAGCAGCGCGGTAAGTCCGCCCACCGGCCGGTATTGCGCGCGGGGTTCGGCCGTGATCTGGCTGGGCCAGTCCGTGTAGAGCGCCCGCGGCTTGAGATCGGCGCCGTTCGCCAGCAGCAGCCGGACCATGGGACCGGAGTTCTGCTCCGCCGAGGCGGCCCACATCAAGGGAGTCTGCTGGTGAAATTTCTCGACGGTATTGACGTTCGCGCCCGCCTGGATCAGCAGTTTGACGGCGTCCACTTCACCGGTTTTGATCGCGAGCATCAGGGCCGTCTGGCCATCCGGATTGGCGCCTTCCCGATCGGCGCCGGCGTCGAGCAGCATCTTCACCATTTTCGCGTCGCCCAACGCGGCGGCTTCCGCAATCGGCGTGAAACCGAACTCGTTTTTCACGTTCACGTTCGCTTTTTTGGCGAGCAGCGCGCTGAGCACCTCGTAGTCGACGT
>DASUFH010000401.1:0-5508 GCA_036274645.1 Terriglobia bacterium
AGCGTCTGACTGAGGAGTGGGTCGGGATAAAGAGCGATGGGAGCAACGAGCGAGTCCATCTGGTCGGGCGGAATGGCCGCGTTGCGTTCGGTCGTCTGTTGAGTTGGTTGTTGAGCGGTCAGGAAAATCGCATTACCCGGCATCAGCAGCAGCGCGCACGCGATCGATATCCATTGGCGCGCCAGCCGGCCCAGTCGACCAGGGCCGCATGGTTGCGCAGAATAGTCTTTCATATTGAGCCTCCCTTGGGGGACTGCCCTCCTCCGTCAATCGAGGAAAGCCGGCTCTGAGCGATTCTGTTCAGAAACGGAGATCGTGTCCGGAGGATTCCTGCGCCCGCCGAAATAGGTTGGTATTCGCTCCGTGCGCCGTCGCTGGCACTGTCGAGTGAGGCCTCCCAGGAGGTATGGCCCCTCAACGTATCCGGCGAGCTTCGATCAACTCAGCGCCCTATGAATGTTTCGACGGCAGCCGGAAGATCGTGTCATCGTCAGGGCGGGAAAAGCCCCGCCTGAGCGGCGCCGAAGTGTCGCCCGGCGCCTGTCCATTCCGTTGACACCCAAGACAGGCTGAACGGACTCCTCCATCAACCGTGCAAATCCGCGGCGTCCTTGGCCGCATGTCCCATCCTGTTGAGGAGGCGCGCGCGTCCCGGAATCCACCGGGAGTGATCGGCCGTGGCCCGTCGATTGCCCACAAGGCCGCAGCATGTCTCTCAGCGATTCGAGCGCCTGACCGGATCTGGCACACACGCTTATCGACAAGGAGCCGTATATGACGAGCCATACAGGCGCGCGCGTTCCGCGCCCGCGCCAGGGACGAAAAGCTGTTCGTTTGCTCCTGGTTGTTCTTCTGATGAGCGGGGTCCCACAGGCTGCGCCGCAGTCGCAGGAACTGCAGGCGCCTGGAGAGCCGCGTCAGAAGGCCGCGACGACGATCGGGCCGACGCGTATAGAGAAGGACCTGCTGGGCGAGAAAGAGATTCCGGCGGACGCCTATTATGGAGTCCAGACGGCCCGGGCTCTGGAGAACTTCCAGATTTCGGGAATCCCGATCAACCACTATCCCGGATTCGTCGAAGCGTGGGCCATCGTCAAACTGGCTGCAGCGCGGGCCAACGCGGACGTTGGCGCGATGAACAAGGACACGCTGGCGGCCATTGAAAAGGCGGCTCAGGCGCTGCTGAAAGGACAGCACCGCGACCAGTTCCTTGTCGACTGGTATCAGGGTGGCGCCGGCACGTCGACAAACATGAACGCGAATGAGGTCATGGCGAATATCGCTCTCGAAATGACGGGCCACCAGAAGGGCGAATACAACATCATCGACCCGCACGACGACCTGAACATGTCGCAATCCACCAACGACTCTTATCCAACCGCGCTCAAAGTGGCCTTCCTCCTGCGGAACGATAAGCTGATTGCGGAACTGGAGAAGCTGGCGGCTTCCTTCCGGGCCAAAGGCGACGCGTTCAACGAGATTTTGAAAATGGGACGCACGGAAATGCAGGACGCGGTTCCCATGACGGTCGGACAGGAATTTCACGCGTTTGCCAACTCCGTGGAAACGGAGATTCGCGTGTTGCGTGAAGCCGAACGGCATCTCTACGCCGTGAACATGGGCGGCACGGCGATTGGGACCGGACTTAATGCGCCGCAGGGCTACGCGGAAAAGTCCGCGATGCATCTTGCGAACCTGACCGGAAAACCCATCGTGCCGGCTGCCGATCTGATTGCCGCCACATGGGACCAGGAGGGATTTATCGTGTATTCCTCGGCGCTGAAGAGCGTCGCGGTGAAGCTGTCGAAGATCGCCGGCGACCTGATTCTGCTGACATCGGGACCACGGGCCGGCCTTCAGGAGATCAATCTTCCCGCTTTACAGCCGGGCTCGTCGATCATGCCGGGCAAGGTGAACCCCGTCATACCCGAACTGGTCAATATCGTCGCGTTCCGCGTGATCGGGAACGACACCAGCGTCGTGCTGGCCGCTCATGCCGGCCAGCTTCAACTGAACGCCTACGAACCGCTGGAAGGACTCGCGATCATGGAGTCGCAGCACCTTTTGTACAGGGCCGCCACAGCCCTCCGTTCGCTTTGCGTGGACGGGATCACCGTCAACGAGAAGACACTCGAGCGCTACATGGAAACGACCGTGGGGATCGTGACGGCGCTGAATCCGATTATCGGATACGACGAGGCGACCGAACTGGCGAATGAAGCCTACAAGAGCGGAAAGGGCATCCTCGAGATCATCCGCGAGCGCAAGATTCTGACGGAAGCGCAGATCGCCGACCTGCTCGACCCTGTCAAGCTGGCCAATCTGCGCCGGGCTGGCGTGCCAGGGAAGAAATAGGCGCCCGCCGCCTGAGCTGAAAACGTGAAGGCATGGTTTTCAGAAAGGGGAGACCGATGATCAGAGAAATGACCAGAAGGGTGAACAGAAAGTCGTTTCATAAGGTGTGGCTCGCCATGGCAGCCGCCATAGCGCTGGCGCAGGCGCCGGCTGCCCCCGCGCAAACGAAGAAACCCAACGTCGTCATCCTGGCGACCGGGGGCACGATCGCCGGCGCCGCGGCAACCGGCACGCAGGCGGGCTACACGTCGGGCGCGGTGACGATCGACGCCATGATTGCCGCTGTTCCCGGCATCCGGGATCTCGCGAACATCAAAGGCGAGCAGATATCGAACGTCGGATCACAGGACATGAGCTTCGACATCCTGCTGAAGCTCGCCAAGCGCATCAACGAGCTGGCGCCGTCGCCGGACGTGGACGGATTCGTGATCACCCACGGCACCGATACGATGGAAGAATCCGCCTTCTTCCTCAACCTGACCGTGAAGACCGATAAGCCGGTGGTGATGGTGGGCTCCATGCGCCCATCGACCGCCGTCAGCGCGGACGGCCCGCTGAATCTCTACAACGCCGTGGGTGTCGCCGTCGACCCGAACGCCCGGGACCGTGGCGTGCTCGTCGTCATGAACGACTGGATTCATGGCGCGCACTCGTTGACCAAGACCAGCACCACTGCCGTCCAGACGTTCATGTCTCCGCTCCGGGGCCTGGTTGGCGTGGCCAGTTACGGGAAGAACGACTTCTTCTCCAAGCCGGAATGGAAACACACCACGCAGGCGGAATTCGATATCAGCAACGTCACCGCGATGCCGCGCGTGGACATCATCTTCGCCTCAATGGATATGTCGCCCGACCTGATCGACTGCGCGGTGACGAGCGGCGCCCGGGGCATCGTGATCGCCGGGGTCGGAAACGGAAACATGAACAAGGCGTCTCTGCACGCCGCGTCCGGCGCGGTCCGAAAGGGCGTCGTGGTGGTGCGCAGCTCGCGTGTGGCGACGGGGAACGTGGGGCGGGATGTGGAAATCAGCGACGACAAGTTCGGCTTCATCGCCTCGGATGAGTTGAATCCGCAAAAGGCGCGGATTCTCCTGTCACTGGCCCTGGTCGGCAAGCACACGCCCGAACAGATCCAGAAGATGTTCTACACCTACTGAGAGCGCATCGATGAGGGCCGGAACGGCAGCGCTGGCGTTTGCAACTGCGCTCACGCTCTTCGGGGCGCCGGCCCCTGCGTCGGCCCAGCAGCCGCCGCCGAATAGCGGTCCCGCGGCTCCGGCGGCCGGCCCTCCGTCGGTGTCTCAAAGCCCGCCGCCCGCAACTCCGTCGGCCGGGGGCTTCGTGAACCAGCTCGCCGCCGGCGACGAGCCTCTGACTTCGCACGCCCAGCAACCGCCGCCTGACGGCGCTCCGCCGCCGGCGGCGCAACAACCGGCCCAACCTGCGCGACCCGCGCCACTTGATAACACCCTCAATGCCGGGGATGACCAAGTCCCGGAGCCGGCCTCGCCCGCCGCCCCGGCGCAGGGGCAGGCGCCAGCGGCGGGCGCTACGCCCAACAGTGAGATTGAGGCGGCCCTTGGAGCCGAGGACGGGCCGTTTGCCCCGAAAGACCAGAAGCTGATGCATTGGAGCGACTACGGCGGCAAGAATTTCACCTTCCATTTCGGATACAACGTCATGTACGACGTCGTCCGGTTCAAGCAGGACCCTGCCAGCGTCGCCCAGTGGGGCGTTCTGAACGATACGCAACCCGCTACGAAATGGCGCGACATCCGGCTGCTCGCCTCCGGAACGTTTCCCAAGTCCAAGCGCCTCATCGAATGGAAGGCCGGGTACATGCGCGACGTCGCCAACGATACCTGGCTATGGCGGGAGACCGGCATCGTCGTCGCGGTCCCCGAAATCTGGGGGTGGCTCTTCATTGGCCGCACGAAGCTCGGCGTTTCCATGATCAAGCAGATGTCCGGGGCCTCGATCATGGGCCTGGAGCGCGCCGAGATCGAGGACATGACCATCCCGATCCAGAACGACGGCATCCGATGGATGGGATACCTCCCGAAGCAGCGCCTCGTCTGGAACCTCGGATATTTCAACGAGACGCTTTTACACAAGCCGCTCTATCCGTTCATGGACCAGCAATACGCGGCGCGCGTGATCTGGTTGCCGCTTCTTTCCCCAACGGACGGCAAGGTCCTCCATCTCGCCGCGAATTTCAAGTACGGCAATCCGAAAAACGGTCAGACGCAGCTCAAGGCTAGACCAGAAGCGATCACGGCCCCCTATTTCCTCGACACCGGGGTCTTCCCCGCGGAGCACGAACAGTTGATCGGGCCCGAGGTGTGGTACCGAGACAACTCGTTGCTGTTCGGAGGCGCGTATTACTTCGTGAGGACCGAAGCCTCCCAGGGAAATCATCAGTTCCAGGGCGGCGACATCTGGGCATCGTGGCTCATGACCGGCGAGGTTCGCACGTACCAAACCCGCGGCGGAGTGTTCGGCTTCGTCTATCCGAAATCGTCGTTATTCAAAGGCGGGACGGGCGCCTTCGAGGCGACCATCCACGCCACCTACACGAACGCCAACAGCGGGCCCCTCCAGGGCGGCAGGTTCTGGCGGGTGACGCCGACGCTCGCCTGGTATCCCTCTTACGAGTTCCGGTTCACACTCGGATACGGCTACGGCGTGCTGGACCGTTTCGGCATAAGCGGCGGCAGGACACAATTCTTCCAGGCGCGAATCCAGTTCATGCTCTGACTGGATCAAACGAAGTGGCTGGCCTGAAAGCCCTTCCACCTTTGTCTTGAAATGCCACCGGGAACCCAATATGGTATCGTCAAGTCAAAGCGTTAAGAAAGTAGCCTTTGGCCCCGTAGCTGGAAAAAGAAATTTGGGATTTTGCCAGCATGACGTGCGAAAGACATCCGGTTCTAATCGTCGAGGACGAGGAGTTCATTCGGGAAAACTTTCAAATATTCCTGGAACTTGAGGGCTTTCAAGTTCTGACGGCCGGCAACGGCCGGGAGGCGCTGGAGCAGCTTCAGGGGAGGGAACGCCCCTGCCTGATTCTGCTCGACCTGCTGATGCCAGTCATGGACGGTGGGGAATTTCTGGAAAGGAAAGCCTCCGAAACGTCACTCGCATCGATTCCCG
>DASUFH010000402.1:0-4250 GCA_036274645.1 Terriglobia bacterium
TGGACTTCTTTCGTTGTTCGCTGGCCGGTTTCCGGTTAACGAACAATGAAAGAACTGCAGGTCACAATCGACCACAGCCAACGGACAATGGAAAACCGGGGGAACGCCTTCGGCGCTCATGGAACTCCGGCACCTGAGGTACTTCATCGCCGTTGCGGAGGAGCTGAACTTTACGCGAGCCGCCGAAAGACTCGAGACCGCGCAGCCTTCGCTCAGTCAACAGATCAAACAGCTGGAAGCCTACGTCGGCGCCGTTCTGCTGGTTCGCAACAAACGCCAGGTTGCGCTCACTGAGGCCGGCCGGACCTTTCTTGCCGAGGCTCGGGAGATTCTGGAACGCGCTGAGCATGCGGTCCGGCTGACCAGGCGGGCGGCCGAGGAGCATGCGGGCGAACTGTCCGTTGCGGTGGGGGCCGCCGCGGAAGTGAAGGTCCTGCCCAAGCTGCTGCCGCTGGTTCGGAGACGGATGCCGGACTTGAAGCTCGTGCTCTACAACCTGCCGACCATCGAGCAGAAAGCGGCGTTCAGGAAGCATGCTCTCGATGTCGGATTCCTGCGCGGGCCGGTGTCGTTGCCGGACGTTCATGTCGAAGAGTTGATGGAGGAGAAGCTCCTGGTGGGCCTGCCGTCCAGACATCCCCTGGCGGCGAAGAAGAAAGTACGCGTGGAAGACCTGAACCGGCAGCCCTTCATCATGATCTCGCGCAAAACCGCGCCGGAGTTGCATGACGCGGTCGAGGCTTTCTGTCGGAATTCGGGCCTGCAGCCGCCCGTGGCCCAGCTGGCCGGGAACGTCCTCGGCAATTTGAATCTGATTCGAACCGGCGTGGGCTTCTCGCTGCTGCCGGACTATGTGGCGTCGATTCTTCCACGGGGAGTGATCTTGCGTCGCCTGGACGTCACGCCCGAACCTGTTGTTCCTCTGATGCTCGTCTGGTCTCGCCGGCTTCACTCGCCGTTGCTCCCGGCGTTCCTGCGCCTCGTGCGGGAATGCTTCCTGTAGGGGTGGTCTATGGCCGCCCCTGCAAGCAGTTAGATCTGTCAGGTCTAAGTCTGCGAGCCGCGACGTCTTTCCCTTTTGCAGCGGGTATTGGTAGACTGCGCCGCATCTCATCTCCCTGGAGTGACACAACATTGAGGTCCGTCGTTTCAATCTGGACTGCCGCCGGCGCGATTGCCCTGGCGTTTGCCGTGCTGGCGTTTCCGCAGCAGCCGTACAGCAACAACTGGGTCAGCGCGGGAGCGTCCGGCACAGTGCCCGAAGAGATGGAATTCGTAACGCCGACGGGGCGGCTGGGAGTGCTCCTGGCGTCCGGTCCGGTTGACACAAAGGGACACCCGTTCTTCACGGCGCTCGGCAGCAATGGCAGGGCCTGCGTCACGTGCCACCAGCCGGCATACGGCATGAGTTTTTCGGCCGAGGCCGCCCGCGAACAGTGGCGACGGACCAGCGGCAGGGATCCGCTGTTTGCCGCGATCGATGGATCCAATTGTCCGGACCTGCCGCAAAACGAGGAGAAGTCGCACTCCCTCCTGTTGAACCGCGGTTTGATTCGCGTGTTTCTCCCGGTCCCGAAAAACGCGGAATTCACCATCGAGGTGGTGAGTGATCCGACGAGCTGCAACACCAGTTCGGTGTACGGACTGAAAAGCGCGACACCCACCGTTTCCGTTTACCGCCGTCCGCGCATGGCCGCCAATCTGAAATACGTGACGAACCCCGCTCCCCAGGTCGTGTTGAAGCTGGGCGCTCTGGCCGACACGGATCCGACGACGGGAAGGCCCGTCGGCATGAACTTCATGGCGGACGCGCGTGAAGCCACACTCACCACGCAGGCGCGCAGCGCGGCGCTCGGTCATGAGCAGGCGCAGTCCGTCACGCCGGAACAATTGCGGCAGATCGTGGAATTCGAGAGCCAGGTCTATGTCGCGCAGATTTTCGATGGTTCGGCCGGCAACCTGGCGGAGTCTGGAGGTCCGGCCGCTCTCGGGCCGAAAGCCATGGCGGAGCGCAAACCCGGTGTGCTGGGTGACAACGACTACGATTCGGTGTTCCTGTCCTTTGACGCCTGGAAGAAGTCCGGCGGCGCCGCGCAGGATGAGTTCCGGGCTTCGGTGGCGCGCGGCGCCGATCTGTTCATGTTTCGGCAGTTCTGGTTGCGTGACGTTGTCCACATCAATTCAATCGGCCTGGGCAATCCGCTCAAGCGAACCTGCGCGACCTGTCATAACCATCAGATGACGGGGCAGGACCTTTCGGCCGGATGGGTGGACCTGGGCACAACGAACTATCCCCGGTGGACCGAGCCTCCTCTATATAGCGAGTCGCGGGAACTGCCTGTTTTCAAGATCACCTGCAAAGCCTCTGCGCCGCCGCACCCGTATCTGGGACGGGTGATTTATACGAGCGATCCCGGGCGCGCCCTGATTTCCGGCCGGTGCGCGGATGTCGGCTCGATCGTGATGCAGCAGTTTCGTGGACTGTCGGCGCGCGCGCCGTACTTTTCCAATGGCTCGGCGAAAAACCTGCGGGAGCTTGTCGATTATTACGACCGGCGATTCGATATGAAGCTCACCGAAACGGAGAAGCAGGACCTGATCAATTTTCTGGGAGTGCTATGACGTTCAAGGCTCTTATTGTGATGGCCGTCCTTCCGGCGTCCCTCGCCGCCCAGCAGCGCAGCTTTGTCGCCTGTCCGATCGTGCGCGACACGAAGACGGTTCCCTGCTTCCTCGCGGAATACGAAGGAGAGACGTATTACCTGGCGGTTCAGCAGGACATCTCCGCCGATCTCTATCCACCGCAGCTCCTGCACGAAGTGCTGGTTGAGGGGACCGTCGAGCCGGGCCCACGGGTCTGCGGGGGCATTCCGTTGAAGCCGGTGAAGCTTTCAGTGATGCCGGAACTCAATCCGGCATGCAACACGATCCTTCCCGCGGAGCCGGGAATCGACGCGCCGCCAACCCGGCGTCCCGCGGGTCCATCGACGAGGCATGCGCCGGTGTCCACTGCCGGGGCGGTTCCGGAGCGGATGACCCCGCCCTTCCGCGAGCGCGAATGGCAGATCTATTACGACTTCGACAGTTCGTTTCTGTTCCTGCGGGACACGCGAATGGTCAGTGAGATTGCTGCATTCGCCGCCGCGGCGAAGGCGAAGTCGGTGGAGATCACGGCGTATCGCGGCGCGACGCTGCTTTCGAATGGCCAGACGCTGACGGAGCGGGAAACGATTGCCACCGAGCGCGCCGGGAAGGTGGCCGATTTGTTGCGGGGGCTCGGAGCGAATCCCGCGTCCGTCAAAGTGCGCATTGAGCCGGGAGTGGCGAAACCGGACGGGGTTTCCGATCCGCAACACCGGCTAGTTTCGATTCGCGTGACGCCCTGAGCGATTCACAAAGGATGGTTAGAACATGAAAACCTGCATCCTGTCTTTCGTCGCATCCCTGATGCTCCTGTCGAGCGTAGCCCATGCGCAGTCGCAGGAGATCCATCTGTGGCCGGGCAAGGCGCCGGGCTCCGAATCCTGGACTGTTCCGGAGTCGGTAACCAATTCTCCCGGGGGAGGCCGCACGGTGACCAACGTCAGTGATCCAACGCTGACGGTGTTTCTGCCGGAAGCGTCTCGCGCGACCGGAGCGGCCATCGTTATTGCGCCGGGCGGCGCGCTGCGCGCGCTGGCGATCGACAACGAAGGGGTGAAGGTGGCCGAGTGGTTGAACGGAAAGGGCATTGCCGCGTTCGTGCTGAAGTACCGGACGCTCCAGGGTGGCATGGGAGGCGGAGCCGCGCGCGGCGGTCGTGGCGGCGGGGCAGGTCCTCGCCAGGAGTTGGAGATCCGCAACGCGAACGCCAATCCCGCGCCGGATGACGATGCGCTGTCGGAAGTGTTGCGGATGGGCGTCGCCGACGCGCAGCAGGCGCTTCGGCTGATTCGCCGTAACGCGAAGGAGTGGCGCGTGGATCCCACGCGGGTCGGCATCATGGGCTTTTCGGCAGGGGGCGGCGTAGCGGTGGGGACGGCTCTCGGGACACGAACCGACGCGACACCCGATTTTCTCGTTTCGGTCTACGGGCCCTCGCTGATGGACGTCAACGTACCGGCGGATGCCGGACCGCTGTTTGTTGCGGTGGGTGCGACGCACTTCAACGTGACCAATGGCTGTCTCGCGCTCTTCGCGGCGTGGAAAGCAGCCGGCAAGCCCGCGGAAATTCATATCTACGACCAGGTCAGCGCCGGATTCGGCATGTC